>CAYGTH010000121.1:0-16591 GCA_964352745.1 uncultured Bacteroidia bacterium
AGGCCGCCCTCGCCATATTTTTGAGGCCAACCCGCCTGAGTGGGAACTGAAGTTTGGCGACCATCACTACAGATCGAGGTCTGTTCCTAGCGAAAAACCACCCTGACCCGCTGCTTCGCAGCCTCTTGGTCGAAACCGGTAACTTGACAAAGTAGAACTAACCGATTGCGGAGAAATCCAGGACTTTGGGGCAAGGAGATTGAATTGTGACGGGTCTGGGCCTTATCTTTACCCGCCTAATCATTGCCGCATCAAAAACCTATTTGCCAATATCAGTCTGGTTGTATTCCTCAACCTGCTCATCAAGCCAGCCTGGCTATTGACAGAGAATCTGGTACAAAATGCTGTGGGGCACGGCGATTGGGGGATTTATTCGGCTTTGTATAGTCTGGGGTTCCTCTTTTTGGCAGTTGCAGATTTAGGGATTAATCAATTCACGACCAAAACCCTCGCGAGTGAACCCGAAAAAGCGACTACGCATTTCCCCAACCTCCTGACGACCAAAGGAATCCTCACGACGATTTACCCCTTTGTAATGATCGGCCTGGGCTGGATGCTGGGGTACCGGGGTCGAGAGCTTTATTTTTTGGCTACCCTGTCACTGATTCATGGCGTATTGCAGATATCGGCCTTTTTTCGGGCGAATTATCAGGCGATGCAGCGCTTCAAAACGGATGGGCTTCTTTCCGTCGCCGACCGAATTGTTTCCCTCATATTAGTGGGATTTCTGTTCCTGACCCAGGTTGACATCAGCCGGTTTATCCACGCCAGACTTATCGGCACGGTGCTTACCATGGTAATCTTTTATGTCGCGATTTCTCAGGTGTACGGATGGCTAAAGCCGCGTTTTCAATGGCCTATGATCAAAAAACTCCTCAAACTCAGCCTGCCCTTTGCGATGGTTTCCATCCTGTATTCTGTGCATGATAAAGTCGACCAAGTGATGCTTGAGCGTCTGTACAGCAAGGAAGAAACGGGGCTGTATGTAGGAGCTTATCGTTGGTTGGATGCGTTCACGATGTATTTGTGGACGGTTTTACCGATCTTTTTTGCCCGCTTTGCCTATTTCATCAAGGACAATACAGAAAAAGAAAAACTCCTTCATTTTGGGCAGGTCATCTGTGCCCTTCCTCTCATTTTTGTGAGTGTGTGGGTATTCTTCCATGGCAAAAACCTCCTTTTTCTCTTTTCTGATAGTACCGATGCTCAGCTTACTACGATGTTCAGCTGCCTGCAGATCCTTTTTATCGCAGCTTTTTTGAATTCCTTTTTTGCCATTTTCAGCACCTTCCTCACTTCGACTGGCTATGAAAAAATCATCAACCGGATTGTAGCTGTGAGTATTGGGTTGAATATCATTCTGAATTTCATTTTTATTCCCAAATATGGAGCCATTGCGAGTGCCTGGACTACGGTACTCAGCTATGCTTTCATGGATATTGCCTATCTCCTCTATCTCGAATGGTATGTGCCCATCCGCGTTCCGTATGGTCAAATGGCTCGGATACTCCTCGCCTCGGGCATCCTCGCCCTTGCATTCTGGAGCCTGGGCTTAACCGTTTTGCCCTGGTACCTCATATCAGCAATTGCGGGTTTGATTTTCCTCGGCGCTGCCTTTGCTCTGAGGCTGATCTCCCGGGAAGTCTTCAGCGTATTGAGACGGAAATCATAAATCGGGTACTACATCCTCCTGATTTTTCCCTAATTTATATCCCAATAAGCAAGGAAGAAGAGAATAGATGTTTTCTAAGGCTTAGGTAAGCGGGTAACTCAATACCTGATTGACCTACCCCCTTCATATCAGCCACATTTTTACCTCATGCCAGACCCCTTACCTCACATTTGTCATTTGACCGTCCTGAATCCTGCGGTGCACACTCGGATTTTTTATAAGCTCGCCTGTTCTCAGCAGGAAATGGGCTATCAGGTCAGCATCATCGGTCAAGACATGGCTACCCTTCCCTATGAAAAAGCAGGCGTTTCTATTATACCAACCGGCGACTTCTCCCGCAAATCATTTGCGCGGTTATTCGCGCCCATCCGCATTCTCCGAAAAGCGCTACAAACCGATGCTGACATTTATGTGATCCATACCCCCGAATTGCTATGGGTTGGAGCCTGGCTCAAAAAAAGGAAAGGAAAAAAGGTCGTCTATGATGTACACGAAGATTATCTCGCCAATATCACGCAGACAGAGACTTATCCCAAATGGATACGGGGCATGTTGGGCAAAAAGGTACGCCGGACTGAGCGCCGCGCCGTCAGATGGCTGGATGCTGTTTCCTATGCCGAGCTGAATTATGATACCTTACTAGAAGTGCCGCCTGAGCGGAAATTTTTCCTGCGCAACACCTTCACAGATCGTCCTGCCGGTGGCCCTTCTAAAATTGAAATCCCAACTCAGCCCTATATGCTGTACACGGGTACCCTTTCTGAGAATCGGGGTGTTTTCCGTACGCTGGCACTGTGGGCGGAATTCAACAAAAACCGACCGGTACATCTCGTAATCGCGGGCATGGCCTTTCTGCCTGAAATGTTTACCCAAATCTGGCATGAAGTAGAAGCTTATGGCCTCAAAGATCGCTTCACGCTCATCGGTGGGATTGACTACCTGCCCTTCACCAATATTTTACGATTGATTGAGCACTGTGAATTTGGGACTGCCCTCTATGATGGGAATCTCAGGGGTCGGATGCCGACGAAATTCTACGAATTCATGGCCTATCGAAAGGCACTCGTTTATACGCCAGATTCCTACTGGGATACGATCAATTCAGATTCATTCTTTGGTTTTTCTTATCAGGCAGGCGATGATCCCGAAGCCCTCTGGAAACGCATACACAATCTTGAGGACTTTCCTAAATGGCCGGATGCAAGTGCATTTAGCTGGGAGACAGATGAGGAAGAATTGAAGCGGATGCTGGAGGAGGTTACCTAGAATGCTGGTTGATCAATAGTATGAATATCCGGAATATATTCTCAATAAGTCCTCCTAAAAATCAGTCAGCTACCTGATTTGAGTCATCGGATTCTGTTGAAAAAGGGCGTACCCTCCTTTTCCAACACTTAATGACAGGCTCATGGGACGTACTCAAATTCATAAACTCAATCTTCGGGAAGCGATCGAAGACTTCCTCGCGCAGCCCACAATCGCAATTGCGGGCGTCTCACGAACCGACAAGACAGCTCCCGGGAACCTTATTTTCGATAAACTCAGCAAGGCGGGGCATCTGGTATTCGCAGTTAACCCACATGCGCTGAAAATTCAGGGGGAGCCTTGCTATCCCGATCTGTACTCCCTGCCTCGTTTGCCGGATGGTGTTATCATTGCCACCCATCCTGATCGCGCCTTTGACATTATCAAAGCTTGTATAGAACGGGGCATTAGCCGCGTATGGATGCACCGTTCCTTCGGGAAAGGAAGCGTATCAGAAGAAGCTGTTGCTTACGGCCGGAGTCATGGACTCACTGTCATTGCCGGAGCATGCCCGATGATGTACTACGCACCCATTGACTTTCCCCATAAGTGTATGCGCGGTATCCTGAGTCTGACAGGAGGTTTGCCAAAGATGGAATCGTAATCGTTGCAGACCCCGGTCTGCTGAAAAGGCTCTCAAAAGAAAGCCCGAACCTGAACGCGCCCTGTATGGATCACCGGTACGGTTGGTGAAACCCGCCCGTCATAGGTGAGGCTGAGTTCGACATTATTGAGGAGGTAATAGGTGGTAAAGACTTGCCAAATGGCATTGAATCCCGGCTGGAGGCCGTCTCGCAATTCATATTCAGCAGAGGTACCTGGTTCTCCGCGCTGGTTGAGATCAATCAGTTCCAGGCGGGCATTGATATTGTTTCGATCCTTCACATTCCACTTGCTTTCAAATACTGCTTTATGGATGTTGACCGTGGCATCAATTTGTAGCGTATCATTGGTATTTTCACGGAATTTATATTCGTAGCCGACCGTAAATCGAAATTTGCGACTGAACTGGAAGTTCATTTGCGGATTTTCCTCAAAAAATCGGATGTCATAGTTTCGGTTGTCAAATGCGACAGCCTGTACGGACTTGTTCCCGACCCGCAAGTCATTTTCGATGCTCTTATCCTTGCCTATATTCAGTCGCTGCGTCGCACGGTAATACTGAAACCCCCGGAATTCATCTCCGGTAGCAAGGAATAGTTTGGATTGATTATCGACATAAGAAAACTTAAGATCTCCGACCGGGCTGTTCTGGAAAAAGAGCAGGTCCTGCCGGAAATTGAAATTGGCATCCAACAAGGTGCTATCTGAAAAAGGATCGCTGATATCAATGAAATAACTGGCGACAGAGTTATTACGGGCTTTGTTTTGGTTAATACGTAATTGGGTCAGGAGCCGGATATTGCGTAGGGTTTCTTTGAAAGCATTTTTGGAAGCAGGAAACAGTTTTCGAAAATCAAATTTCACATTTCCGTTCAGGCTTGCCCGCGTCGTAGGCACCAAATCCCGCGTCGGCACAACAATCCGGATGTAGTTGGCGATCAGGGGATTATTCGCCAGTTGAAATTCCTGTATATCCTGAATTCCATCATTATTGAAGAGCGAATCGAGCCAGACGTATTGCCCTTGTCCCGGATTCACCTCGATAAACCGGACTTCCTTCTGGGCCAATTGCTCCGAGTTCACCTCATAGACAAAATTGGTATATACCAATTGATTTTTGGTGAACCAGGTTGTCTGCAAATTGGTATTGAGCACCCGGGAATCGCTCACACCCTGTGCAGCAAACAGCGTATCGATCACTTCAAAATTACGATAAGAAGTAATGCTTTGGATATTGAGGGTATTGGACGGGCGAATTCCAAATTGCAGGTACCAGGTTTCCGCCCGGGATTTCTCGCGGGATTCATTCCCCAAAAACTCCCGATCCTTCCGGTAATTCCACGACAAACTCGCTTGAAATACTTTGCTGTTAATGGTCCGTAAATAGGGTTTCAGGTCGGTAAAGGAAAAAGAACCTGCTTGCGTAGAATCCGAGCGTTGTTCCTCCCGGTTTTCAATCCAAACTTCTACTCCGGGTCGCAAAAATCCGATATCCGCAAATATATCTCCTTCGTGGCGTATCCACCGAGAATCAAAGCGGCTGCTATCTTCCTGGCTCCTGAGGTTGGTAAGTTGATATTTCCCCTGAAGGAATTTGGCCATCTGGCTCCGAATGCCATACACCTGCCGGTAGGTATTGCGACCGGGGCCCGTATTACGAAGACCGGCTTCTGCTTCAAACTGGAGGCGATTTTTATAATTGAGGCTGAGTTTACTCATCCCGATTTGCTCATCCCTTCGGGGGCCACTGTCATCAAAATTCCATTTCCGGCCATATTCAGCCTGATACACCCGGTCCAGATTGGTGTAGCGAGCGCCTACATACTGATGGCTCATGTCCAGACTCATTGTAAGCGAGTCCCCGAGCCGAATATCATTCCATCGGAGACCCGCACGGTTTGCCATATCGGCATTGTCATTGTCGCCGATACTTGAAAGGCGGTTTTTATCCTCCAGGCTGATCGCCGTTTCGGAGTATAGACTCAATTTATCTGTCAATTGAAAATCGACCTGGGCATCTGCCACCTGCAACATACGCGGAAGTACCCAGGTTCGGACAGGCGCATAGTCTCCCCTCGGGTTGCCATTGGCATCAGGAGCTACCCAGGCAAATATATTGTCATTAAAGCCAGAAAGGTCCCGGATATAGTTCCCCTGATTGGGGCCGACGTAGCTAAAAAATAATCTATAAATCGCACTGTCCGGGTCATCCGAAAAGATATATCGCTCAATAATCTGGCTTCCGATCAGGGTATCCCGACGTTCATATCGAGGCCCATCTGTTTCCGAAAAGCCCACATCAAAAATCCCCGTCGTCGTAGCCGCTGCGGGATCATCGCCTGCATCTTCGAGTGAATCCTTTACCGCCGCAAAATCTTCCGGGCTGTCAAATGGGGCATTAGGGTTATCCGCATCACGCCCGTAGGAAAATCGAATCCACAGGCGATCATTCAGGAGTTTCTGGTCCAGATTGGCTACTACCAGAGATCGGTTGTAATACCGGTCATTGTACTCAAAATCCACCACAATCCGCGTTACACTGGTAATTACATTTCGAGCAGTAAATGTAATTTCGGCCGTATTGTAGTTAATGATATAATCATTGCTTTCACCCCGCTGCATGAGCTTCCCATTGAGGTAAACCCGCTCACTCCCGGCCAGGACAATGAAAAAACGCTCTCCATTCTGTCCAGTCAACCGATAGGGCCCCGAAACCCCTTCAAGACCGGGAAAAGTATTGCTATGGAACTTTCCTTTGGCTACAGCCCCACTGACACTAGCCCGGGTATTTTCGCCATTATATCCGACTTGTAAACCTTGTACATTTCGATAATAATTGGCAAATGCAGATCCTTTTCGACTCACCTCATAGTCGCCAATTGTTACGTTGTAATTATCCTTCATGAGCTTGATAAAAATCTTATCAAACTCCGAAATCTGCTGAGTGGTTCCATCAGGTTGTACAGGAATATTTTCATCGCTGATTGCACCCACTATTTTCAGGCCATCCCCGAGATCCCCTTCGAGTTGGAGTCGCAAGCCACTGGTTACGGATAATCCCCGATTGTTTCCCAATGTCAACCCACGAGACAGGCTACCACTTTTTCGAATACGGGAGGTTTCCCAAAAAATATCGCTTCCTGGTGGAGCGGTTTCTTCATAAATAATATCTATAGGCTGATCTCTTGTCGTATCGAGTACCCGTTGTAATTCGCGGATGGCAATCTTTCCAGCTGGAGGAGCTGAAAAAGCCCGGTACCGAACCACAATACGACTATACTCCAACTGTTTACGCAACCAGATTCGTCCTGAAGCATAGTCTATTCCATAGCGACTGGTATCAACCGGAGCACCTGTTACATTCGTCAGTTGTTCAGAAAAAGGAACCAGAAACCCCTGAGGGAGGTCGAGCGTATCTCCCAGCTGTAATTCCAGCGTATCCGTATACACTTGAGAATTTTGTGCATTGATAGTGCCGATCCAACAGATTACAACTCCCAGGAGAGAGAGGCAGCGCAGGTATCCACCGCATTTCATAGCAGAGCAGCTCAACAGGATATGCAATCGCTTTATCATAACCGGGCCGTATGCCTGGACTGCACGGCCATCCTATCAGGGTGTATGGGATCAGGACGTATAGAGCAAGAAGAGGAAACGGGAACCCCAAAATAACGGCAATTACCCATCAGAAAACGTGCATTTCCTGGCAAGGACTGACAAGGTGATCGATACTCACTTTTATAGTCCTGCAAAGATAACGTCAAAAAATGGGATTTGGTCGCTGAGAGATTCCGATTAATCCGCTTACATGTTTACATGTACCAACTCCTGTTCCATTTCTGCTTCCGGAAGTTCAATAAAGAATGTAGTCCCTTCGCCCTCTTTGGTTTCAAAGTAGATTTTGCCCCCGCTACTTTCGATTGCCCGCCTTACGATGGCAAGTCCCAGGCCCATACCAGAGGTTTTAGTAGAGAAGCTGGGTTCGAATACTTTTTCTTTAATCGCGTCGGACATCCCTTTTCCATTATCCCGAATTTCAATTAGTGCCTTTTCGTTCGCAACAGTCATCGAAATCCGAATTACCCCGTTTTCTTCCAGGGCTTGCAGGGCATTTTTGATAATGTTATTGAAGGTTCGGGACAATTGATCCCGGTCGATAAATGCGTAAAAATCGTCTTCTGGAAGATCGATCAACCACATTGCATTTTCGTGCTGGGCATAGAGGTTAACGACTTCGTCCAATACAGAATTGACAGCGACGCGGGACTTAACGGTTTCAGGCATTCGGGCAAATTCAGAAAACGAATTCGCGATTCGTACCAGTGATTCAATCTGTACGAGCAGCGTTTGCATAACCCGTGGAAACATTTGTTCCAGCTTCGGGCTGCTATCATTCCAGGCACGGGTAAGGTGCTGGATACTCAGTTTCATCGGCGTCAGCGGATTTTTAATCTCATGTGCTACCTGTCTTGCCATTTGCCGCCATGCCAGTTCCCGCTGAGTCTGACTGAGTTTCTTTTCACTATCTCCCAGCTTATTCACCATCTGGTTATAGGCCTTTACAATCGCACCAATTTCGTCTTTGGAGGCATAATCGATCGGTTCATTACTGGCTCCAAGCCCTGTCGCAGCAAGTCGCTGCTGAATAATCGCTAACGGCCTTGTAATCGTATTGGAAAGCAAAACTGCTACCACATTCAATAAGAGAAATACCAACAGATAAATATTGGCCAGGAAGGCGAGGAAATCCCGAATTTCGTTCTCCAACAGATCTCGCTGGGCCAAAAAGGGCACATTGAGAAAGCCCGCTGATACGCCACCTTTTCCTACAATCGGGATATAAGCAGAGAAATACGGCAGATTGCCGACCTTTTCTTCCACTACTTTTTCCGATCGGGCACCTGTTTTCAAGGCTTCGTATGCCTCCGAACTCATCAGGTCTGTACTGACCCCGGATTCAAATAGAATGGAGTTAGTAGAATATATCCGGCTGCCATCTGTAGCAAAAATATTCACATCATCTTCTGACATGGTTTCCAGGCTCGCGAGTCGGCTTTTAAAATCTTCTTCCAATACCAATTTCCCGATTGCATCCCGCTTCATGATCAGAAAATCCGGACCCAGGACATTTGCAATTCTTGCGGCTTTTTCGGTAAGCTCTTCGCTTGCCTGATCATAATATCGCTGCCGAATAAATGGGGATATGATCAGAATAATCACAAACATCGGCAGAATACTAATCACAAGCAGTCCCAATCTGATTTTTGCCCGTAAAGGCATATTATACCCTACTGTATCTTCCCGCATCAGGCGAAACAAGAAAACCGGCAAGGCAATCAGAACCAGCGTGGTAAGGATATAGAAATAGAAAATAAAGGAGAAGGTCGTAAAGGCATTGAACCAACCCTTCCGTTCATATCGAATGACGGCCAGCCGGCTTTTCTTTCCTCCTTCCAATGGCTCCACAAACTCCATATAATCCCCTACAACCTTACTCGACTTTACCGTATCATTGGCCCATTTGATGGGGAAGGAACTCTTGCCACGCTTCCGGTATAAGATTCCTTCCCGATAAATCGCATGGTCGAAGGAGTTGACCAATTCAATTTCATTCAGGGTTTGGTTATCAATGGACAGTAAAGGGAAAACCCCCTCTGGTTCAAGACTCGTGGGATACAATTCGACAATAAAATCCCGGATATCCGTACTGTCCAGCATAATGCTGAATCGGCCTACGTATAAATCCTGAAAACTATTATCGTAGTTATATACCAAAAACAAATTCAAACTATCCCTTACCTGCTGGCCCCGAATCTCGATTGGGAAATCTGAATCAGGGGGAATTGCCGGTTGTCTCCGATCCCGATCAAGCCGTTTTCCACGCTTGTCATACATAAATAGCATGATATCATAGCCCTGAAAATTGGAACTAAAGGCTTTATCTTTAATCCAATCCCGAAATTCTGTTGGGTTCTGCGTAGCGACTAATTGTTCACGCACCTCTTCCTGGCTTGCATCCAGTGTTTGGGTAGATCGCTCAAATGCAAAAATCGTATTGGTAATCTGGCTCCCGAGAATCCGGTCTGAGATAGTCTCTACATTGATCTCATTTTTCAGTTCGATCCCCCTCGTTACATTATAAGTAATCAGGGTTGTAAAGGCTGTAATTAAAACCAGGTAGTTGGCCAGATCAAAATTGAGTAAGGGCTTAAATGGCATCCGCCACAGCACAAGCATGGCTACTGCGATGGAAAAGACGGTAAAGGCCGCTATCAGGGGCGCCTCCCGAAAGAAAACGAAACCAAACCCGGCTGTTACCACCAAATGAAAAATGGCAAATGCAGTTCGGTTTGGCAATCTGTTTCCATACAGAATATTGAACCGCAGCAGCACAAAAATCACCATAAAGAAGGAAAAGAGGAGAATCCCCACATCCAGCAAAATCAGAAAGGAATACAAACTGGTGCTAAAGATGTTCGAGAAGTCGATAGCTACCTGAGAATCCTTCGTGATGTCTTCAAATATCTTTACATATTCGCTTATCAGAAATACACTCAGCCCTACCGTTAACACACATGTCAACCATGCAAGCTGGGGATGGAGAGAAATTTTCCGATAGACAAATAATGAAAGTCGAAAAACATGGGTGTACAACAGAAATAATAAGACCGCCAACACAAAAATGTTGATTGTCATATCTCCCAAAGAGGGTGCCCAGTTATCGTCAAAGGCCAGAATATCCGGCTCAAACAATTCTACCGCTATATAATTCAGGGGAATATTGATCCACCTCAGCAACCCATACAAGGCGAGTACAATGCCTATCATGGACATGTTGATCCGGTATCGGTACTTCCAGTGCAGAAGCGTATACAGGCGGACAAATATGGCAAAACAGATCAAACACAAACCGAACAGTATCAATACTGCGTATCGGGAATTTTTGCGCTGCGCTACAGCCGGCAAAAAAGAAACTGAAAATGCTGGTGTACCGTCAGTTCCTGCAATATTTATATCGCCGTTGTTAGTCCCTATGCCAACATCCACTCCCCCTACATACTTATCATAGGTAGCCCCCCATCGCCCCAAAAACAGGTAGGGTTCCAGGTACTTATTCACGACATCGTAGGTGATATTCAAGGGAATAAGCGTCACCCGAATTTGATCTTCCTGCCCGGCCCGTAACTGATAATAGCTACGATTTCCCAGTTTCAACACAGGTTCTGTATCCAGGCTCAATAAGCGCTTAATTTCTTTTTCTGCGGGCAGAAAATCATTTTCCGACCATTGGGTCAGTCGATCTTTCCGATCATAGATCAATTCGCATGCAATACAAAATTCGGGTTTCGGCTGGGTGCGGGGAGGTTCGGTACTATAATAAGCGAGGCAGGATTCGAAGTCTTGTTGCAACGTACTCTCTATCCGCTCTATGATCTCGTCGTCAGATCTGAGTCGGTCGTCGGTATAAACCACTACCGTAATGATTAACAAGAGCAAACCGGCGTACAGCCAGGTTCTTGGGTGCTTGACTGCTCGCTTAAACATCCCCTACACTAATTCTCAGAAAATTTATGCCTGCTGATATCAGCTCGGGCACGGATTGCACTGGCACTGTACATCTTACGTTCCAGCAAATCCTCAAACTCATCTCTCACATAGATCGGGACTCGTACGGAGCTACGCTCAAATTGGAGGGCTTGTTTTTGAATGATTAGGGTAAAAATGACATTGGGATAGTCCGAGACCAGATAATAATCTGATATTTCATGCCACTCGACTACACTTCTGAAATCCGGAATTCTCAACATCCGATCATTCACCACAATTCCTTTTTCCGTGATCACTCGCACCAGCAGCATACGAATGGCAATGTAACTGAGTAACAAAGCTCCAGTCAACAACGCACAGATAATTCCTATATCAAAAAACCGATCGCTATGGGTTCGTATATTGGGAGAGTCGAGATATCCCCAGTACGTAAAAAAGCAGGAAATCCCGACAATAAATAAGATCAATGCAGCTACCGAAAAGGTAATGGTTACAAAAACCATTTCCGGATTTTTCCAGACCATGAGGGTGCGGGCGAGCTGTCTCCGATACCAATATGCCATCAACACCAGGCAAGGCGCTACCAGTAGGGAAAGAAGCATGCTGAAGTTGAGTAGAAGCTTTACAAATGGCATCTTGTACGGAAGTCTTTATGATCTAAAAATACAAACGAATTTTCAAAGCGAAAAGTTTAATCCGGCTAAATTAAAACAAAGGCCACCTGAGCACGCAAAGATCATGCGTCAATAGTATTTCTCTTCCAACAAATACGTCTGGACATATTCGTTGATTCCCGCCTCCAAATTTGTGAAGGGTTGCTTATACCCAATCGCCTTAAGTTTGGTCATTTCTGCCTGTGTATAATACTGATAAGTATCCCGAATATCCAGCGGCGTATCCATAAATTCAATAACGGGTTCCAGATCCTGACTCCGAAAAACCGCCTCCGCAAGGTCTCGAAACGTACGTGCTTTTCCAGTGCCCAGATTATAAATCCCCGAATCTTTGCGATGATGCAGTAAAAAGAGAATCACCGCCACCACATCTTTTACATAGATAAAATCCCGCTGCTGTTCGCCATCGGCAAAATCCGGTCGATGGGATCGAAACAACCTCATTTTCCCACTTTTCCGAGTCTGATGGAAAGTATGAAACACAACACTGGCCATTCTTCCCTTATGGTACTCATTAGGGCCATATACGTTAAAAAACTTTAAGCCAGCCCAGAAAAAAGGCTTCTCCGGCTGCTTAAGTGCCCATTTATCAAATTCGTTTTTACTATGACCGTAAGGATTAAGGGGGTGTAATTGTTCTGCCCATTGGTCGGAATCAGAAAAACCCAGTGCTCCATCGCCATAGGTAGCAGCGCTCGAAGCATAGATCAAAGGAATTTGATGAGCAGTACAAATATTCCATATCCGCTGGGTATAATACAGATTCAATCCATTAAAGAGCTCCGTATCCATTTCAGCGGTATCCGTACGAGCCCCTAAATGGAGAATCGCCTGAACCGAAGCCTCTTTTCCGGTGATCCATTTAAAAAAATGATCCCGCTCAACCTTCGCTGTAAAGGATTTCTTAGCATAATTGGCCTCGCGATTCTCTCTTGAAAAATCATCTACGAGAATCAGATCCCGGTACCCTTCAGCATTGAGTCCGGCCACGACACAACTTCCAATAAAGCCCGCTGCTCCTGTTACAATAATCATGAATTTTTGCCCTAATGAATGAAGGCACAATATCCGGCTTTTTCCTCAAATTCTTATCTTTTCAAATGGGAAGAAAGAGTTTTGCAACAGGTGATTGTTGCATGATTACCCCGTTATGCAGAGATCGCATCGTCGATCAATTGCTGAATGACCGGGTTTAATTCACGTGCATGTGTTCGGATCATAAGATGCCCCCCATTGGGAATCAAGATAGCATCCGGCGATTTGGGCGCAGGCAGTAATCGATCAGCGCCTCCGTGGATGCGGATCAGGTTTCCAGTCCGGGCTGTAGGCTTCCACTGCAGAACGCTCCGCATCGCCCATTTGATAAAAGCGGCATCCGTATATGCCAGCATTGCCAATAGCAGTTCTTTATCGACTTTTTGCTTGATACCGAAGAAATAAAACAAGGCAGGGTGTAAGCGAATCAATAGGTCTACAGGCAACAGCACATCGAGGCGGAGCTGGCCCAGTATCCGATATAGGAGGGGAAGTTCTGTCGGGGTCTCAATACTGGAGACCAGCAGGGTCAGACGGGGACTCAGCAGGTGTGCCAACTCGACAGCGAGCATCCCCCCAAAAGAAACACCGATCAGGATGAGCTTGTCGGATTTGGGAATCTGAGGCATGAGTCGCGCAGCATAAGTGGGCAAATCCTCTCCCCGCTCAGGTCGAATCCATTGGATACAGGTACGGGGTAAGTCGCCCGTGTTTAATCGGTCAAATACTTCAGGCCCCGCCCCCAATCCGGGAATCAGACAGATATGCGGCTTATTTTCGGCCATATATCTTCAGTAGGTTTTCCTGTTCCGCTTCCCAGTTCAACACCTTTGCAGCTTCCCGGCAGTTTTTTTGCCATAGGCTATACCGCTCTGGAGACGCGAGCATAGCCTGAATTCGGGTGGCCAGTTCTGCTGAGCTTCGCTCACCTACCGGTAGTATTTCCCCCACTTCATGCGTTTTGATCAGGCGCCGCATTTCCGGCAGGTCTGAAACCAATACGGGCACTCCCGCCTGTATATAATCATGCACCTTATTCGGCGAAGAATACCGATAGCTTTCTCCCAAATCTTCTTCCAGACTGAGTCCCAACGTTGCCTGTACGGTGATTTCATACAATTGCTCCATCGGAACAAATCCCAAAAACGTCACCCGGTCAATCAATTGCGCTTGCTTGACTCTCTTTCGCAGTTGGGCATCAATATCTCCTTTGCCGATGATCCATAACCGATAAGTGGGCAAATGATGCATCGCATCGATCATTAATTCTAATCCACGGCCTACATTCAACGCCCCCTGATAGAGCAGGATTTTTTCAGCGGGAGGACCTTTTTTAGTCTTTTTCCTGCGGAAGGGCAAATTCCGAATGACCTCCACCGGCACGCCGTATTTCTTTTGATAAATTGCTGCAATAGAGCCATTTACGGTATAGACTTTAGCAAGTTTTGGAAATAACCACCTCTCCAGCCGCAGCCACATATTACGGGTCCACTTTCGATGAATAAGCTCCGGGACTTCGGTAAAATATTCGTGGGAATCATAGACCAATTCAGTCCCTTTGAGACGGGTTGCCAGATACCCCGCCAACAGGGTATCCAAATCATTGGCATTCACCATTTCAGCAGGCCGAATGAGGAGAAGGAGGAATAATCGAATATTATATTCCAGGTAAAACCATTTCCCCTTGCGAAACAACAGCCGCATCCGATGGGTATGATAGGCTCGATTTTCCAGTGGCAAAGAATCAGGTAATAACCGGCCGACTACCGTTACCTGATACCCTGCCCCTTGCAGGGTACTTGCAATTCGATGAATTCGCTGATCGCCGGTAAGGTCATTGATCACAGTAAGAATAATACGAGGCTTTTCGGTCATCGAATTTGGATTCAGGACTTCGAATATCACAATTTTACAGGAATTGCCTAATTTGACCTGTCAATCGGAATAGCCGACACCCCAATTCCATGAAATATCTACTGTTTTCATTTTTATTAATCGCAACCCTTTCGGGATGGGCACAAGATGCCGATCTTCCGACCGGACATGATTTGTATCACTATATAGACCGGCTGGATATCCGGGGCTACACCGGTACACATATCGATACGGATATAAAACCCTATAGCCGGAGTCGCATTGAAGGGCTATTCGGCCAGGTCGATGAAGGGCTGCTAAGTCCAACAGAAAGAGGTTGGCACACGCGTATGCGGGTACTCGCAGATGATACCTTTGCTAATGCAGAACCAGCTTCCGGCATATGGAATACCTTTTACCAAAACCGACGGGATCTTTTCCATCTTCAGACAGAAGAGCTGGATTTGTATATCAATCCGGTACTCCATTTCGCAGGCGGAGTGGATCGAACTGATTTTAGTGGGACGACTGAAAACCTCACGCTTTCCCGCAATACACGCGGCCTGGTAATCCGGGGAACTGCTTTTGGGAGGCTTGGATTCTACACCGAAGTATCTGATAATATCACCCGAGCAGAGCGATTTATCTACAACCGATATGAAGAGACGATAACCTATCCGGGTGAGGGTTTTGTCAAGCGATTTGGGGAAGAAAACGGATTAGACTATTTTTCTTCACGGGCTTACATTACCTATAGCCCTGTTTCCAAGGTCCGGTTAAAATTTGGTAAGGACAGAGCCTTTTGGGGAAATGGCTACCAAAGTCTGATGCTCTCCGACCACGCTACTGACTATTTACTTTTTACCATCAACACCCGCATCTGGAAGTTGGAATACACCAACCATTTCACCCAGATGATCGATTTTATCAAAAACAGGAATGATACTGAAGGGACATTCCCCCGCAAGTACGCGGTGTTTCATCAACTCTCATATAAACCGACCCCCGCCCTCTCTCTGGGTATTTTTGAATCGATTGTCTATACCCCCAACCTTGCCAATGGCAGGCGGGGATTTGAATTACAGTACCTCAATCCGATTATTTTTTACCGGAGTGTCGAGCAGTCCCTTGGCAGTCCTGACAACTCTCTCTTTGGGATAACGGGCAAATGGAATCTCCTGGGCCATGTTCAGGCCTACGGCCAGCTACTGATAGATGACTTCAATTTTGGGGTACGAGATCAGGGCAGTGGATATTGGGGAAATAAAGTTGGGTATCAGGCAGGATTGAAATATATCGATGCCTTTTCGATTCCGACCCTCGATCTACAGGCTGAGTACAATCGTATTCGTCCCTATACCTATCAGCATTTTAATATCTCTGCTAACTATCTCCATTATGGACAGTCATTGGGACATGCAAACGGCGCCAATCTATCTGATTACCATTTCACCCTCCGGTACCACCCACTCCCAGCCTGGAATCTCATGCTTGTATATTCCCATGGGCTCAAGGGACTCGATACGGGAGCTATTAATTATGGGGGAGACCCAGGCAGGTCATATGTAGTGGGCAGGCCCGGCGACTTTGACAATGCAGTGGGGCAGGGCAATCCTCAGGAGATAGATATGCTTTACGGCCGATTGAGTTTTCAATTATGGCAAACAGATATCTATGCCGAATTGGAGGGTCGTCATCGCATGGAAAATGAGTTTACCTCTACCAGCATACTGGGAGGCCTGCGGGTACATTTTTTCCCAGGTTTGGTGCGGTATTAGGGGCTTAAGATAAAAAGCGCTGGACGAGAAGCACAAAGAAAAAGCGGAGAGATTTTCATCCCTCCGCTCCTGACTTCCGCGTTTTACAGCTTACTTATTAAAAACCGGCAATTCTAGGCCAT
>CAYGTH010000122.1:0-16454 GCA_964352745.1 uncultured Bacteroidia bacterium
CGGAAAGCGTGGCTTGCTTTGCTTAGCCTGGGACTCGTTCTGGCGACGGCTGTCAGTTGGGGATTTACGGGTAGAGTGAAAACGAAATTGAATGCTACCGGGGTATTGCTTGGAGGAGAAGTTTATGATGTCGTATCCACTGCCCAGGGACAGCTTGTTGACCTGAAAGTCAAAGTAGGAGATATCATAGAAAAAGGAGATATCATTGCTTCAGTAGAACAACCTGATATTTTTCAACAAATAGAAGAAGCAAAAGCATCGCTTGCTGAGCGTAGGTTTGAGCTTCAGCAGATGACAGCTTTTGGGTCTCAGGATACGCGGCTGCAAGGAGAACTCATTCAGCAACAACGAATCAGTATCCAACAGCAAATCGAATCCAATGAGAAAAATCTCGCTTTTTTGGGCCAACAACTGGAAATCGAAAAGGGACTACTTACGAAAGGGTTAATTACCCGAACGCAGGTGGTCAGTAGTGAGCAGCAAATTGAGAATACTCAGAATCAAATAGAAAGCCTAAAGGCGCAACTCGTACAAACTTCTTCTCAAGAGCTAAATGTTGATTTTGATTTAAAACAACGGACTACCCTACTCAACCAACGAATTGCCCAGGAAGAAAGAAGACTGGAGCAGTTGAGCGAGCGATATGAAACCCGAACAAATATAAGGAGTCCTCACAGTGGTCAGATTGTAGAAGTACTCACTAATAATGGAATAATTGTACATCCTGGTAGCCCTTTATTTAAGCTGAAAAACCAGGAAGTAGTCGATGGAAAACTAAGGGGCATTCTATATGTGCCCTCCCAGGATGGCAAAAAACTGAAAGTGGGGATGGAAGCATTGGTCGTTCCGGTTACGGTTCAGCCTCAGGAGTTTGGATACATGAAGGCTACTGTTACTTATGTGTCAGAGTTTCCCGTCACCCAACAAGGGATGATGACCTCAATGAAGAATGAACAGTTAGTACAAGGAATGTTGCGTCTCGGAGCTCCTTTTGAGGTATACGTGGATTTTGAAAAAGATCCTGAGTCTTTCAGCAGTTTTGCCTGGACTTCTGCCAAAGGTCCGGAAGTGACGATCAATGCAGGGACCTCCTGTTCTGGTAAGATTACGGTAAAAGAAGAGGCGCCTATCACCTTGGTAATTCCTGCCTTGAAAAAATTCTTTGAACTCTATTAAGCTCTCAGAAATGAGAATAAAGCTATACGATATATCATGTCGAATCAAAAAGAAATAATACCGAAACTAGCCCGACCCGTTAAGACGCCTACTGTCTTACAGATGGAAGGTGTGGAGTGTGGGGCAGCGGCCCTCGCCATTATCCTGGGCTATTATGGCAAATATGTGCCCCTGGAAAAGCTGCGCGTGAGTTGTGGCGTTTCCAGGGATGGGCTCAAGGCGACCAATGTGATAAAGGGAGCACGTGAATATGGATTGGAAGCCAAAGGATATGCCAAGTCCATTGAGAACCTGAAGCAAATTCAGATGCCTGCTATCATATTCTGGAACTTTAATCATTTTCTGGTTCTGGAAGGATTTACTAAAAAACGCGTGTATCTGAGCGACCCGGCTCAAGGGAGATATCATGTGAGTCATCAGGAATTTGATGATTCATTTACCGGGGTAGTGCTTACCTGTAAGCCCGGTCCTGAATTTGAAAGAGGCAACGAAAAGCAAGGGTTATTACCAGCATTGGGGAGTCGAATTTCCAATTCTAAACTGAGTGTCATTTTCATTGTACTGGCTAGTTTATTTCTGGTGATACCAGGACTGGTAATTCCTTCCTTCACCCAGATATTTATAGATCAATATCTGGTCAACAAAATGGAAAGTTTTGTGATGCCATTGTTGCTGGCTATGGGAGGGATACTGGCGGTGAACGGCTTACTGATTTTTATCCAACAATACTATTTGTTGAGGTTGGAAACCAAATTAGCCCTTACAACTTCAAGTCAGTTTTTATGGCATGTTTTTCATTTACCCATAGCTTTCTTTACCCAACGCTACAGTGGTGAAATTAGTAACCGTGTAACCCTCAATGACAAAGTAGCCAAACTTCTCAGTGGTCAGTTAGCTAATTCCCTGTTGAATGTCATCGTGGTGGTGTTTTATGCCATTTTGATGTTTAGCTACGATGTCGTGCTAACTACGATTGGAATATGCGTCGCCATCATTAATGTGATTGCCTTAAAGGTAGTTTCGCGAGCGAGGACTGATGGCAATCGCAGGCTGATCAATGAAAATGGAAAACTCATGGGAGTTACGATGTCTGGAATCAGTATGATTGAGACACTCAAGGCCTCAGGGCGGGAAGGTGATTTCTTTACTACCTGGTCCGGCCACCTTGCTAAAGTAATGAATGCACAGCAGGAATTGAGTTGGCTCAGTATGCGATTGAATGCCGTACCTCCTTTGTTAATGTCATTAAACAGTACAGTCATTTTGGGGGTAGGAGCAATGCGAGTAATGGATGGAGAAATGACACTCGGTATGCTGGTTGCATTTTTATACCTCATGAATAATTTTATGGGACCCGTAAATCAACTGGTATCAGTTGGGAGTTTGTTACAAGAGACTGAGGGAGATATGAATCGGATTGATGATGTATTGAACTATGAAATTTCTGATGAGTTCAAAAACGAAAAACAACTAGCCAGCAGCCATAGAAACGGTCAACATAATGGGCACTCCAACGGACACAGCAACGGTCATGCCAACGGACACAGCAATGGCCATGCTAATGGACACAGTAATGGTCATGCCAACGGACACAGCAATGGCCATGCTAATGGACACAGTAATGGTCATGCTAATGGGCACAGTAATGGGCATGCCAATGGAATAATTCACAAGAAGCTGTATCCGGCATATAACCAAAAACTATCTGGTCGACTGGAGCTTAAAAACGTAAGCTTTGGTTATACTCCAACGATGCCAGCTTTGATTGAAAATTTTGATTTGACCCTGATGCCCGGTAGTAGAGTTGCTTTGGTTGGCGGCTCCGGTAGTGGAAAATCCACCGTTGCGAGACTGGTAGCTGGCCTGTATGAACCCTGGGAAGGAGAAGTCTTGTTTGATGGTCAGAAAAGAACTGAAATTCCGCGCCATGTAATCAATAACTCAATGGGCGTAATCGATCAGGATGTCCTGATGTTCAAAGGTTCGATCAAGGAGAATATTGCGTTCTGGGATACGACCATGACCGAGAATAATGTCATTCGCTCTGCAAAAGATGCTACTATTCATGATGTGATAGCATCTCGTGAAAATGCATATGATAGCGAAGTGGCTGAACGGGGAACCAATTTTAGTGGTGGCCAACGCCAACGAATGGAAATCGCACGTGCCCTTGCCTTGAATCCAAGTGTATTGGTCATGGATGAAGCGACAAGTGCATTGGATCCCAAGTCGGAGCAACAAGTCATGGACAATATTCGGCGCAGGGGATGTACCTGCCTGATTGTTGCACATCGACTGAGCACAATCCGGGATTGTGATGAAATTATCGTGATGAGTTTTGGAAAAATTGTCGAGCGAGGAACTCATCATGAACTATTAGGAAAACAAGGTCAGTATGCTAAGCTAATCAGCGCTAAATAATCAGAATACCATGACACCTCACGAAATATTTATTGGAGCCAATAGGCCCTATCCTTTGGATAAACATGATCGAATTTGGATGATTACTGCCGGTGAAGTGGAGATTTTCTACGCTGATCTGGATGAGAATCAATCCCTCAGAAGTGCGCGTAAATATCTATACACCGCCACGAAAGGCGACCTTGTGTTTAGCTTACATACTGCGGAACAACAAGAAGGATTGAGCCTGATAGCCATAAGTTCGGAAGCCCGACTCGTGGAAATTCAAAAAACAGATATCAGTCAACTGGATTCAGGCCAATTCGGGGAGCAATTGGATAGATGGATTATTCAGGTATCCGCCAGTTTACAAGTAGAGAATTCCCCTCGCGTTTATTTGCCGCTTGAAGAGGGAGAAGCCTATTCCCTCAAAAAAAATCAAGTCGCTTATCCGGCAAAGGGCGTTTCCTGGGTGAAGCTTACTAGCGGAAAGCTTGCCGTATATGGGGATTCGGATCTTACACATGTTGAGCACATTAGTGATTATCCAGTACCTGTCTCCAACCATTTGTGGGTCTCTGCTGATAAGGAGGGAGCGGAACTTGAAGTAGTCTCAACTCTTGAAGTAACGAAGGAGAGTGCTTCCTGTGAATATGCGCTGGAACATCTGCAAACATATTTTAAAGGAAAAATAGAAGCGCAATTCAGAGCCTCTCTTGCCGAAGCCAATCAAGGAATTGATGCGAAAGTATCTGCAGATGAACGTACAATAACTGATAGCCTCAAAAGCCTGGGAGCTATTGTGTATGGAAATAAAGGATTTGGAGTAGGAGGAGAAACAGACCCCAAAAACCAATTGTTAGCAACTTGCCAACTGATTGGAAGTGAAGTGGGTTTTACCTTTGTATCCCCTAAGTTTCAAGACGCAAATAATCAAAATACCACCAATCAATTATTCTCGATCGCCCAAATGTCTCAAACCAGGGTTCGTAAGGTGATTTTGCGAGGAACTTGGTGGAAAGAAGAGAATGGCCACTTACTGGCTTTCACAAAAGATGATAAGCAGCCCGTTGCACTCATTCAGAATACGGCGGGTTCCTACCTCTTGAAAAATGTGAAAACGCAAAGTAGCGAACCCGTAACTGCAGAAATAGCTGAGACACTGGATCCGATCTCATATATGTTCTTCTATGCATTTGACCAGCAAATGACCTCGATTCGCAAGATATTTGACTTTGCAATCAAGGGCCTGCACAGAGATGGGATTTATATCATATTAGCAGCTTTATGTGGGAGTTTGATTGGACTCCTGGTTCCGATTATGTCAGGGATATTATTTGATGATGTTATCCCTCAGGCAGATAGAAGTTTCCTGTTTGAAATAGTAGGAATTATGCTAATAATCGGCGTAGTATCAAGCCTGCTTAATTTGGTGCAAGGGATATTACAGCTTCGGCTGGAGACAAAATCCAATATCAATGTCCAGGCGGGACTAATGGATCACCTGTTACGGCTTCCGGTTACGTTTTATCGCAAGTATGCTGCCGGAGATTTGACCATGCGAGCATTAGGGATTAATAGCCTGCGAGCAATCCTGTCAAATACAGTGCTGACAGCTGTACTGAGTGGTGCCTTCTCAATTGTTAATTTATTCCTACTTTTTTACTATGATTCCAGCCTGGCTTGGGTGGGTATTGGACTCTCATTTGGTGCTGTTGCGGTTGTCGCGGGTATTGGACTCTTGAAATTAAAGTTTGATCGCCAGATAGCAGATGTTCAGGGAGATATTCAAGGAGTGCTCTTTGAATTCTTATCCGGTATCACCAAAATTCGGGTTACGGGCTCGGAAAAGAGGATTTTTTCCTTGTGGGCAAATCGATTTACGAAGCTGAAGACACTCGGCTTCCGGTCTGGAAATCATCAGAATTATGTGGAGATGTTTAATGGCTCTTACCCACTATTGACTAAAATATTTTTCTTTGGTTGTCTCTATTATTGGCTTGCCAATGCTACAACTGCTGCAGAAAGGAGTATGATTTCGGTTGGGGCTTTTATGGCCTTCTTGTCTGCATTTAATCAGTTTTTGAGAGATTGCCTGAACCTGAGTATGGCCATGATTTCTTCTCTTCATATGATTCCTTTATATGAAAGAGTAAAGCCGATTCTGGAGGCAATTCCCGAATCCTCTGAAGAAAGCCTAGACCCGGGAGAGCTTCTGGGGGATATCGAGTTGAATTCAATCAATTTCCGTTATGATGAAGAGCAACCCCTGGTACTGAAGGATGTTTCCCTTCGAATCAAAGCAGGAGAAATGGTTGCTTTTGTTGGACCCTCAGGTTCAGGAAAATCTACTATTATGCGGATTTTGCTGGGCTTTGAAGAACCCGAAGCAGGCTCCGTATACTATGATGGACAGGCTTTTGATTCCTTGAATAAAGACTTAGTCCGCCAGCAAGTGGGAGTGGTATTGCAAAATGGAGCGTTGATGGCCGGGAGTATCTACAAGAATATTGTTGGAAACTCCGAACTTGGCTTAGATCAAGCATGGGAAGCTGCCCGGATGGCGGGTATGGAGGAAGATATCAAGCAAATGCCAATGGAGATGCATACAGTCATCAGCGAAGGAGCGGGTACATTTTCCGGAGGACAACGCCAGCGACTCATGATAGCACGTGCGATTGTTCATAAGCCTCGCATGCTTTTTATGGATGAAGCCACCAGTGCACTTGACAATCGGACTCAAAATATCGTGTCGGAAAGTCTGGATCGACTCCAGGCTACTCGAATTGTGATTGCGCATCGTCTGAGTACGGTCATCAATGCCGATCGTATTTTTGTAATGGAGGATGGGGTAATCGTGGAAACGGGAACGTATTCAGAATTGATCGAAAAGGACGGCCTCTTTTCCAAATTGGCCAAACGTCAAATAGCCTGATATCCATATCCATGAGCAAAATTACGAAACGCTCACCTCAGCCATTACGAGCGTTTACACAGGATCCTCATGCCCTGGAAGCACTTTATGAATATACCCGTAACGCCTTCCAGGGCAATTCCTCTCCACAATTCCACACCTTTCCCCTACCAGATGAGCCGCAAGTCCAAACCTGGTTGAGATATAGCCAAACGGCGCGCGAAATAGGAGTCTTTGAGACATTGAAGCAATATTTGGTTCAGTTTCAGTTTCCAGTAAAGGCTGGCATGAGTCAAGAATCCGGATATAGGGATGCGACGCTAAAAGGAAGAGAAACTGCAAGTATCCCTATTGCAACAGGCTTGTCTTTATGCAATCCTGGTTCGATTGAACTCCTGATTTATCAAAGCCCTGCAGGCAAAATACCGGTGCTAATCGTACCTGATAGAGCTGATTTCCATACGATTATTCAAGCCTTAACCGCAAGGAATGAACCCCGGTCTATTCCCGACTCGATGGGAGCTGCGATGATAAATGGGTTAAATAATTGGGATCGAATCCGGCGGTTAAAGAGTGCCTGGTTAGCAGAACATCCCTATGGCAATTGGAATAGCCATTTCCGGACTTTCATATTGCCGAATAAAGACTTGTATCGCGACAGAATAATTGTGCTGAGTAAAAATGGATACAGTGGGGTATCAGCGAAATCCTTAGGGCTAAAAGAAGATGAATGGATGATGCATTCATTGGCAATACGATTGGAGCATGAATGCGCGCATTTTTTCACCTTGCGCTATTTTGGATATATGGCTAATCATATGCATGATGAATTAATAGCGGACTATATGGGGATTACAAAAGCAGTCGGAAAATTTAAAGCTGATTGGTTTTTGCGGTTTCTAGGATTAGAATCTTATCCAACCTATCGTGAAGGTGGGCGAATTCAATCCTATTTAGGTACTCCCCCTTTGTCTCCTCAGGCATTTAAAGGTTTACAACATCTGATGAAATCCGCTGCTGAGCAAGTGGAATTATTTGATCATTCCCTTCCATTTGCTGAATCCGATTTGGAACGGACCTATAGACTACTTGCATTATGCAGATCTGGATTGGATCAAATTGCTAAGCCAGAAGGGGCGAAACATTTGTCACGTGAGTATCATCAAATTCGAAACCGAGATTCACTTCGAGGACAGGAATTCGGCTGAAAATTTTCAAAAAGTCCCTCCCTGACGATTTTTTCAGGTCGTATGGCAGTTTTTTCAGGATTAATGTCACAATTCTCGAAGAGATTTCCCCCAAATTGAGTCTGCCAATTGATGCTAGCATATGTGAAGAGGCGAAAGGTGGAATATCCTTTTTTAGGATCAGGTAGTGTACGCATTGGCAATTAATATTTATGATTTAACTCCACGATTCCATGGATTTGAAACAACTGATGGATTTGGTAGTAACACCGTACATTTCTGAAGATTTGATCAGTAAAGATCAGATGGAGAAGATCGGAAAGGTTGCCAGACATTTTCCGAGCCAACTTTCTTCTTTTTTTGGTTTTGAGTGCAAACTGGGAGAAACTGAACCCAAAGCGGACTTTTTGTTTTGTATCACGCAGGCAAATGATGAGCGACGGATTCTAAGTAATAACCATCCGAAAGCTCCATTCCCCGAGTCTTTTGCAGAAGAAGAGGTTTGGCAAAGAATCAATCGATTTGCACAAGCCTGGAACAGTCCCGGTTCCCCATTGTATTACCAGGCAAATAAAATCTGGTTTGAGTTTGATATGGACGAGATTGATATAGAAAAACCTGTACCCAGCTTCTTTTTCGGGCCGCAGAATATCAATAGCCGGGAAGACGTGAAAAATGTATGCTCAGCAGCATTTGAGCCATTGTTGGGGAATAAACTGGATATCGCTATACAGAAATCTCTTTGGCACTGTATTGATACCTTGCCGGAGCATGCGCGAATATTTCAAGTGGGAACCATGTTGTCCCGCAATACCACAGCCATTCGGATTTGCATAAACAAGACCAAGCCAGCGGATATTCTGAGTATCCTCCAAAATTTAGATTGGTCTGGCGAATTAGAGGAGTTGAAATCACTCTTGAATAGCTTGGTAGACGTTGTTGATTTTATCTCTTTAGCAATAGACCTTGGATCCAAGGCAGGATCTAAGATAGGGTTAGAATGCTATATCAATGATGATGAAACAGCTTCGGATAAATGGATCCGTTTTATGGCATTGTTAGTAGAGTGGAATTTATGCCAACCTGCTAAAGAAAAAGGGCTTTTGAGTTTTGGGGGGGGAGTCCATCGATTTATGACAGACAAGATATGGCCTGAGCACTGGCTAACAGCATCTCGACAAATCAAAAATCGTCAACTCAGTGCTTATCTCCGTAACCCTCATCATATTAAGATTACTTACCGTCCTCAGCAACCATTAGAAGCAAAGGCTTACCTCGGTGTAAAACATCTATGGGTCCACACCAAGGTTCTCATTGATGCGCAAAGGCAAGCCCAGGCGATGCCTAGTGCTGGAGGATATTGAGTGTCCTTAAAGTAGAAACTTTCATGTGTCAAGAATCATTCAACTATTAAAAAATCAATTTGGTATGCGACAAGTAGCGATTTTTAATGAGAAAATTAACGACCATTCAAAAGGACAGATTTACATCGATCCGTTGAAAATACAAACGTTCCGTCTGAATAATCATGTAGTAACTACAGGGTTGTTAAAAACGAGAAGCACAGCATTTAATGGTTCAAATCCAGAAAATCATGATAAAGTTTTGGTGAGGAAAAAAGCATTCTCTTGTAACTACAGAGACAAAGCACTGACTTTACAAGCTCAGCATAGAGTAGATGGGTTTGCAGCTAAAAATGAAGCTAAGTTCTATACACTGGGCTCTGAATTTGTTGCTGAAGTAATATCAGTAGGAGATAAAGTCGATAGCTTAAAAGTGGGTGATCGGGTTATTGGAAATGGGAACTATCCATTTTCTGAATATGAAAATGCCAGACCAGGTTTGCCGACTAATCACGGTTCAAAGGAATTAGAAATATTTCATTTCAGCAAATTGGTTCGTATCCCAGCTTCAATGCCTGATGAGATCGCAGCAAGTTTTCCAATAGGAGGGCAAACAGCTTATTCAATGGTTCGCCGGTTACAGTTAAATCCAGGAGAAAAAGTGCTGGTAACAGCTGCATCTTCAAACACCTCATTATTTGCGATTAATGCGATGAAACACATGCCCGTTGACGTGTATGCTGTCACTACGAGGAGTGATTTTATTGCGGAATTAAAAGAGATGGGGGTAAAGGAGGTTTTTGTGGTTGAGCGAGGGTTGCAAAACCTTGCCCAGGATGAGAAGGTGTTGGACTTCGTTCAGAAAAATGGCCTATTTAATGCGGTGATAGACCCGTTTTTTGATGTGTATCTAGGACAAGTTATGCCTGTAATTGCAGCGGAAGGGAGATATACTACTTGCGGAATGTATGCACAGCCAGGAGTAGGGGTTGAAACAGTAATAAAAAAACTTCCTAAAAACCTCGATCGGATTATAGGGATTGCTATGATTAAGAATATCCAAATTATTGGAAACTGTATTGGTAAAACCTTTGACCTGGAAAACGCTATTCAAGATTATGATGAGGGCAAATTAGCAGTGGCAGTGGATTCCATTTATCAAGGCGAACAAGTGAGTGAATTTTTTGAGCGAAGTTTTAATTCTACAGATCGGTTTGGGAAAGTTGTCTATAAATATTAGGAAATAAGCTCAAGCTATTTTGTTGGACAAATTTTTAGGCTGGCCTCGAGATAGCTGGTTCTGAATATTTCACCTCAGCATTCCATCAATTATTATGTGCCTAACCTTAGAAACGGGTCAAAAATTATTATTATGAATCCAATTAACCCAACTGCCGTTGTTAAGGCTCCATTTGACTTGCAACGGATTATCAATCCAATTGATACTACTGTGTTTTTTGATTCCTATTGGGAACGGAAACCTTTAATTTTACACCGTGAGCAATCAGCCTATTACCAAGGACTATTTTCAATTGCGGAGGTTGATCAGGTGTTGGATGTAGCTCAACCTAATGGAAGTAGTTTAAGAATTGTTAAAAACCAGCAACCATTACCTTCAATAAAGTATGAAGGGGCTGACGGTAAATTGAACCTGAATCAATTGTATGCTGCATATGCAGATGGATATACTATAAATATCAATGAAATTCAACGGTTCTGGCAACCGGTCAAAGACTTATGCTTCCAGATGAGTCATGAATTAAGCCATCATACAGTGGCAAATATGTATCTGACCCCTCGAGATCAGAAAGCCTTATTGCCTCATTATGATACACATGATGTATTTGTCCTCCAGATACATGGTGAAAAACATTGGAAAATATACGAATCCCAGGTTGAGTGTCCTGCATTACATAGTTTTCAGCCAATTTTTCAGCGAGAACAGCTTACTTTGGCTCAAGAAGTAACATTATGTGCTGGTGATTTTATGTATATGCCTCGAGGAGTTCCTCATGAAGCATTTACGACCAATGATTCCTCATTGCATTTGACTGTTGGAGTGCATCCCGCACAGTGGATGGACTTAATAACAAAATCTATCCAGCAGTTGGCTTTTTCTAAAGTAGCGCTAAGGAAAGCACTCCCTCAAGGGTATCTAAAGCCAGATGCATGGACTTCCGATTTTATTTCTGAAATGCAAGAGCAGTTTTCTGCAATCTTGGAAGAAATTATCCAGGAGGCTAACCTGCAAGGAGCTATTCATCTGTTATCGGAGGAATTTAGAAATGAGCATCCAAGTCTGGGAGATGGGCACTTTGCTCAGATTGATCATATCCAGGATATTAGCCTTGAAGATTCACTTGTAAAGCGAGATAATATGTCTTGTGTAGTCCAGCAAGTAGGAGGAGTTTCCAGGATCGTTTTTACTGGTAATGTTATTAAGGGACCTGCCCATATTGCAGAAGCTCTTCAGTTTATTGCTGATTCAGATACTCCATTTCTGGTGAAGGATCTGCCATCTATGCGGGAACACAACAAGCTTAAACTGGCGGCACGTTTGATCCGGGGGGGATTGTTGAAAATGGACGGATGATGGTGCGCGGCTTCTTTCTCGAGCGGGTCTCACGCTTGTCTGTTTGTTGGAAAGAGAAACAGGGTTTCTAATTATAGGATGCCTTGTTTTTCACGATTGATTGCCTGCTTCCACCGCTATTGAGTGCGCTTAGAAGCTTGGGTAGAGTCTTTGTAGAAAGATATTTTAATACCAGATAGTCGGTATTTCTGTCCTGTGATTAATGGGGTGTCCAATAATCCCAGGACAGTCTTTGAGTTCAAATTTTTTATGCAAAAAAAATGTCATATTCATACATATCAAGTTTATTCTCGGATGACTTCTTGCCAGGTATATTAGTAGTAAACCATTCGTTAAAAAAAGTTGGAGCTCAATATGGCCTGGCGGTATTAGTTACGCCTAATATCTCCGCTTATGTTCGGAGTATACTCACTGACTATGGAATTGAAATTATAGAGGTAGAGGGGATTGAAAACCCTGCCGATAAATACCCTTTCGCTCGATTTCGCTATATGTATTCGAAGTTATATACCTTTTCATTGATCCAATTTGAAAAGGTAGTTTATATCGACTCCGATATGTTGGTGTGTAATAACCTCGATCATCTGTTTCAACGACCCCATCTGTCTGCTGCCAATATAGGCCAGCTTCTCCCACAGTGTGAACATTGGGTCCAGTTTAATGCTGGATTCATGGTGATAAAGCCAAGTCAATCATTGTTTGATGATTTAGTATCACAGATCCATCTTCTTCCTAGCAAAGATTTGGGAGATCAAGGCTTTCTTCATTCCTATTTTCCAGATTGGCCCAATAATGAAGAACTACATTTATGTCACGGGTATAATATGTATATAGGTTTTATTTCAGCATATAGTCGATTGTTTGGATATGAATTTCGGGACGATCCGGTATTAGAATCAGAAAAAATTTTCCGTGTAATACATTATTGGGGGCCCGAAAAACCTTGGAACTCAAGGGAAAATGTTTTTAATAAAGGAGCAGAGGCAGCATTTAATTTATGGTACAAAGCTTTTTCAGAACTGTCAATGTCATTTCCCTCCCATCTTGAAAAGCATTTCTCTTCAGAGTTCCCTTTTTTGACTCTTACCCTTACTAACTATAACCAGCTTGCCCTGAGTTAAGGTTCGTTAGCAACTCCTTACCCTTAAGCATAGGCTAATTCTATGCTTAAGGGTAACTCTACTCAAATACTTAAAATACCGACCTTCTGAATTTAAAGAGACCTTTTCCTGAGCAGATAAAAATTAGTCTCTAAACAAAAAAAAGCGCAAACTTATGTTATTGCGCTTCAAATCACTTGGGAAAAGTGAGAGTGCTGACTTTTGATGTTAAGCTCTCCAATGAGTGAGGTTCTGCACTTTACTTACGATTCACCTTTGAGTGGACTTGCCAAATAGGCTGCCACAAGAGCTAGGATTCCTGCAAGTACCAATAGTCCTATTCTGAATATTCGTTTTTCGCTTCCTTCAAGGAAGGAAAAATCGCTCAGGAATATTAAGGCAAATACAACAATGACCAGGATGCTTATCTTATTCATGATTTTATGGATTAATCATTAATTTGCACTTCTTAAATAATTCGACTACCAGGTAGAATTATATCCTACATCATAACTCCATTTAACAGAGTCTACGATTGATTCGACAACAGCGCCTGTAAACTCAAGCAGTGCAGTTGCAACATCTCCGCCTCCTGCAACGAGCTCCAGTTGTTCATCTGTTAACTCCATATTCTCGAAGTCCGGTTTTGGCGGAATACTGATATAGAATGCATTTTCATCTGTGTGGTCATCTACTTGTAAGCGCATCCCATCTGGTAAACTCATGGTTTCTCCAGTCGCTTTTTCAATTGCTTCCATTGGAGATGCAATAAGTTCTGCTTTAAAAGTAGGATCATTCCAGGCTTTGTTGATAATAATCTGTGCAAGGCGTTGATCTTTTGTTAACTCCATTTGATTTACTATTAGATATGGAACAAATTGTAAAAGAAAAGTTATGTAACAGAACTGTTACATAACTTTTAGGTGAGAAGCTCAATCTTAGTAATTGTTATTGAGGGCTCCTACTACCGCACTTCCTGCTGCAGTTACACCAATAGCCGATAATGCAGTTCCAACCCACCAAGTCAGGCCGATCCCTGTGATAACAACGATCTCGCCTCCAGCTACTGCTTCGAGTTGCTCATCGCTGAGTTCCATATCGTCAAAATTCGGCTGAGGAGGAATGACGAGGTGGGCAACGTTAGGATTCGTATGATCCACGACTACAATTTTTGCATCTTCAGGACAGTCATATCCAGTAGCATTTTTGATAGCTGCATGTGGGGTTGCAACTAATTCTTCTCTGTATTGGTCATCGTCCCAGGCTTTAGAAATTACCTGCTCGAATATTTCTTTAGATTGTTCAGTAAACATTTTGATATACGTTTGATAAGTGAAAAAAAGGAAAACTTAATGATAGATTTGAGAGGTCAATCGAATTTGCTACCAGGTAGAGTTATACCCTACGTCGTAGCTCCATTTGACACTGTCAACCACTGTTTTTACTACAACGGCAGTAAATGCGAGTGTTGCAGCCGTGATATCTCCACCTCCGGCAACTTGCTCTAACTCTTCATCAGTTAGTTCCATGTTCTCATAATCTGGTTTAGGCCGGATATGTACGTAGAATGCAGACTCATCTGACTCATCGTCTACCTGGAGGCTGATTCCTTCTGGTAAATCCAGGGTTTCGCCAGTTGCTTTCTTGATGGCTTCCATGGGAGATGCGATCAGCTCTTCTTTGAAGGAAGGATCATCCCAAGCCTTGTTAATGATGGTTTGAGCTAATTTTTGCTCTTTACTTAATTCCATAGGTTATTAAGGATTAATAAATTAAAAAATGGAAAATATTGATCTGGAAAGAACGAATGTTACTTTTGGCTAAACTCGCCCTGAATGGATTGTTGGATGATTGCCAATTGATTATTGTAATCTTCTGGTCCGAAATTTTTTAATTTCTCTTTTACATAGTCCATGCAGCTGCTATGGAAATATGATTCAACGTGTACGGTTTCAGAAATTGGCAGATAATTGCTACTGCTATTAAATTCGAAGAATGGAACATCTCGATTTAGCATAGCCTTCCGCTCTGCAGCTAGTACGGCCCAGAAAGGAGGTGGCGTTTCTTTTGCTAAAAATGCTCTGGATAATAATTCGAGCCGAAGGCCATAGTAGACAGCATCTTTCGCGTAGGTAGGCTCGATTAGTTTTTGTAGGATCGTGGCATATACTTGTGTCATTCTAAATAGAAAACGAACATTCATATTCTCAAAATGACGTAAAGGACTTTCTTTGCTTAAGAGTAATTCCCGCTCCTGAATTAGTAAATCGTATAATTGCTGAAACCCTGATTCAAAAGCTTTCTGGTAGGCTGGAATCCGTTGAAAGGTATCTCCGATCCTTGGTAAGTTTGTCGTAACCTCATGAGCATAGGTGGTACTTTCAATTGCCATACGGTCTGTATTGCGATTGATACAGTGCATACTTGGCACCTCATTTTTTATATCTGAGATACTTCCGAGGCCACTCATTGAGTCATTAGGAATTTGAGTGATGTTCCAATTGGCGGGAAGAAGACCTGGCCTCAATACGGAAGTTACATGTGTATCTAATTTTTTCCTCTTTTCCTTACTCAGTTGAGCATGATGCGTCTTGAACTGAGGCTGCAAAAATGTTTCATGATCGATTAGTAAGGGATGCTCTCCACAGGCAATGACATTCTCAGCATGAAAATCTGTACTATCAAGAAGGTAAGTGATACCTAAGAGGATACCCGCTCTTTGATAATATCGCTCAACAGCTGCCTCATTTATACATGCATCATTAGGAGCAAACTCGATCCAGCCATATTCATCGCCAGGAAGGATGTTTAGGATTTTTATTTGAGGATTCAGGTGCTTGTTAAACCACTCACATAGCTTGTTGTAGGCCAACCCCATTTCCATTGTACGAGGTTTGTAAATCAACTTCCATCCCGATTCAAATGTCAAAATCAAGACTCCTTCCCCACCTTTGTGTGGATCCGAAACGCCAAGGTTAATATGACTGATCTTGCCCGGGTTCTTGTCTAAGCAAAAATGCTGAATAAGCGCTTGTCTATCTTGTTGAAGTCTTAATAAGAAATTTGTAAATGCTACAATATGCTGATGGAGTAGATTAGAGATGATTCGGGCAATAACCGGAAAAGCCAGGTAAAATCGACGAAGGTTGTCTCCTTTCAATTCCTGGATAAATAATTGATAATAATGATCATCAGCTAAATCTTTGCTTTTACCCGGCAATCCCATTTCACCTAGGCTTCTGCTTATGTGTTGCTGAAACTGAGGAAATAAACAAGGAGCTATCGAACTAATAATCTTGCGAATCAAAAATCTCTCCACATCTAAATGAGTGGTAAGAGCTAATTCCTTATATGCCGTACCCGTTGCGGATTTCAATCTTCGACGAAATACTTTTGCAAATGGAATGAGAATATCCTCAAAAGTTATAGGCTCCTTCGGATCAATTGGGGAATTCAGTATTTCTGGTTTAAAGTCAGTATCTATAACTTCTGCCAATGTGAGGGCCCATTCCGGTAACTTGGCATCTGCGCGTAGCTTCGCGGGAGAAAGCATTTGTTGAATATCCGTCTGATCGAGGTCTTGAAATTCAAAAAATCGTTTTAAGCGATCACGATTGCCGTCAGAAGAAAGCGTCCGTGCCCAATACTCCATATAAGTAGCCATACTCATCGCATCCGTCGTTTGCCCCTGCTCAAATTCCGGTTCCAATCGTTCAAAAGGAGTGGATGCACGTTCCACGA
>CAYGTH010000123.1:0-16433 GCA_964352745.1 uncultured Bacteroidia bacterium
TTCTGCGCTTTTTGGGTCCCTTTATTAAAAAAGGGACAAAGACTTTCAAAAAGGAATATAGTCAGATGATCGGAGCTGCGGACAGCATCGGACTTTTTGATAAAATCATCCCTGGGCTTACCTCAAGATACTGAGCGGATACTTCTCTGCCTACTAAAAAAAACCCGCTCCACAGGAGTGGAACGGGCAAGTCAGCTAAAGGCAAAAAAGTGATTAGCCAATAATTATGGGAGGAGCACTGCATTCAGCACATGGACAACTCCATTGCTTCCCTGAACATCCGTTGCGATAACACCAGCAGTTCCGCCTGTTGCATCCTTGATGCTCACATTTCCGTCAGCAATGTCCACTGTAAAGGAAGATCCACTTAAAAAAGTCTCTACTACCTGCTCATCGCTAAGCGTTGAGGAGAGTACATTTGCTCCATTTACCACGTGGTAAGAAAGCACAGCCTCCAGGGTAGCAACAGGAATATCATCCAGGCTATTCCAGTCATCATTTCCGTCCAGCAATGCCTGAAATGCAGCATTGTTTGGAGCGAATACGGTAAATGGCCCATCTCCGGAAAGGATTCCAACAAAATCAGCAGTCAAGTCGGCACGGGTCAAAGCTGCGACAAGGATGCTAAAATCCGGGTTTGAGAGCGCGTGGGTTACTACTGTAGGTAAACCGATTACGCCATTTACGACATGGATCACTCCGTTTGTAGCTTCTACATCTGCTTTAGATACTTCTACTGTTCCATTCAACTTAACTCCTGAAGTGAGGTCTACATAGAGGCTCAATGGATTGCTTGTAGTACTTTCAGTAGCGGACGTCGGCACATACCCGGTAGTCAGGTTAGCTGCACGTACGGTTCCTCCAACAACATGATTAAGCAACACCTGAGTCAACAGCGGTACGGGAACCGCTTCCAGGTTAGCGAAACCATTGGCAGAAAGAAAAGCATCAAAAGCAGCATTCGTAGGTGCAAATACTGTGTAAGGATCTGTGCCTTCCAGTGTACTTACAAGACCAGCGCGATCAAGGGCAGCTACCAGTGAACTAAACTGAGCGTCGGCGGAAGCTACTTCTACTATATTCTGAGGGTCCGGTGTATCCTCATCACAAGAGGTGAATAGAAAGAGAGGAGTCAACAGGATTACCAAAAATTTTGCTAAAGAATTTACTGATGATTTGATCATGGTTCAATTTGTTTTATGAGTTTCTTACGATTGCATAAACAGCATGAAACCATATAAAGTTTCCTAATAGCGACCGACAATAAAGCGAGTTACTGTACATAACCCATGAATAAAAATTATCACAGGACACTGATAATCAGCATACTGCATATCAAAAAAATAAATAGAGTGAATTTTTAAGTACTAACTTCCGGCTATTGTACCTCCACAAAGCCAGCTGTTTCGTTATTCCTGACAACCAAAACTGCTTCTTTATCTCCTGCCACTTTGACAAGTTTCATGTTTCTCACATCTCCCGGAACAAAGAATCCTGTTTCGGTGTGAGTCAGTGAATGAAAATCGCCCTTTCCGTTTCCGGCAAGAAGCACTCCAACTGAGGCATCATATCGCCCCATCTCAACCCGGGCTGGATAGAAATTACCGGAAACCAGGATATCCGAATGCCCATCCCCCGTAAAATCACCTGCTATCAACCCTGATACAGGAGAAACCTGCGCAGCAAGGGGAAGGGATTTCAGCACAAAGGTACCATCCCCCTGGTTTTGAACATAAGAACTCCTAAATGTATATGCTTTCAACTGCAAAGCTCCAGCGAGTTGCGCAGGGGAAAAAATATCGGTTATGGTCGCATCTGCATAGTCTCCGTAACGGATAAATTTCTTTTTGAGGAAATTCAGTTGGCCGAGTAACTCATCACGGGAATGCATGGGGTAGGATTTTCCCTGAATGAAATAGCAGGTAATCGGGTCAATGTTGCCGTTCTCATCAAAATCTTTTGCATAGATAGAAACCGGCTGATCGGGGCGCGGTTGCATTTGTCCGTTCAGGCCATGATTGCCCAACACAAAATCGGGGTCTCCGTCCTGATCAAAATCATGTACCAGAATCCGGTTCCACCAGCCCGCACTTTGCGCAAATGCGGGAACAGAAGTGAGGCTCAGTTTTCCACCCTGGTTTTGAAAGAGGGAAATGGGCATCCATTCTCCTACCATAAGCAATTCAGGTGCTGGATCTCCCAGGAGATTGACCCAGACTGCATCCGTAACCATCCCTACTTCTTGCAATCCAGGAGCAACCTCAGCGGTAATATCGACAAATCGGCCGCCTTCATTTCGCAGCAGGTAGCTTCTCGGAGCATAGGGGTAGGCAGCAGGTAACACACGCCCGCCCACAAACAAATCCTCATCGCCATCACCATCCATATCCCCTGCCGCTACACAGCCGCCACTCGTGGGCATAGGCGGCAAGGCATCAGCCGAGATCGTAAACGCTCCTTTTCCATTATTCACATACAATTGATCCTGATATCGGGTATCCCCTACCGGCCACTCGCTGCCCCCATTTACCACATACACATCCAGATCGCCGTCTCCTTCGGCATCAAAACAGATAGCGGCAACCGCTTCCGAAACCGCTCCAGGCAAGTCTTTTTGTCGAAAATTGCCGCTTGGTTGTTGCAGACAGATCGTACTCGCCTGCCCGGCGGCTCCCCCAATGATTGCATCTTCCAGGCCATCGCCATTCAGGTCACCAACTGCCAGGGCGGGGCCCATTCGCCCTAATTGATGGGGCAATAAAGGCTCGCGCTTGAAGTCAACAAAAGTATCTTCCTGATGTTTAAAGCGAAGTCCCCGATTGTTAGGAGAATTGACAAATAAGGGTTCAGACTTCCCGAAGCTTGATTTTGCATTCGTAGTGGCATCGGATTGTTTGAGGAGAATGCGCTGATCTACCGGCACTTGCTGCATCACTTGCATCTTGCCATCCGGCCAGAAAATCCGCAACTCATCGACCGTCGCAGCATCTCCCATTCCCACATGCAAGACCGGATCTACCGAAGATTGAAATCCCCTTACAGGAAAGGCTTCCTGAACCAGGGTTTTATCGCCAATAGTCAGTTCCACCCGAGCCCCTATCCCGCCGGTATTGGGCGCATTGCCCGCTAACGCAAGCTGCAGATAATGTGTCCCCTGACTGTTATTTTGGTAAATGAAAGCAGGTTCCCCCACATTATTTACAATCAAATCCAGGTCTCCATCTCTATCGAGATCGCTATACGCGGCACCGTTAGAAAAGGAGGGACGATCAAATCCCCAATCGCGTGATTTTTTTTCAAAGCGCAAGCCTCCTGTATTCCGATACATATAGTTAGGGCGCTTGAGTGTATTCATCAGTTTGAGTACGCGCATGACATCTGCCTCCTGCCCTGCATTTCTGGCCCGCTCCTGCTCTGCTGCATAGTCATATGTCAGAAAGTCAAGGTCTGTACTGGCCCGGACATATCCATTCGTAATGAAAATATCCCGAAAGCCATCATTGTCGTAATCCGCAATCAGGGGCGACCAGCTCCAGTCCGTTTTGGAAATGCCTGCGAGTTGCCCCACTTCGCTAAAAGTAAGCTGACCATCTTCCCGAAGGCCATTACTCAGCTGAAGCATATTCCGCATATTCTGATGGTAAAACCCATGCTCCAGTTGCAACTGGTATTTTTCAAACCCATCCGGACCTTTTAAGAGTTTCTGGCCTTTATTTTCCTCTGGCAGCATATCCAACACTACTAAATCCGGCCAGGTATCATTATTCAGGTCTGCTACATCTGCGCCCATCGAAAAGTTGGCGGTATGTCCGACACTTTCTTTAAGAGATTCCCGAAAAGTGCCATCCTGCTGATTCAGATAGATATAATCGTGCTCAGTGTAGTCATTTCCCACAAAAATATCCGGCCAGCCATCGCGGTTGAGATCACTGATTACCAGTCCCAATCCAAAGCCCACGCGGCTACTGAAAATACCAGCCTTTTCCCCCACTTCGGTAAATTTCCCTCCATCATTGCGATACAGCTTATCCCCGGTGTATGGATCGCGGCCTCGCTTCATTTCCTCGACATTAAAGGTAACCAGGGATTTGATGGAATGGTTGATCAGAAACATGTCGAGGTCTCCATCCCGATCGTAATCAAAAAAAGCGGACTGGGTACCGTAGCCTTCATCTGCAAGGCCCATTTCAGCAGCGCGGTCTGTAAAGGAGCCATCTCCGTTATTCATAAACAGCTCATTAGCCCGGCCTGAAGGATCCATTTTACCCGATCTGCATACATAAATATCCAGGTATCCATTTCCATCCACATCGGCCATCGAAACCCCGGTTTTCCATCCCGGTCGGCTCACGGTTCCCGTTTGTTGGGTCACCTCCTCAAATCGGAGGTTACCGCGATTCAGGTACAGTCTGCTGGCGACCAAATTTGCCGTCAGGTACAAATCTGGCAATCCATCATTGTTGACATCTCCGACTGCAACTCCGCCTCCATTGTAATAGTATTCGTAGCCCAGAATATTCATCTCCTTATTCTCAGGCAGCATATTGGCAAATTTCACCCCGGTAGCCTCGGGTGATAATAATTGAAATAAGGGAGCCTCAACGGGCTGATTGGCAATAGAAGTACGGTTTGAAGAGGGATCAGAATCGCAGGCAGTTCCCATGCTTAACACCAGAACTGAAAGAAACCAAACATAATGAAAATACCCCGGTCGCGCTATCGAACTATTCATGCGTATCGCTTGTCTTGAAAATAAGGTGTAGCAGGCGAAAATTAGTAAAATATTAGCTGGGATGCCTTACCTTTGTAATTCAGGGATTGACAAATCCCCTTTTTTGCGCACAAGTCCGTTCCATGAAACAACCGAATTCTTCCCCCAAACCTCCTGTTGGCCTCATCAAAGATGATCCATGGCTTGAGCCCTACGCACAGGACATCGAAGACCGTCTCCAACGTTACGAGGATGCCTTGCAGCAGATCCGGGGCGTGGCAGGCAGCCTCGAAGCCTATGTAGATGCCTATCAGTATTTCGGAATCAATTATGATGCAAAAGCCAGGGGCTGGTGGTACCGGGAATGGGCGCCTAATGCCTCTCGACTCTCCCTCATGGGTGACTTTAACAATTGGGACCGGGAAGCCCATGTGATGGAAAAGTCAGCAGATGGCATCTGGGAAATTTTTCTACCGGAGGCTACTTATGCGAGTTCCTTCACACATGAGAGCAAGGTAAAAGTGCATGTTCAGGGGAAAAATGGCAATCATGATCGCATCCCGGCATGGATCAAAAGAGCTGTCCAGGATCCGGTGAGTCACGATTTTACGGGGCAGATTTGGGAACCTAAAGAAGCATTTACCTGGACAGACACAGCCTATTCTCCTGCAAATATGAATGCGCCCCTCATTTACGAGGCGCATACCGGCATGGCACAGGAAAAGGAGGAGGTGGGTACTTACCGTGAATTTGCAGATGAAGTCCTTCCGCGTATTCACAAACAAGGATATAACTGCCTGCAATTGATGGCAGTTCAGGAACATCCGTATTACGGCTCCTTTGGCTACCACGTATCCAGCTTTTTTGCGCCTTCCAGCCGATTTGGAACGCCTGAGGATTTGAAATACCTGATCAACAAAGCGCATGGATTTGGGATTGCGGTTATCATGGACATTGTTCATTCTCATGCCGTCAAAAATTTTGCGGAAGGATTGAATCTCCTGGACGGATCGGACGATCACTATTTCCACCCCGGTGGACGCGGCGAGCACAGCGGCTGGGATTCCAAATTATTCAACTATGGGAAACCAGAAGTACAGCAGTTCCTCTTATCAAACGTAGCTTACTGGATCAAGGAGTTCCACTTTGACGGCTACCGATTTGATGGAGTAACGTCCATGCTTTATTTTCACCATGGCGAGCACGTTTCTTTCGATCATTACGACAAATACTTTAAAGAAGGGGTAGAATGGGATGCCATTACTTACCTCCAACTCGCAAATACAGTTGCGCATCAGGCGAAACCCGGAGTGCTTACCATTGCCGAGGACATGAGTGGCATGCCCGGCATGTGCCGAACCATTGAGGAAGGCGGAATCGGCTTTGACTATCGCCTGGGTATGGGAATCCCGGATTACTGGATCAAAATCCTCAAGCACAAACGCGATGAAGAATGGGACATCCACGAAATGTGGGGCGTTATGACCAATCGCCGATTCAATGAAAAAACGATCGCTTATGCCGAATCGCATGACCAGGCACTGGTAGGGGATAAAACCATTGCCTTCTGGCTGATGGATCAGGAAATGTACTGGAATATGAGCACCGCTCAGGAACATCCGGTCATTGACCGTGGAATTGCCCTCCACAAATTGATTCGCCTGTTTACGATCGCGCTCGGGGGAGAAGGATACCTCAATTTTATCGGAAATGAGTTTGGGCATCCGGAATGGGTAGATTTCCCACGGGAAGGCAATGGGTGGAGCCATAAGTACGCAAGAAGGCAGTGGTCTCTGGTGGACAATGAACTCCTCCGTTATCAGCACCTGAATGCCTTTGATCAGGCCATGGTAACCACTATCAAAAATACAGGAGTGCTGAATGCCCTACCTGCCAAGCAACTCAATATGGACACAGGCAATCAGGTCGTCGTTTGCGAACGCAACAACCTGATTTTCATCTTCAACTTTCATCCCCAGCAGTCGATTGAGAATTATCGATTTACCGTGCCTCAGGAAGGGAAGTATGAAATCATCCTCAACTCTGACAATCCGGCATTCGGAGGTCATGGCAGGATCGATGAAACAATGACCTATGAGACGTTTGGCAAAGGGCAACTCAGTTTGTACCTCACCAATCGCACTGCCTTAGTATTAAAGCGGCTTTCATAAGTTCGCACCTATTCTTTATTTCACCTTGCGCGAACTTCGTTTCGCAAAGGCCTCAGTCCGGTTCGCCTTGAAATGCCGAACTGAATCCATGTAGGTTCCGTTTAAAAAAAACAAACCAAGTCCATGAATTCACTTCAATTGCATACGGTATTAGGCGCTTCAGGCGCAGTCGGACAGGCTGTTATCGCTGAACTCCAAACGCGCGACCTCCCTATTCGGGCTGTATCCCGCTCTGTCCATATAGCGAATGTCGAAAATGTACAAGCCAATCTCCTGAATTCCGATGAGGCGAAGCTGGCGATTCAGGGATCTTCCTATGTCTATCTGTGTGTGGGATTGCCCTACGAGACGAAAGTATGGCAACGGGACTGGCCATTATTGATGCAAACCGTAATTGAAGCCTGTGCGGCCACCGATGCCCGCCTTATTTTTCTCGATAATATTTACATGTATGGCCCGGCTCCGCTTGCGGTTCCTTTTGATGAGACTCATTCGCAAGCTCCCTCTTCTATCAAAGGACAAGTCCGCAAAGCAACAGCAGCGTTACTGCTTTCGGCTAACGAAAAGGGTACCGTAAAAGCTGTGATTGGCAGATCCGCAGATTTTTATGGTCCGGGTGCCGTGTTCAGTCCATTTTACATTTCATTCCTCGAACGCATCCTCGCGGGTAAGGCCCCTCAGTCCATCGCAGTCCCAAATGTGCCTCATACCTATGCCCATGTAGGCGATAACGGCAGGGCACTCGTTGCATTAGCGCTGGATGAAGATGCATACGGCCAAACCTGGCACTTGCCTGTCGGACCGCCCATAACCGTTGAGGCCATGAATGAGATATTCAATCAAGTTCTTGGGAGTAATTACCAGGTGAGTTTTATGCCCGGTTGGTTGCGTTGGATCCTTTCCCTTTTTATCAAACCCCTACAGGAAATGAAGGAAATGATGTATCAGTATGAAACTCCCTATATCATGGATTCCCAAAAGTTCCTGACCCATTTTCCCGACTTTGAGGTTACCCCTTATGAGCAGGGTGTCAGGGAAATGATTGACTCCTTTCGGTAAAACAAGCCCAAAAGGCTTATTTCCAATGATCTCAGTTTACTCAGAGAAACATTAAAAAAAATCTCCTAAAAAGGTTGCGTAACATTAAAGAAATGCATTCCTTTGTGTCCCATTCAAGCAAGAGTAGCTCAGCTGGTAGAGCACGACCTTGCCAAGGTCGGGGTCGCGAGTTCGAATCTCGTCTCTTGCTCCGCAAAAAGCTAGAATCAATTGATTCTAGCTTTTTGTATGAAAATAGTTCTGGTATTCCTCTGTCACTTATTTTAGAAAAAAGTGGCGCAAAAAATCGCCAATACCAGCCCGACATGCCGCCCCCGCATCAAGTGCGGGGCAGGCTCCTGCTCCCGATGGCCTCTGCATAGCCAACCCGCCTGGATGGGAAAGAAGAGGAGGCAGGAGGGCCGCTTGAGGATTTTTGGCCTACCCCCCAACCTATGTGCTATTCCCGATTCACATTTACAACTCCCCCTTCGCGAAACTGTCCGATATTCACCATTTGATTGGATTGGCTTCCGCCAAAATAGTAATTGAGGTGAATACTTTCAAAGGCGGGAAACGTCCGTAAATGTGTGGTAAGCGGGACACCAGCGGAGTAATCGTAAATGTCGAGCATTTTTATGAGATACATTCCAAGGTCATAGCCTTGTATGGCAAAATCCTCTGGAGGGAAGCCATATTCTCTGAGGTATGAATTATAGAAACTCCGATACTCTGGAGATTGCCTGCGAATCATCGAAGTTGTGGTGAACAACAAATTATAACTCTCCTTGAGGTCCCGATCAATGATATTATATCGCTTCCACCAGTGTGGAGAGCCCATTACGGCAACTTCGATCCCATCGTAACTCATTTTACTCAGGATCAGGTTGGACGTTTCCTGATTGTCCACAATCGGAAGATACACGCCATCTACTCCCGCCGAAGTCATGGAGCGTACCAATCCGGGAATCTGGTCGTCTGCACCTTCTTCAAAGGTTGAATCGATTTCTATCCGCATCACTTCCCGGCCGTAGGATTCCATAGTTCGAATAAAGCCTTCAGTCATCAATTCGGTCGTGGAGCGCAAATCCGTCCAGATCGCAACTTTTTGCAAGTTTAACTCATTGACCGCATATTCAGCCATCCTTACGCCGTGGGTTTCGAGCGATGGGTGAGCCAGGAAAATATAATCCTTACCGAGTGTCAGGCTCTTGGCAGGGCTCAGCGGAACAATCTGCGGTGTTGCATGAGCTTCTGCCCATTTCGAGATGACCTCTGACTGAAAATTATAAATATCCCCAATGATGACATCCGGAGGCATTTGTTCCAATGTCTCCAAATGACGAATTGTCAAGAGGGTATCGCGCTTATTTCGGGTATCAAATACCCGGAGAAATATTTTCTTGTGAGAGTACTGAGAATAGGTTTCAATTGCCTTGCGAATGCCTTCGTAATATTCCAGGACAAACCCTGAAGCAGGTAGGGTCTTACCATATATCGTACGCGGGTCATCCAAATCCAGCGGTAAAAACAAGGCAAGCTTGATAATGTCCGGGTCCAGCTTATTGGTCATTGCTGGCACCTCAGCCAACATCCGATCCAGATAAGGAGACGCTTCTCCATTCTCAGTAAGGTATTCCGTGTATCGAGTTTGAGCTTCAATTGTTTGGCCTGCCTGAACCAGGCGATAGCACCAGGCTTCTAATATCGTTGTCTTACGCTTAGGTACGGATCGTTGGTAGAGCCGCTCTACAAAGCGAAGATCCACATCATAAAAGAGATTTTGAAGAACGGCATTTTTTGCACTGACTGACAAGTTCCGATCTCTTCCCGTTTCCCAGACTTGAAACAAAGCTTCCATACCGATCGACTGGCTCTCTTCCCGATCACTTTCAACCTGAATCAGGCCGTTGTGATATTTCGCGTCTTCTACATATTTTGATTTCGGATACTCTTCCAGGATGGTATTGAATCGTTGAGCAGCAAAAAAGTCATCGCCTTCGTAGTAGTAGGCCAGTCCTGCGAGGTAAATGGCTGCAGTAGTTGCGTGGCTAAAGGGCCGTGCAGCCGCTTCTTCAAAATTTTGTGCAGCAGAAGCATACGCCTTTGTCTGCATAAACCGTTTGCCTTGCGTAATCAAGGCTTCTGTGCGAGGATCCTGCTCAAGTAGCGTTTTTTGTGCCAGACAAGAGCTGATGATCAGCAGGAGGATAATGATAAGCGTTCGATTCATCAATTAGCGTGTTCGATTTACAGAAAGGACGGTAAGGGCTCAGGCGGCTGTAATAATACGGTTTTGGGACAATGCGCTAAATATAAGCAGAATGCGCTGGAATGCCGAATTTGGCCCAATTACTCCCATTCGATGGTTGCGGGCGGCTTACTGCTAATGTCATATACAACGCGGTTCACCCCTCTAACATTGTTGATAATCTTGTTCGACACATCAGCCAGGAACTCATAAGGCAATTGAGACCAATCTGCTGTCATGCCATCCCGACTCCCTACTGCACGGAGTGCTACCACATTCTCATAGGTCCGCTCATCTCCCATGACGCCTACTGAGGCGACAGGCAATAATACGGCAAAGGCCTGCCACACTTCATTGTACAGGTTTTTATCTTTCAATTCTCCAATGAATATCGCATCTACTTCCTGCAATACGGCTACCCGCTCAGGCTTTACTTCTCCCAACACCCGGATCGCCAATCCCGGACCCGGGAAGGGATGTCTACCGATGAACTCTTCACTCAGGCCCATATCACGCCCTACATTCCGCACTTCGTCTTTGAAGAGGAAACGTAAGGGCTCTACGACATCCATATTCATCTCATCAGGCAAGCCGCCTACATTGTGGTGAGATTTGATTGTTGCCGAAGGACCATTTACCGAAATACTCTCAATCACATCCGGATAAATCGTTCCCTGTGCCAGGAACCTGATGTCCTTCAATTTATTGGCTTCCTGTTGAAATACCTCTATGAATACCCGGCCAATAATTTTTCGTTTCGTTTCCGGATCTGTAACCCCCGCTAATTCTCCCAAAAATTGATCCCGGGCATCTACGCCGATGACGTTCAAGCCCAATTGCTCATACATTTTCATCACCTGCCCGAACTCATTTTTTCGAAGCAAGCCATTATCTACAAAAATACAGTACAGCCGATCGCCAATCGCCCGATGAATCAGGCTCGCCGCTACGGTCGAATCCACTCCGCCTGACAAGCCACAAATCACCCGCTCGTCTCCAATTTGTGCCTGCAACTCAGCAACTGTTGTCTCCACAAAAGCAGCGGGCGTCCAGTCTGCTGTAATCTTACAGATGTCGTAGAGGAAATTCCGAACGATCTGCGCCCCTTCGAGCGAGTGCGTTACTTCGGGGTGAAATTGCAAGGCATAGACCGGCAGTTCATTGTGCTGAAAAGCGGCTATGGGTACAGATTCCGTACTTCCGATCAGATGAAAGTCTTTCGGCAATTCCTGAATCGTATCCCCATGACTCATCCACACCTGGCTCTTGGCACTTACAGAATTGAACAAAGGGGAATCCTGATCCCACTCGAAGGTCGCCCGGCCATATTCGCGCTTATCGGAAGTCGCCACTGAACCTTTCAGGTTGCGGGCCAGGAGTTGCGCGCCGTAACACACAGCGAGTACGGGCATTTTTCCGATGAACTTATCCAGCGGAAAATCAGGCGCGCCTGGCTGATTGACAGAATAGGGACTGCCCGACAAGATAATCCCAGAGACGGTATCATCTGCTGTCAAATCTTTGTGATAGGGGACAATTTCACAGTACACATGTTGCTCACGGACGCGGCGGGCAATCAGTTGGGTGTACTGGGAACCAAAATCGACGATGAGTACTTTGTGATTCATCGCGCAAAAGTATGATTTTTTGGGGAATGTGGATGCGATTTTGGGAAAAAAAGCGACAGATCTCTCTGCCGCTTCACGTTCGCACAAAAATAGTCAATCGAATAAATGATCATGATCAGATTCCGGATCGGAATTCGATACATATTAGAAGGTGAAGTTGGTTCCCCAGCGGAAGTGCATATCTCTCGCCTGCCGTGGACTGATGAGATCAATGACATTGTCGGTAACGACAAACATCACATACGGCCCCAATTTCAGCAGCAGATTGACACCGAGGTCATCAAACTGCTTATTGCGAATGGAATAGGTGATCCCGCCTGTGAAGATTTTGCCGAGGTCCTTGCTCGCACTAACGGAATAGGCTGTGCGGTACTTGCCCCGATAGGATTCATGAAAATACGCTCCGCTCAACCGCAGCGATTTAATCGGCGAAAACGTAGCACTTACATACACTTTCATCGGGAGTTTTGTACGATAGGCATTCGTCGTTTCGACCACCTCAAAAATGTCTCCCAGGGTATCCAGCACACTTTCGATTTCAAAAGAATCATCGCGTACCATTTCGGCGACATCTACCCCTTCAAATTCGTAGCTGCCTTTCACTTCGTAATTGCGGACTTTCTCATCCCAGTCGATATAACCAATGTCGATGGCGCTCGCACTGAATTGTATTTTGTCATTGAGGTGCACCACCACGCCCAAATCCGCCGCATATCCGGTGTTGTGTCCGAGGGCAAATTCGTATCCCCCTCCCCCAGTGCTGTCATCGAATGAGATGACACTGGTATTTACCTGATAATCAGATACCATGCTCAACTGATAATATTCGGACTGAGTAGTCAGGTGCGCAATGTGGTTGCCCGCCGAAACATCTGCGAGACCAGAGAGGTATTTGATCTTTGCGCCAAACTGGATTCTGTCTTTGATTCGGTAGGCTGCACTCAAACCGATTTCGGCATACCCAAATGCCTGAAAATCCGGCGCGAGGCTCACGGTCTCCCCTACCCGACTTGCATTCCCCTTCCAGGCAAGTTCAACCAGGGATTTGGGGTAATACAAATAGCCCCTGCCGCGAACGCCTACAGAAGCACCGAGTTGGAGGTCTTTGAGACGAACCCCTAGATTGAGTAACTCTACATTCGTTTGAAAATGCAGAAAGTTTTCGGCATCCAGTCCTCCGATTACTCCGTCTAAATCTATCAGTAACGAGTCGCTATTCGGATCTTCTTTCACGATATCATTAAAAGAAAATCCCGTATTTCCCGCTTGCATATGTGCTGCAGGCAAGGTAAAAACGATCGTTTTTTCATTAAAAATGGCAGGATTGGTCTGCTGAGATTGCCAGGCACGCGGCATGAAATGCAAACCGATTTCCTGCTGGGCTTTCACAATCATGGGCAGCAAAAACACTGCTGATAGTCCCAATTGAACTAAGAATCTTTTCATGATTATTTCAATAATATTACCGCTTCTCGGTCTTCTATCTTTTTTCTTCTCTCTTCTCTCTTCTCTCTTTCTTCTTCTAAAGGCCCGCTGTAATTCCCAATTTGATACCCATTTGATAGCCTTCGTACAGGCGGATGGGGATACTGCCTCCTTGCGGGCTTTCCAGGCTTGCGCGATAAGAAATCCAGGAGGCATTTTGCAGGGCTTCAAGGCGATCGGCATCTATTTCTATTTCGTGAATATCTTCAACCACAGTTGTTGCGCGGCCATCGGCGCCCACTGGTGCCGCGGTGAGTGTCATGGCCACCCCCGAACTCAGCGAATCCATTATCTGATACTGGGCATCGAGAAAATAAATCTGCAGATCAATATCCAGGGGGAAACCATTCTCGGTGATCATCTTAAATCCGGCGGAAGACAAATTTCCTACGTCATCCAGTTCCATCTCAAAGGTATCACGCATAGAGATATCAGCGAGGCTTGCATATATGGGTAAACTCGCTGTCATCGACACGTTGATTGCGCTTTGGTCAGTAATGAACCCCGTTTTACTGGGATCATTATCCGGAAAAGCAACCGCTTCAAAATCAAAAGCAAAGGCTCGGGGGCTTGCAGCAAGGGCTGCGGGTAAATCAGAATTTGTATGGTCGAGGGTAATGGTTGTTGTTTTGCCGGCTCCTATTTCTCCAAGATTGGGATAAGCAAGTGAAACCCCACTTCCCAATTCGGGTGTGAGGAGTGAAATCACGCCTTCATCTGTAACCGCATCCAATACGGCAGCGCGCAGATGAATCGGCACTCCTGCGGTATTTTCAATATGTAGCTGAAGAGAAGGCTCCTGAAAATATATACTACCCTCGTCCCACAGGTCAAAGAAATCGAGTTCCAGCGAATCAGACGCCAACGCAAAATCATATTGCCCTAAAAAGCCTTCTACGAAGTTGTATGACATATTTTCCAGCCGCATGATAAAACCATTCAGGGCCACAACTTGCCCACTTGCCACTTCAGTAGCGCGGTACCGCAATTCAATCAGATCATCTGTATAGTCAAGTTGATAGCCGATGAGATCGATACTTCCGGATGTGTTTACAGGTGAATTAACGGTAATTGTTTCCGTTAATATCTGCCCGTTCAGGCTTGCATTGGCAAAGTAAATTTCCACCTCAACTGCACCAGTATGTGAGGAATTAAAAGCGTAGGCCAGGTTTCCACGAAAGAGATTCATCCGGGTAATGCGCTCTCCGTGCTGAGAAGGGACCGGAACGAGGATAGCAGTATCCAACATGGGGAATGCGATATCCTGCAAGATCAGCATCCCTTCAGTAGTCGCCCGATACACCTCATCTTCATATCGTACAGATAACATTCCGCTGGAATCTGTCGTGAGGTACTCACTCGTGTCAAATTCATCCAGTATCTCGCCCAATGAAATCGAAGAGTTGACCAGGGAAACTGCAACTTCAGGATGCCACTCAGATATCTTAATGCGATCAATATCCTCCACCACACTACAGGCAGAACCGATAAAAAGAAAAGCAAGAACCAGGGGAAAGCAACTACTAAATGATCTATCTATTCTCATGCGGCGTCATATATCTGGGCAGCAAATATGACGCTTTTATAAAAAATTTAAAACTTAAAATTTCCAAACAATTGACACTACTAAAAACTGGCACTACTTGTCAAGCAGAACGTAAGGAAGAGGTAAAGTCTGTCGATCAAGTTCGGCGCTTCCACCAGCGGAATCCTAGCCCAAAGGCCATCAAAATTGCAAAAGGTACCCCAATGTACCGCAACTCGCTCATGATAACGCGCAGGCCCCATTCAGAGAAAAAGCGGGAAGCCCCTATCGGCGAAACCTGTACCGGCCGCCAGGGAAAGAAGTAGCGATGGTTGTCAAAGGGTGCGAAAAAAGCTACCCCCCGGCCTCCGTTGGTGATCGCGTCTAACATTCCATGGGAAGCCGTACAAATTGCGAAATAGATCGCCCAGACTATCCACAGGTTCGGGTTTGATCCCTCAGAAGATTTTGTCAGCCAGGCTAATAGCATTCCCCAAACAGCTGCAAAAGCCAGTGAATGGGTAAGGCCCCGATGTCCTAATACATGATCATAAGGAATTCCGAATTTGAAGGCGATCACATCTGCATCTGGTAAAATCGCGCACAGCGCTCCGAGTATCAAAAACCGGGAGAGGTGCTTTTTCTCTGCAAAACATGTCCCAATTGCTGCAGCTGCGAAGCCATGAGAGAAAATCGAAGCCATAGCGAAAAAGATGAGGTTAGAAAAAAAAGGGCCGATAACCGGCATCTTGTGACAATTTGCACAAAATTTGCATTCCTTACTTAATGATGAATGATTCGATAATGAAACTGCTGCTGATTAAGTATATTTGTCCAAGACGAAATATTGTTATATTCGATGTAAAGGCTCTGAACACACCCGCTTCATGTCTCTAGTTAATCGCTGTCTGCGACAGTTACTACGCTTTGCTCCTCCTATTGTTTGCTTGTTTCTGATAATCTCAGGAACAGGATACGCACAAGTACCCCTCCGAAAGCCGAGTGCTCATGGCGGCAACCCTGGCAAAACGGTCGACCTTACTCAACCCAACAGAAGTCGTACCGGAACCAAAGCCTATCGGGACTTTGTTAAATTCAATCCCTCCTACAGAAGCTTATTGCCGAAATCGCGAAAATGTGTAACCGTAGAGATGGAAGATGAGCGGAGGCATGAAGAATCTACGGAGAGTGTCGCTGAATTTGAGCAATGGCTTGACCGATCGATCAGCCAAACCAGCACCCGCAACCTGAGAAAAAGTTCAACGACTTATGCCATTCCGGTAGTAGTGCATGTAATCTATGGAAATGAAACCGAGAATATCAGTGAAGATCAAATCCTGTCTCAAATGACCGCTCTGAATCAGGATTTCCGGCGAACCAATCCCGACATGGCGTGTTCTAAGGACCAAACCCAAGAACCTGGAGACTACAATGAAACGTCTTGCAACTGCCGCACTGATTGCTGCCCCGCTTGCCTTTGTGTGGGCGGATTTGCCCAGGCCGGCGGCCTGGCCGAGCCCGTGATCGCACCGGCACCCACCCCTGTCCCGCTTGCCCCGGCACCCGTGGCCACGGGCCGCGACTGGACCGGCTTTTACGCCGGTGGGTCGCTTGGATATGGCTC
>CAYGTH010000124.1:0-2091 GCA_964352745.1 uncultured Bacteroidia bacterium
ACGACGATCTGTTGGGTCAGGCTCGCCGCTTTTTCAGCAGAAAAAGTACTATTGAACAGATCGATCACGCCAGCGAGGGCCGCTGTATTCGTGGTACTCCCTGCGTAAGTTCCGGTAATCGTTGCTGCCGAAAACCCAAATAAGAGCCATAGCAGCGAGGCAATCAGGCCCGAAAAGACCAGCATACTGATGATGAATATAAAATCAGAAAAGCCGCTTTTTCGGTAGGAATTAAAAAAAGCAGGGCCGGAACTGATACCGATTGAATACACAAAAATCGACAGGCCCATGTAGAGAATGACTTCCGGAATTTGGAGATGGGGATCAATAGCGCCAAAGGCCAGGCCTGTGAACAGGACGCCAGCCACACCGAGCGAACTTCCTTTAATCGTAATGTTACCGATCAAATAGCCAAATGAAGCTACTACAAAGAGGAGTAGAATGGGATTTTCGCTGAGCAATTGAATCATACACACCTGCTGTTGTGAGTCCGAATTTCGACCGGACTCATTCGCGCTGCAAAGGTAGTATAATCCCCGAAAATCTAGTGCACCATATACACAGATCGACTCGCACTGAGTTCTTTTCCGTCCCCTAGCTGAATCGTCATGGAGGCCTGTATCATGGAGTCAGGTCGTTCCATTTGATTGAAGAAATCCTGTGAAAATTTGACACTGGCCTGATCCCAAAAGGCGCGAATCTCAACAGTGGAGGCAACAGCACTTTGATTCAGGAGGTTGGTACCGGCAGGGATATCTGTTGCGCCAAAGCGAATGTCCTGGTCAAAAGAAAGAGTCAAGGTTGATTCTACCAGCCCATTTACAATTTCTTCTGCCTGATGGCAGGTGCTGGACTCCGTATCAGAAACCAGATTCAAAGCAGCAATTGCCTGAAGTGAATAAGCGGGTCGAAGAGTATCGTAATCTACTTCGATGGCAAAGCCGGATTCGTCCAGCACCCATAGTCGCTCCAGATCTGAAATTTCATATACATGCTGGCAGCAGGAACTCAAAAGGAAGCCCAGGATTCCAACTACCCCAAAAATAAATGTTTGCTTCATGAAAGGAGGTTAATGACTATCGTATGGAAAGAACGTGATACTTAGGGTTCTCGTGTGCTGGTGGGGAAACCAATGGGAGTAAAGAAGGGAAGTTAGTTCTACTTTTTTAACTTACTTTTTCGACAGGTATTGGCCAGGCGAATCCCAATCGCCTGGCCAATATTTATTGTTGTAATGGGTAGCTCAAACATACTCGCGCTCTACCTGCTCAAGTGATTGCGACCCTTTTCAGCAAACTGTGCAAAGTAGAATTAGAAAAATAAGAAAATATTCCAACTCCATTAAATAGCTGTTATTCAGGTGATTAATGCGAGATTTGTGTGCTGTTCATGAGGATGTATAAGTTGCGGATTTTGATATACATAATATTCTTATGTATAATTGCATTATGTATTCAAAAGAACTCCTCAAAGGCACCTTGCAAACGATCGTATTGCAACTGCTGACAGACAACAACCGGATGTACGGCTACGAGATTACGCAGCGGGTCAAAGAACTATCTGATGGCAAAATCCTCTTGACCGAAGGAGCGTTATACCCGACGCTTCACAAATTGGAGGCTAAGGGATTGCTCACAACCGAAAAAGTCCATGTCGGCAAGCGGATGCGTAAGTATTATACCCTCACCCAAACCGGCACAGCAGAAGCGGGCAGCCGTGTCCGCGAGTTCTCCGAATTTGTGAATACCATGAACCTCATTCTCAACCTGCAACCCGGCCTGAACACATGATTTTGTTGACCGATTCCCAATTAGAACGGGTTGAGCAAGCTTTGCAATCGGCAGGGCTTACCTATGCTCCCCTCCGCGAGGAACTATTCGACCATCTCTGTACGGCTATAGAGTGGGCAATGGCAGACGATATTCCTTTTGAAACCGCCTTAGAAACGACTCTCTCCGAATTTGGAGAAGCCGGCCTGAAAGGCGTAGAACAACAAACTTTACAACTCTTAACCTATAAATCAACCCTTATGAAACGTATTACCCTGGCAGCAAGCGTGCTGACCTTAACCTTTGTGATGATCGCGATTTC
>CAYGTH010000124.1:2191-16421 GCA_964352745.1 uncultured Bacteroidia bacterium
ATTTTTGGGTAAGCTAGGGGACGCTGATCCCGAAGATTCTTCCGCGCGGCAGGCCATGTGCTTGTCGCGTTTTTTTGTATGTTGGGGGATGAATGAGGAATTACTGAATGCGATAGAGGCAGACTTCCTTGCACATGCTGACCCGGTAAATGCGGTGTCGATGCAGCGCTATTTAAAAGATCAATTTGTCATGTATGGGCTGAAAGCTCCTATCCGGCAGAGAATCCTGAAACCCCACCTCAAGCGCATCTGTGCTATTTATCCTGAATTACCAGAAAGCCTCATACGGGAGATGTGGAACCGTCCGCAGCGGGAATGGCAACACACGGCTATCGAAGTCCTCCAGAAATACCACCGAAAAGCACCTCCTGAAAGCATTGAACTCTATGAGTACCTGACCCTGACCAAATCCTGGTGGGACACCGTCGATTTCATCGCCTCCTGGATGGTGGGTGCTTATTTCAAATCCTATCCCGAACAGATGTTGCCCTATACGCGCAAGTGGATGGATTCGGGGAATTGCTGGCTCCAGCGAACCGCGCTATTATTTCAACTCAAATACAAATCTGATCTGGACTGGCCCTTGCTACGGGGATATATCCTTGAGCTTAGCGGTGAAAAAGAATTTTTTATCCGAAAGGCGATTGGTTGGATATTGCGGGAATATTCGAAGGTCGAGCCTGAAATCGTAAGAAACTTTGTGTCTGCTACGCCCCAGCTTTCGGGCCTGAGTCGGAGAGAAGCCCTCAAATGGCTGGAAAAACAAACGAAATGATGATGTGGGAAAACTTTTTACCCCTGATTTTTTGTTATAGAACAGGGCGGGGCATCGGCTATTTCTTTGAAGTAATCGCCCCCCTTTGTAATTTCCGCCTTTCGTTTTGAAAACCCTAACCTAATAATTGGTGTTCATGAAAAAATTTGTAGTATGTATAGTGGTAGGATTTCTATTCATTCCTGCCCTTGTGGCTCAGGTAAAGCCAGTTGCAGGAGATCTCGGATTGGGATTTCGGATTACCGGTTTGCAGAATGTGGGAATCAATGCCTTTGATACGGATGAGACAGACAACCTCGATATCCCACAATTGTTGGTGCGCTATTACCTGTCTGAAAAAATCGCATTGAGAACTGCTTTTGGAATTCAACTGGAAAACTCCAGCGTTGACTTCAATTTTAATTATATCGATTCACTTCGATTCATTGAGCCGGTTACGGTTGACAGTACCAATAACAACTCAGTGGACCAGTTTAGCTTTAGCATCAATCCTGGCGCAGAATATCACCTGGTATCGCAGGCGAGCCGGATTGATCCGTATGTAGGATTGACTATTCCGATTACCCTGGTAGGGTCGAGAACGCTGACTGAAGACCTGGATTATTCCCAGACTGTGATCCGCGATGGCGTTACCTTGTTTCGGGAAGACATCAGTACCAAGCTACGTACAGACGGAGGTTTCCGGGTTGGAGTAGATTTATTGGCTGGATTTAACTATTTTTTCGGGGATAATTTTTCAGTAGGTGCAGAGTATGCGCTGGGATTTGCGTATTCTCGTATTGGGGGTACAGTAGAACTCTCCGAGACAGGCGTTCGTCAGGTTTCTCCCGATGTGAATAACCTCGAACCCGTTAGTAACTCCGAGCGATTCACTTCCCTGTCCACAAGTACAGAATTAGGCGTACTGGCCACTGGAGGTGTGAATATTTCCATTTTTTGGTAAGATGACAAAATCGTTTACTTATACCACGCAGGCTGGAAACGCCGTGCCGATTACCTTGTATGGCGCTGACCAGTTTGGCACCCAGCCCTGTCTGGTGTACATCCATGGATTTAAAGGATTTAAGGACTGGGGATTCGTTCCGTACGCTGGCGAGTATTTTGCCAACAATGGAATGAGTTTCCTGTCTTTTAATTTTTCTCATAATGGGATTGGCAAGGAGATGCTTGAATTTACCGAGTTGGATAAATTTGAGCGGAATACCTTTTCATTGGAGTTGAGTGAGGTGAACGAACTCGTTCAGCTGGCTTCCCATACTGACTTTTTTGGGGATAATCTCCGCCATCCACTGGGCTTGATCGGGCATAGTCGAGGCGGGGGAATCGCGCTCCTCGCAGCTAGTAAACTCCCCGACGTAAGTGCTGTCGCTACCTGGGCAGCTGTTTCGGCATTTGACCGCTTTGATAAAAAGACCAAGCAAGAATGGCGCAAGTCAGGGTATCATGAGGTAATCAATTCCCGAACGGGGCAAGTGCTCAAAATGGGAATGCCGATGCTGGAAGATATTGAACGGCATGGTCGCACCACCTTACATATCCTCAATGCAGTCCGGGATATGCAGAAACCTATGTTAGTCCTGCATGGCCAGAATGATGAGACGGTTCCTTTTTTTGAAGCGGAACAACTCAATATCTACGGCCCTCCTGCCCTGGTGAATTTGCGGTTGATCCCGAATACCGGGCATACCTTTGGGGCAAAGCATCCTTTTGCAGGAACAAATGAAGCCCTGGAAGAAGCCCTGGATATGACGCTGGATTTTTTTAGGGAAAACTTACAGGAAGCATAATCCCGGCAGGAACTGAAGCGACATGACCTTTGACCAAATCCAGCAACAAATCGCAGACAAACAGTTTGCTCCCATGTATTACCTGCATGGAGATGAAACCTATTTCATCGACAAACTCACCACTGCACTGGACAAAGCTGTATTGACAGAGTCTGAAGCTTCGTTTAACAAAAGCCTGCTCTACGGACCGGAAACGAGTGCCAAACAAATTCTGAATAATTGCCGGAGCTTTCCGGTTATGGCGACCAATCGACTGGTCATCGTCAAAGAAGCCCAGCGACTTGTTAAGACCGAGTGGGATAAGCTGAAAAGCTATATAGAAAAACCAGTTCCCTCTACGGTCCTGGTTATGGCTTTTAAGCCCGTAAAAGGGCGAAAAACAGGACTTCCTGCAGGACTTGCGCGTGCTGCTGCGAGCAATGGGATTTCCTTTGAGGCCAAAAAAATGTATGAACGCGACGTTCAGAAATGGCTGGCCGGACACATTAAGGCGTGTGGGTATGAAGCAGACCCCGCAGTAGCGAGTATTCTGACAACCAACCTGGGAACTCATCTCAACCTGATCGAGAATGAACTCGAAAAGATGTTCATTCTCCTGAAAGCAGCAAAATCTAATCGCCTGGAGCCGGATTTTGTCTATGAGATGATCAATGTGGATAAGGACTTTAATGCCTTTGAGCTGGTCGGAGCCTTGAGTAAGCGGAATGTGTATCGCGCTCATCTGATTGTAGATCGCTTGACCCAAAATACAAAGATCAATCCCTCCATTCTGACCCTGAATGCGCTTTTTCGCTTCTTTCAGCACCTGGCGCAGGTACATAGTTTTAATCTGCACGATCCAAATGCGATCAAAAATCAACTCAAGGTGAATTATTATGCAGCGCAGGATTATGCGACTGCCAAGCGGCATTACAGTGCTGCCCTCACCTGGCGCAACCTCCGCTATATTCGGGATGCAGACCTGATGCTCAAAGGAGGCATTCCCACTCAGATGGGCGAGCGCCATATTCTCAAGACCCTTGTTTGGCGCTTGTTGAACTAGGCCGGGCCGCTGGGAAACCTTGTGAGACCTGTTTTTGATCCCCTTCAGATGATTTTGGTTGAAAAAGCAGGAATGGTTTCCTCCAACTCTCAAACCATCGAACAATCGAACAATCGAACAATCAAACAAAACAAAGCCACGAATGTCATTCCAGAAACGGTTTTGTTTGAAAAAGTTTGAGGGTTTGATTGGGAGTTTGAATGTTCGACCACTCCCACACATAGCGTAAAAGCTCGATTTTTAGTAGGTTAGCAGTGCTTAATCAGCCCTGAAAACATGCTAATATGTCTGAAACTTCCTCCAAAATATGCATCATAGGCGCAGGTCCCGGGGGGCTATGCGCAGCGGTTGCTTTCAAGCGACAAGGCATTCCCTTTGATATCTACGATGCTGGAAACCGCGTAGGCGGAATCTGGGACATCGAGCGGGAAGATACGCCCATGTATGAGTCCGCTCATTTTATCTCTTCCAAAACGAAGTCGGGTTTTCTCGATTTTCCTATGCCCGAAACCTATCCGGACTACCCTGATCATCGCCGGATTCGGACCTATCTGGAGGCCTATGCCCAAAAGCATGACCTCATTCCGCATATCCGATTTGAAAAGAAAGTGGAGGCCCTGATCCCGCAGAAAGGTGGAAAAGCCTGGGAAGTCCGTTTTGATTCAGGCGAATCCGCTGTTTATCGGGGAGTTTGCTGTGCTACAGGGGTCGTTTGGCATCCCAATCCAGCGGAATATCCCGGTTCCTTTGAAGGCGAATCTATGCACGCATTTACTTACAAGCATCCGGATACTTTTCGGGGTAAAAAAGTGCTGATCATCGGTGCCGGAAACTCCGGAGTCGATATTGCCTGTGATGCGGCCATGAATGCCGAAACAGCCTTTATCAGCTTGCGAAGAGGGTATTATTTTGTGCCGAAATACATTTTTGGAAAGCCGGCAGATGTATTTGCCAGTACTGGACCCAAGCTCCCTGCCTGGATCGAAATTCCGATTTATGAATTTCTGATTAATAAAATCATCGTAGGAGATTTGCGAAAATACGGCCTGCGGAAACCTGATCATCACGTATTGGAATCCCATCCAATTATGAATACCCAAATTCTCCATCATCTGGGGCATGGAGATATTGCGGCCCGCCCGGATGTGAAGGAGTTGAAAGCACATTCGGTAGTATTTGAGGATGGAAGCGAGGAAGAGGTGGATCTGATTGTATATGCGACGGGCTACCAACGGATTTTTCCATTTATCCGGAAGGAAGATTTGCCAATGCGCGATGGGAAACCCGATTTGTACCTGCATTTGTTTCATCGGGAATATGACAACCTCTTTTTTATGGGCTTGCCTGAAGCTGCGGGTGCTGCTTATGAATTGTTTGGGAAGCAAGCCGAATTAATCGCAGACTTTATTCAGGCACAAGATCAGACTCTGGAAAAAGCCGCAGCATTTGCCCAACTCAAACAATCCGAATATCCAGATCTGCGAGGCGCTCAGCATTATATTGATACCCAGCGCCATGATTTTTATGTGCAATGGGATCGCTACATGGCCAAGATAAAGCAAGTCCGGAAAAAAGTGTTTGGTTGATAGGATAAGGAAGGGATTGGCTAAGTAGCAGGTTCTGGCCCACAGATCTGGGACTGCCTGTAATGCTGGTCAGCTGTAAAGGTGAGGCTGCGTTAAGTCATAGGATTATTGGGAAGGAAACTGATAATTTTGTTTTGCAGGAAGCAGAAGAGAGACTTAGCAGGATTTTCCTGATTTGTACTCCAAATAATGAGAGATTTTTGCAGGAATTTTGGGCCAATTAGCAATTGATAGCGCATCTTATTTAGAATCTTTCTAAATTTGTTAACTCGATTTTACACAAGCATATTTTCAATATGGAGAGACTGGATCAGGTAGGCCTAAACAAGTTGAGCGAAATCATTTCGGTAGTAGCAAACGGCCTAAAACCTAAATTGACCGATATGGGCCTGTATCCTGGTAAGCGAGTTCGGGTATTATTTAAGGCACCTCTGGGAGATCCGATTGCGATAGACGTCGAAGGATATACGCTTTCTCTCAGGCTCGATGAGGCTGCCCTTGTTCAAGTTAAGCCAGTAGATAGTGAGTGAATCTGCGCGCGTTGAAAAAATTGCCCTGGTAGGGAATCCGAACTCTGGGAAAAGTTCTGTCTTTAATCAACTGACAGGACTCAACCAACAGATCGGAAACTATCCAGGTATTACGGTAGATAAAAAAACAGGGAGTTTGAGCCTGGAAGATGGACGGAAAATTTCAGTCCTGGACCTCCCCGGCACCTATAGCATCTATGCGCGTTCGGACGACGAAAAAGTCGTGCAGGAATTATTCGCAGCCCCTGATCATCCCAATTTTCCTGATGTCGTAGTTGTCGTGGCAGATGCTACGAATCTGGAGCGCAACCTCTTGTTGTTTTCCCAGGTGTACGACTTGAAAATTCCCGTCATTCTCGTGTTGAATATGATTGACCTTTCCACTAAAAAAGGATTGTCGGTTGATCTGGTGGGCTTACGTTCTTTATTGGGAGATATCCCTATTATTCAGGTGAATGCGCGGAAGGGAGAAGGAATCGACCAACTGATTCAGGAATTGTCGCGGGTAAAAGCCGTAGATGCTCAACGGGATTTTTTATCTATTTCTCCTGACGAAGCGAAGCAAGAAGAGGTGTTAGCTACTACTCTGGGTGGAGGCAATGGCAGCATTCCCCCGCTGGATCGAAACTTGCCCCAAACGGGAAATGGATTTTCCCTGTTGCTGGATGAGGAGGCACAGATAGCAGATACAGAAAACAGATACCAGAAAATACGAGAGATTCTTCCGCATGTATTGAAGCGGACTCCCTCTATAGATGCGAATCAAAGTTTTACCCGAAGATTAGACCGCTGGTTTGTGCATCCAATTGCAGGCTATGCGATATTTTTGGGGATTCTTTTTATCATGTTTCAGGCGGTGTACTCTGTAGCAGAGGTGCCCATGAATCTGATCGATACTGTTTTTTCCTCGCTGAGCGGATGGGTACAACAGGTCTTGCCGACGGGCGTACTGACAGATTTGATTACAGAAGGCCTGATTCCAGGTTTGGGCGGCGTGGTGATCTTTATTCCCCAAATCGTATTGCTCTTTACCTTTATTGTGATCCTGGAAGAGACCGGATACATGGCGCGGGTCGTGTTCATCATGGATAAATTGATGCGACCCTTTGGCTTGAGCGGCAAAAGTGTGGTACCCTTGATTTCAAGTGTAGCCTGTGCCATTCCCGCGATCATGGCCAGTCGAAATATTGACCATTGGAAAGACCGGCTGATTACCATCATGGTTACTCCCTTGATGAGTTGCTCGGCGCGTCTGCCCGTATATACCTTGTTGATTTCGTTGGTCATTCCGGATACCACTTTGTTAGGAATCTTTAATCTCAAAGGCCTTGTACTTCTGGGATTGTACCTCCTGGGCTTATTTGCTGCTTTGGCTGCCGCTGTTGTGTTTCGCTGGATCATTCGGTCCAGTAAAAAAAGCTTTCTGGTGCTGGAGTTACCTTCCTATAAAATGCCACGCTGGAAAAATGTAGTGCTGATTTTGTGGGAGAAAACACGTCTGTTTATCTGGGAAGCAGGGAAAGTCATTATGGCAATTTCGATCATTCTTTGGGTATTGGCGAGTTATGGGCCTCCTCAAAGAATAGAGAATGCGGTGGCAGCGATTCCCGTACCGGAACAAAATGATACCGAAGCCATGGATGCCTATAAAGTGGAGGTGGGAACGGTCAAGTTGGAAAACTCCTTCATGGGGATTCTTGGGAAAACCATCGAACCGGCCATTGCACCATTGGGATATGATTGGAAAATCGGAATTGCGCTCATTACTTCATTTGCCGCAAGAGAAGTATTTGTGGGCTCTATGGCGACGATTTACAGTGTAGGTGTCGATTTTGAAGAAGATAGCGAACCGCTCATTCAGCGCATGAAAAATGAAGTGCGCTCAGGAACCAACAGGCTCGTATATGACCTGCCGACCGGACTTTCTTTGATGGTGTTTTATGCCTTTGCGATGCAGTGCATGAGCACGCTGGCCATTACCTATCGGGAAACCAAAAGCTGGAAATGGCCGTTTATTCAGACTGTGTACATGACGCTGCTTGCCTATGTGGCTGCACTGGGCGTCTTTAACCTCTTTTCATAATGCTGCAAACGGGTGTCGTATTAGCATTGTTTTTGACTGCGGCTTTCTATCTCGGCCGACAGTTCTATCGGGAGTTTTTTGTTAAGGAATCTCCCTGTGAAGGTTGTGCCATTGCCAAATTGCACCAGTTTCAACAAAGCGCTGCACCAGGCGTCAAAAAGCATTAAACCACCACAATCCATCGGGCTGTTTTTAAGGCCTCTGCTTCTACTGTCAATCGAATCTCTTCCCGCTCTCTAGCATCCTGACAAGCCAACATCGACATTGCCCGCTGCCAAACTGTTTCCCGCCAATCGTTGATAAGCCGCGAAAGCAGAAACTCATCTACTCGGCCCAGCATGCGATCTAGCACATCCATCAAAGGATCATATCGTTCGATCACAGTGTCCTGGACTCGGTCTATGGTCTCAGCAATGACCTCGTTTACCTTGCAATGGTCTTCGTAGCGGAGCTTGCGTTGGGCCTCATTGAGTTGGTGCCACTCGGGTTCCAGCATATCTACTACTGTCAACACCAGGTCATAATTGATATGGGCATTGATTCCCAAAAACAAATGCTGCATAACATGAAGATTCCGCTCTTTGGCCGCATCGTGTGCAAACTGCCAAACAGCCGGAGCCTCGGAGGGGGATTGGCCATAAGCTGCTAGGCCAATGAAATAATACTCCGCAAATACGTGTAACAACTCAGTTGCCCATTTCGCGTCATGAAAACGATCGGCATCCAGGGCCGTGACCATATTGCCCGTCATCATGGAATAGCATCGTAAAAAAATGGCGCGTGGGTCTTCGGATTGTTCCCAGGCAAGACATTGTGTGTGCATGCGCTCGATTACACGGGCAGTTTTGGGCATAATGGCTGTTGACTAGTGGACGTATGTAGATCAGTGCCAGTTGGAGGGAAAAGGTAAACCGGCTCTTCCTTTTTTTGAGAATCACATCTGATGAATCTTTGGCACCAATATCCCTACTGCTGCTCCTACTGCATAGCCCACAAATACATCTGTCAGGAAATGTTTCCCTGCCCGCATGCGGTTGTATGCGGTGAATGCGGGAATGGCAATAGCGGCTGACCAGACCCAGGTCCGGGCTTTACTTTCCGGGTAATAGTCGTTGAAAAGCTGGGCCGTGAGGAAAGACATACAAGCCGTATTGGAAGAATGGCCGGAGAAAAATGACATGCGCGAGGTGCTGTGTTTCCATTTGTATTGCTCGAAATGAGAGCCGTACAAAAAAGGGCGCCTGCGTTTGGCCAGCACCTTGGTCAGTCCGGTGATGCCATTATTGAGAATCAGGGCTTCCAATGCGAGCAGGCCCCCACTGCCAAAGTCTTTTCGGCTGGTTTCTCCGGCAAGCATCGTGGCTGGAAGGAGGTAAGAGCCGAAGAGGAAGACATCACTGATTTTTTTGGCGGGCAGAGAATGCTGACGAACGGACCATCGATCAATCCCTGGAATATTCTCAACATCCAGATTCTCAATTTCAGCCAGCGTGGGCGAAGTTACCTTTTTGGATAAGGGATAACTGATTCCCAGGGTCAATAGACCGGCCCCGACAAGACTCCCATCCCGGCCCGCTGAAAAAGTGTAGGGACTTTGTGCGGCGACCGGAAATACAGAAAGGGTGTAAAATAGGAGGAGAAAGAGTGGCACTTTTTTCATAGATGGAAGATAGGAACTTGGAGATAAATATCACAATAAGCGCATCTCCAATTATCAAAATAATCACGCGCTATGTACCTTTGTTGTTATTTACACTCAGATCCTGTTTATGCGAATCTCATCTTATCTTCTAGCCCCTCTTTTTATACTCAGCATATTATTATTCGCCTGCGGTGGGGGAGCGGATCCCGTTGCTGCCTTACAGGATCAGGTAATTGCTGTTCATGATGAAGTAATGCCCAAAATGGGGGAGGTAACCGAATTGAAAAAACAATTGGAAGCAGAACGCACCCGCCTGTTAACAGTAGAAACGCCTGATTCATTACGGGCAGAGATTATTACCGGGCAGATTGTACTCCTGGAAGCTGCAAATGAAGGTATGATGGACTGGATGCGCAATTTTTCGCCGCCAAATGGGAAAGAAGAAGCTGCTGCCTTGACGTATTTGCAAGGGGAACTGGATAAAATTAATGCAGTGAAACAAGATATCCTTCAGAACCTCGAATCCGGAAAGGCTTTTTTGAAACCCTAATCAATCCCAAAGGGACTACCTCACAAGCAACACATTCCCCTTTACAATAATTTGCCCTCTGCCCATATCATTTGCTCCTTCATATCGGATCACCCAGAAATAAACCCCCGGCTTTGCCTGTTGATTCCCACGCAGTCCTTTCCAGGCATCTCTCGGTTGCAAGCTTTCAAATACCTGTTTTCCCCAGCGATCAAAAATCTGAAGGGAATAGGCCGTGAGCGGACAATCCATTTCCACGCGAAATACGTCATTGATCCCATCTCCGTTGGGAGAAAATACATTGGGAATAAAGGGCGTACAGCTGCAATCTTCAAATTGAACGATTTGCTGAAGCTGAATCGATTCACAGCGATTAGCAACCCGCAAACTCAGGTTTGTCCCGCGAGTGAGCACGCGCTGAGGGGCCGTGCTTCCATCTTCCCACAGGAATTGATTCCCGTCTTGCGGAAAGGTGATTCGTAAGGTATCTCCCAGGCATAAGAGCGTATCCTGCCCCAATCCAACCGTTAGTTCTCGTCTCCCCACTATCAGGCTATCTGTTTGCACACATCCCTCCAGGCTGCGCTCCACCCAATACAGTCCCGGCTCTGAGACTGCTTGCTGGGGTAATCCCTCTCCATTTTGCCAGCGATAATCCGCTCCGGCCGCCATTACATCGAGCAGGAGGGTTTCTCCGGCACACAGTAGCGTATCGGGTCCGAGGCTAAGGGTAGGCAAGGATTGGGTGCTCACGACCAGGGTATCTGTTGCGGTACAGCCATCGAGCGTAGCCTGTACAGAATAGGTGCCCGCTGATTCAATAATCCGGGCAGCTGTTGTGGAACCATCTTCCCATTGGTAGAAAGCAGCAGTCGGATCCAGCGAAAGGATCAGTGCCTCATCTTCGCAAATGAGGGTGTCAGGCCCCAGATCGAGGTTTAGGCTCCCACCGGGCAGTACTTCGATCGTATCGCTGACAGCACAGCCTTCAAAATCTGCCGATACCCAATAGGTTCCAGGCTGGTCAACAATAATCCGCCGACCCATTTCCCCCGTACTCCAGCGGTAATCGGTTTTGCCGCTGCCCGCGTCCAGTTCCAGGCTATCTCCCAGACAAAGAATCTTGCTCTCGCCGAGTGCCAGTGTGCTATAGTTAGATAAAAATCCATAGGCGGCAGATTCCTCAAATTCAGTCAAAAAACCCATATGAAAGGCTCCTTTTGAGTTTGTGATCTCATTGGTTGAGGTCACAAAGGTGGGGAGCACTTTGATACGGTTGAACACCCACTGTCCATTGGTACCGGGTACAGGCCCAAAATCCGAAGGGAAAATATTGGGCGCACCATTCAGCATAAATCCATCTTCATTGCCTGCCTTAGTGAGGAGGTAGGTGTAAAAATTTTCGCTGGTTGGCCGAATGTATTTCACCTTGCGTGCGCCGGTACAGTCGAGGGGAGGAAGAACAGTTCCTGCCGCTTCTCTTCCGCTTCCGGTCATGTGCCACACGGAAACGGGCTTCGTACTTTGGAAATACATCGCCGCCACATCGACTGTTGCTGCCAGGGTTTCGCCCTGATTCAGTAAAATGGGGTTTTGTCCGGAAATCAAAATTTGCGTATTGTCTTCGGTTGCGAGGATATAGGCCCGTTCAATCTGCCCTTCTCCGCGCATGACAATATATTCTGTCCCCATGTGTTGGAGGGGAATCAATTGGTCGCCCATCAAATCAGCGGTGCCCGATCCATTGATGACTGATTCATCGGCAAAAGTTACAGAGATGGGTTTGTCGGCCAATACCTGGGAGCCTGCGAGATGCTGATTGGCATTTACCCCTGCCTCCTGACAGGTGAATGTCTCTCCTCTGTTTAGCACAACCGAAAAGCGCTGGCCTGCAGGATGCCCGACAATCTGCTGAGAAGGAATAATCTCTATTGCTGTTTGGTCCTGGGTAGCGACTATATGGAAGGCAGTACGTCCGAATCCATTAATAAACTCGGTTTGGCCGGGAATGAAAAAAGCCTTTCCCAATGCCTGCCTGCCCCGAAGATTAAAAATGTCAGTATTGCTCAGTGCGGCTACCCGGTAATAGGCCGCAATATTGGCAGAAGCCGTAATAAGAATACCTCGATCGCGGATGAGGTCAGGCGGTCCGTTTTCTAATTCTGAACGATAAGCGCTTAGGTCCACAATCCGGATTTCCTGCCCCGCAAGGCTGAATTGTAAGGGGACAAAGTTGGGATTTGCCGGTAAGGAAAGGCTAATCTGTACAGGATCATCCATACTGGCCAGCATCAGGATGAGCGGGGATTCTCCTGCTATCTGATTGATTTCTGGAGCCACAAACCAAAACTCTGTATCTGCCTGTGCGGAAATACGATTTCCCCCAATGAGTAGAAAGATACATATAAAAAGTCCAGTGTGTAGAGGGAATACAGGCAGAAGTAGTGCCTCATGTAGTATTTTTTGTATGTTCAATGAAGCACCCATAAGGATAAAATACATTATTCCCCTAAAATGTTCGTAATCCAACCAGAATCATGAAAAAATATCTGTACGTATCCGAATTTCTGCTTTGCTTAACCAGTCTGATTGCCTGTAAAATAGAATAGCATGTTGATGTCCTAATTTGCTCTGTGGACTTGTCATGGAAGTACATGGATGATGAATCTCTAATCAGTACGAACATGGATATTACCCACAAATTAACCCTCAAATGAGACCAAGGCTGAACTTTTCGATATATACTACCGGGAAATCGGGGCAAGCGAAAAACTGGAAGAAGTGTTGAGGATAGGTGGGTATTCCGGATAATGAGTTTCTGAAAAAAAAGTGTAGTTTTAAGTACACGCCTTTTGGAAACCTTATACGACGCCTGAAAGCTATGAAACGCCTTTTGTATAATTTTACATGCCTTAATTGGGCTCGGTTATTGCCAATTTTTAGAAGGCTGGATGTCCAATCCTACCCCCAATTCGACCATCCCCAATCGTATGATCCGAATGTTCGGATGGATTCCATTTTACGAAATAACGTACTACCTTTAAATCTGCTTAACAGAAGGGTAACGTCTAATGTCTAATGTCTGATGTCTGTAATCTGATGTCTGATGTCTGTAATCTGATGTCCGATGTCTGTAATCTGTCTTCTACCCTCTTACTCAATCCTTGTCCAATGGGAAAAAAAGTATTAATAGCGGATGATGAAAGCCACATTCGAAATCTGCTTGAACAAACGCTTGAGGAACTCGAAGAGGAGGGCGTCGAACTGCTTTTTTCGAAGCATGGAGCCGAAGCGCTGGAAATGATCCGAAGCGAAAAACCAGAATTGGTTTTTCTGGATTTCAACATGCCCAAAATGAATGGAGTAGCCGTATGCGAGGCGGTCAAAAAGGATAGTGAATTACAGACTTATATCGTATTGCTTACAGGAAAAGGGCAGGAAGCCGATCGTCAGGAAGGATTACAGGCAGGTGCTGACCAGTACCTGACTAAGCCATTCGACCCTACGGAAGTCCTCAGTCTGGCCGAGGAGATACTGGGATTTTGAACCGAATCAATCGTAAGCCGATTATGGAAAAGAAAGTATTGATCGTAGATGACGAAGCCCATATCCGGATGCTCCTCGAACAAACACTCGAAGATCTGGAAGATGAGGGGGTCGAATTACTACAGGCCACAAATGGCCAGGAAGCCCTCAATATGATTCAGGAACATGAGCCTCAACTGGTCTTTCTCGATGTGATGATGCCCCTGATGAATGGCATGGAGGTATGTAGAACTGTCAAAAAGGACTTGCAAATGAAGGACATTTATATCGTGATCCTGACAGCAAAAGGGCAGGAAATGGACCGTCAGGAAGGCCTGGAGGTGGGAGCCGACCGATATATGACCAAGCCTTTTGATCCGGATGCCTTACTAAGCCTCGCAGCAGAAATAATGGGAGTTTGAACCTTGAGCAACAGGATGAGCCATGTCAAACATTAGTATAAAAAGCCTACTCAATAAGCGTAAACCGGCGATAGGGTTGATACAACAAGTAGTCGCTGACCTGAACCTCACCATAAGCATCCAGGACCTGAAAGGAAACTGGGTGTGGGGCGAACCACGGGAAGCAGCAATCGGAAAGTATCCCATCCAACAAGGGGAAGACATTCTGGGTTGGGTGTATGGCGAAGGAAAGACGGCATCGGTTGCCGACCTGATCTCTCATTTGGCAGACAAAGCCGCCGAAAAAAACAGATGGGGACAGAGGTACTC
>CAYGTH010000125.1:0-16356 GCA_964352745.1 uncultured Bacteroidia bacterium
TTCAGAAAGTGACCCCTTTGAGCGCCTCCATAATAAGATGATTGAATATCGGGATAATGGGGTGCGACTAGGCTGGCTTATTGATCCCCTTGAAGAAAATGTCTGGATTTTCCGTGCAAACGGCACAATTGACCGAATAGATTCATTTAAAGTTCCCCTTTCGGGAGAAGATGTTCTTGAAGGCTTTGAACTTAGGTTAGATGAAATTTGGAGATTGGATGCATAGCCTCTGGTCAGGTGTTATTTCCGCCCCGGTTTTTCACAATCCTGATACCGGAAACAATCCGTAGTATGATCATTCACCATCCCGGCAGCCTGCATAAAAGCATAGCAGATCGTTGATCCTACAAATTTAAAACCCCGCTTCTTCAGCACTTTACTCATGGTATCAGACTCCGGAGTCGTAGCCGGAACCTCAGCCATGTTTTTCCAGGTGTTTTGAATCGTTTTGCCCTCTGTAAATTGCCAGATGTAGGCATCAAAACTGCCAAATTCTTTTTGGACCTCAAGGAAAATACGAGCATTGGTGCGTGCGGCTTCTATTTTTAGGCGATTCCGGATAATCCCGGCGTCCTGTCGCAATGTTTCCAGGTAGCTGTCCTCATACCGGGCGACGATCTCAGGATCAAAATCGTGAAATGCCTTCCTGAAATGTGCCCGCTTTTGAAGGACGGTATACCAACTCAATCCTGCCTGAAATCCTTCCAGGATCAAAAACTCAAACCATAGCTGATCTTCCCGAACAGGAACCCCCCATTCAGTATCGTGATACGCTACATATAATGGGTCTGTTCCGCACCAGGTACAACGTGTCATAAGGAATTACCTATGTTGAATTTAGCCTAAATTAACCAAAATCTCCTACCTTTGCAGTCAAATTATCGATTTTGTCTAAATCCCAGGTACATATTTCTCAGGTCTGTGAATACAGCGGCCATACGGGTTCCATCTTTGCAATGGCAATTGATGAAACGGAGGATTTTCTCTATACTTCAGGAGATGATGGGATTGTAGCTCGTTGGAATCTACACCAAATCCCGGATGACGGAGAGGGCGTGCTCCGACTTCCGATCTCGGTATATTCGCTCTTGCATATCGGAACCCATAATATGCTGGTAGCAGGTACGAGCGATGGGACTGTACAGTTTGTGGATTTGGACGCAAAAAAAATCATACACAGCCACCGGAAAACAACAGATGCTGTATACGGCTTGTTTTGGGAGAATGAAGCACAACGGTTATGGGTGTTGCAGGCAAAAGGCCTGCTTTCTGCCATCCGCTTGCCGGATTTTGCAGAAGATTTCACCCTGAAAATGAGTGATGAAAACCTTCGGGTGATCATTCCGGCCCTGGCAGGCCAGGGGGTGTATGTAGGAGCCAGCGATCAGTTGATTACGCAAATTGATCCGAAAGGCCCCAAGCGCATGAACCAGTGGAAGGCACATGAAAATTCTGTATTTGCCCTGGCGATTCATCCGGCAGGAAAATACCTGATCAGCGGCGGAAGAGATGCCCACCTGAATAGCTGGGATTTGTTGAATGACCATGCCTTGATCAAAAGCATTCCAGCGCATAACTTTACCGTAAACGATATTGCCTTTTCGCCGGATGGAGACTACTTTATGACTGCCAGCCGGGACAAAACCCTCAAGGTCTGGGACGCCTATAGTTTTGACCTGTTAAAAGTGATCGATCATGCCCGAAATGACGGACACAAGCACAGCGTCAATAAATTGAGGTGGTTAACATCAGATAATTCCGTAATTTCGGTCGGTGATGATCGTCGTATTATCAGGTGGCGGGTAGAGATTAGTTCTAATGATGCAGGCTTATGATTACTCCAATTGAAATCCGACAGCAGAGCTTCAAACGAGCGTTGCGGGGATATGACAAAGAAGATGTGCAGGCTTTTTTACAAGCCCTTTCGACCGAGTGGGAAACCATGCTCGAATCCCACCGTGCATTAAAAGATGAATTGAACAAACTTCAAGCGAGCTACGATACGCTCAAAGAAGTGGAGGGAATGCTCCACAAGACCCTCATGCAGGCTGAGCAATCCGCAGCTTCCCTGATGGAGAGTGCCCGCCAAAAAGCAGACCTGCAAGTCCGGGAAGCGGAGGCGCAAGCTCGGGACGCCATTCGAAAAGGAGCCGAGTCCAAACAGCGTATCGAGACGGATATTTCTCAGTTGATCCGTCAGCGGGAGGAAGTCATTGCCCAGTTAGAACTGTTTCTAACCTCGCAAATGGACCGCCTGCAAGGCTTTGAGAGAACCAATATCCCGCCTAGAAGGATTGCTGCTCATGATCCCAACCGAAGAGATAGAAGCCCCGATGATCTGTTTGGTGCACTGGAAGGAAAGCAAAATGGCCATTCCTCCAATAGTTTTCTGGAGGATATTGTAGATGAATTATGATCTCATCCAGAGATCAATATTGTATAGAGTCCAAGGAAACATGATATTATCAGACGCGAGAATTTTGGAAGAAATAGAAAATGGCAACATTGTTATAGAGCCATTTGATCGGAAAAAGCTGGGTAGCAATAGCTATGATGTGAATTTGGGGAAGCACCTGGCAGTGTATAAAGACCGCGCGCTGGATGCACGAAAGCATAATCAGATCGAGGAAATCATCATACCGGAAGGCGGGTATTTACTCGAACCCAATACCCTCTATCTGGGGGTAACCGAAGAATATACCGAAACACATGCCCATGTGCCTTTTCTGGAAGGGAAAAGTAGTATCGGAAGACTGGGCATCCATATTCATGCAACTGCTGGTAAAGGAGATGTAGGATTTTGCAATACCTGGACCCTCGAAATTACTGTGGTGCAACCTGTTCGGGTGTATTCGGGTATGCCCGTGGGGCAGTTGATCTACTTTGATGTGAATGGAGAGGTCATCAATCACTACAATAGCAAGGAAGGGGCGAAATACATCAGTCGAACGATCAAACCGGTTGAGTCTATGATGTGGAAGAATAAGTTTTGAGGGAAGCAAGAAGAAAAATAAATCAAAAAATCGTATCTTGTTTGTATGGGAAGCCCAGCAGAACAATTAACAGAACGATATACTTATGCCGACTACCGTACCTGGGAAGAGGATAAGCGTTGGGAATTGATTCAGGGTGTTCCTTATTGCCAGGCTGCTCCATCGACGGAACACCAGCGATTAGTAACTCGCCTCCTGGCTCAGTTTGAAATATATTTAGAAGGGAAGTCCTGTGAAGTGTTACCCGCACCAATTGATGTTATTCTTGCTGACAAATCTCAACAACAAGAAGAAATTAATACGGTCGTACAGCCTGACTTAATCATTTGTTGTGATCCATCAAAAATTACGCGCCGAGCATGTGAAGGCGCACCGGATTTGATAATTGAAGTTCTTTCACCAAGTACGTTTAAACGAGACCTGAATGATAAATTCCAACTGTATGAAAAGGTTGGGGTTAAGGAATACTGGGTTGTTTCTCCGGGAGAAACTTCAGTTATTGTATATGAATTGGATAAAGCAGGGAGGTTTCAGGAAACAGGGATTTATTTCTTGCCAGAAACGAATTCTGTTCCGGTTTCTATTTTTGAGAATTTTCAGATTGATCTGAATCGGATATTCAGGTAGTTTTTTCATTCAGCACCCAAATCGCCTCTCCTCGTATTTCTGATTTGAATCGATATAAAGGCCCCGGAGGTGGGCCATCAATTACCTTCCCATATTGATCATATACGCCTTCGTGGCAGGGACATTGGAATTGTAGATCGGCAGCTTCCCAGGCTACTGTGCATTTCTTGTGGCGGCAAATGAGGCTGAAAATAACCAGTTCTTTCTCCAGATAGGTAACCATGATCTGCTTGCGGTTGAATTTGGCAATAATAAAGCCGGAGGCTTGCAGGTCAGCCACAGTACACACCTGCATTTCTGCATCATCAAATAAGGAACAGCCGCTAAGATTGGCTCCTGCGCAAAGCCCTGCACTGGCTACTACACTATTTTTAAGGAATGATCTACGGGAGGAATCTGCCATCTTCAAGCCTGCTTTACGATTGAGATTGCAGATGGAGGAATTTCTGCATGTATTTACCGAGAATATCAAATTCGAGATTGACAAAATCGCCTACTGCAAGGTCCCGAAAAGTCGTATGCTCATAGGTGAAAGGAATAATCGTTACGGTAAATTCAGTGTCCACACATGCTACCACCGTCAAACTCACCCCATTGATGCATATAGAGCCCTTGTCCACAATCAGGGCTTCCCTGCCTGTCTCAAATCTAAATCGATACATCCATGAGCCCTCGCGCGCTTCGATCGCCAAGACCTCGCCTACGCCATCGACATGACCCTGTACAAAGTGCCCATCCAATCGGGCACCTACCTGCATGCATCGCTCGATATTAACCGAATTGCCTGCTACTACCTGGCCGAGATTGGTTTTTTCGAGGGTCTCCTGAACAGCCGTGACAGAATAGCGAGCCTCTTTCCCCTCGGCCTGCTCAAAAATATCCGTAACCGTCAGGCAAACGCCATTGTGCGAAATACTTTGATCCACCTGAATCGGATCTGGAAAAGGGGTTTGGATTTCAAAAATACGGTTGGTTCCTTCTTCCCGAACTTCGAGTACCTTCCCCAAGTGCTCAATAATACCAGTAAACATAGACGAATCGAATTTAGGCTCAATTTACCACTTCTCGATCAGGAGATCAAAGTGGATGGGGATGAAGCTAAAGTCTGTCATGTGCCCGCGATACGTAAATTTCAGGTTACCTGCATCTGGATGGATTGTGTTTTTTCTGCAATAGTCAGATTGCATGTCAGGGAGAAAGAGAGGAGGGAGCTCGTTTTTTTACCGCGAGCAATGGGCTGTGTAAATAGAATGCTTATATTCACTTCGACACCAATTTACACAGCTCAACAGATTGAAAATGAACCGTCTATTTTTACTGCTTTCTACATGTATTTGTATCCTGATTGCGTGCAACAGCCCGCAACATGCCGAAGGGAATACTGAATCTACCACATCCCCTTCCATTCCCTTGTGGCTCACCTATGAGGGTACCGATGGGCCGGGTTTGGGTAAACACATCGTCATGGTCAGTGGCGATGAAGAATACCGTTCGGAAGAAGCTCTGCCGCAACTCGCTCAGATTCTGTCCGAGCAGCATGGTTTTTCCTGTACCGTTTTGTTTGCACAGGATCCTGCATCGCCTGGAGATATTGATCCCAACTATCTGCATAATATCCCCGGGCTGGAAGCCCTGAAAACTGCAGACCTGATGGTCATCTTTACCCGATTTCGGGCATTGCCAGATGATCAGATGCAACTCATTGACGACTATCTTGTAAGTGGCCGGCCCGTAATCGGAATTCGTACGGCGACCCATGCTTTCAATTTTAAAGACAGCACCAGCAAGTGGAAGCATTACAGCAATGGCTATTCAGGCGAAATGGCCGAGTGGGAAGATGGGTTTGGCCGACTGGTATTAGGCGAGAAATGGATCAGCCATCATGGATGGCATAAGCATCAAAGTACACGTGGAATCATTGCTGATGAAGCGCATCCCATGACTGCCGGGCTAGAGGATGTATGGGGTTCTACGGATGTTTATGGAATCCGTTTACCGCTTTCCGGAGATGGAACACCGGTCTTATTGGGGCAGGTGTTAAATGGAAAAGGAGAATTTGATGAGAATGACCTTTTCTTTGGCCTTCGGCCAGAGGATGACGAAGTCGCAACAGAAAACCCTAAGCGGGAGGCCTCAGGGAATCCCAATGATCCGATGATGCCGATTGCCTGGACCAGAACCTATCAACTGCCTGGCGGAACTGCCGGAAAGGCTTTTGCCGCTACCATTGGTTCTTCGACTGACCTGCTCTCCGAAGGAGTCAGGCGCATGTATGTAAATGCAGCTTACTGGTCGTTGGAAATGGAAGTGCCAGAACGGGCAAAAGCCGATATCGTTGGGGAGTATGCCCCCACGCCTTATAGTTTCCACGATGATGCCTATTGGGATCAGAAAAACCTGAAAGTATCGGATTACCTGACTCCCTGATAGGGAGATCGAAAAAAGACCTGGGATGTCCCGGGTATTATCCAACATTCAAACCCCGAACGGTCAAACGATCAAACAAATCCTGACTATCGAATGTCATTCGAACGGTTGTTTTGTTTGAGGAAGTTTGATTGTTCGAGGTGAGTTTGAGGGTCACGATCCAGCCATACGGCTCATTCCGCCAATCATTATTCGCCAAAGCGAAGCCACCTGACTAGAAAAACATACTACTGTCTTTCGGCTAATATCTTCCATCTTCTTTACCGATAGGTAAAGGTCGTTTGCTTGACGAGTTTTCCGTTTTCCATGAGTTTGAGCTGACTGAAACCCGAACGTTCCACCAGAATGACATGGGTGGAAGCGCCTACCCACTCGTCTTTTGCCGCGCGGAATTCACTTCTGTAGTTGAGAATCAGGTCATTATCAGAAACAAATGCCTGCCCGGTTTCAAATTGCCAGAGTTCATGTCCGTATTTGACGATCACGACTGCAAAATGGCGGTCGAAATCGGGTGCCATAATGATCCGATCTGAATCGGCACCTGGAAGAGTGGGTTCCATGACCTGCTGCCATTGGTGCAGATCTGAAATCACAAAGTGATTGTGGGGACCCAGAAATAAGCCTCTTTTGGGCATAAACCCATTCAGATTCTCAAATGCTATGCCCTCGACAAGTGGAAAATCTCCTCTTTTGGTCAGGTAGGAGATGTGAGTAGGGGCGGGTCGCTTGTGCTGGTAGGCTTCCGCACTCATTTCCCGCTTGATAGTTCCGATGCGTCTTGCTTTTTCCCGGTAGCCGGTTACAGCTGTTTCGGTAACAACCTGATGGGTAGTACGAGGGGGAGCTGTGGAAAGAGAAGCAAAAGTTGGAAGGGGAGAAGTTGATTCTGTTACATGGTCTTCTATGTCCACCTCGTCATTCAACTGGGTTGCCGGAATAGCAGCTACCTGAATTTTTGGACTGGGATTCGGACGCACATAGGCATAGGGGAAAACCTGGAAGTCGGGATCGATTCCTTCTGTTTGGTGCAGCACATATTGATTACTGAACTGTTCGGCAACTGAAAATCCTATTTTTTCCAGAGGTCCGAAACTGACATCTTTTTCAATAGCAATCAAAACAGATTGTAGGATCCTACCCGGTTGGGGGCCATTTTGTTCCTGCGATTTGCAGGTCATATGGAGATGTTGAGTCTTCGGATCCCAATTCACTTTATTGATAGATACGTCCCAGTTGACATAGTCATACTTCAGGATCGCAACAACCAGGTATTTATCAAAATCAATATAGAGTTCTGAGCCATCTGTATCAGATTGCTGGAAAAATTGATTGAGAAGCTCTCGGTTGGGAATGTGCCAGCCTAACTGCGGACCGGGAATCCAGGGCCGTAAATCGGGATTTGCGGAATGAACAATGAACTGATTGTCCATTCGCATCATGTACGTAATATTCGAAAAAGTCTGGAAAGAAAGTTTCTTCTTTCCGAATGCACAGGTGAAAGAGAAAAGCAAAAGGGCGAAGAAAAGCTTGGATCGCATAGCAAGAAAATTTAAAGATTCACCCAAATGATCAAGCACAAGATAGAATTTGTTGGGCCCTTCCGCCGGATGTGGGTGATTAATGGAAAAAATTGCTTGTTGACAGGTGGGAAACGCCGGATGAATGGGATAGCCTGATTCTGAGAATTGCCTAAAAAGGAATACGCAGATAAAATGATTTTTTCCTGTTGTAATCCTTTCTCGGTAGAATATAAATGATTACCTTTACGGCCGTTTCGGAATTAGAAGAAGAAATCATGGCAAAGAAATTCACAATAAAAAAGACCCGCTTACGCGCAAGAGCGCAAGCGAGAAGATGGAAACTGAAAACGAACCCTATCGTTAAGGGATTCAAGGCTTCCGTCAGCCAGCAAAACGAAGAATTTATTCGTGACCTGGAGGCTAAAGTAAAAGCCGTCAGCGCGAACTAAGTCGAACTATCGCAAAAGGAGATTTCCTTTTGTTCAGATATATGCGGTGGTACCCATAAGTACTGCCGTATTTTTTGTGACTAATTTTCTGCCAGGATTAGCTCTTTGCCTGTCCACGAAAAATTCGCGCGTAATGCACCTCCATTTTGAATTGAGGTAGCATCAGAGTGCGTAAACCGATCTTTTTGAGCTAAGACAGCTTCTCCTTTTGAATTCAAACGGGGGGGATCTCCTGCAATAAGGCCTTCCAGATCTTGCAGAAACTGTATCACCTGCAGGTCGCCAAATCCATAGGCTGTATCTGTTCGGAGCAAATGCCCGATCAACATATTTTTGCTTGAGGGTTCGGCTTGCACCTGGACCAGTATGTTGCGCTCCAATTCATTGAGGCCATCCTGTGGATCGGGGAAAAGACGTCGATGTTGTTCGATCATTTGGGGCAGGAAGGGCAGACCTGGGAGTGGAGCCATAGTGGCAAGTTGATTAAAAAGGAGAGGACTTTCCGCACAATAGGCCAGCCATACAGAACGAGCAACCGCCAATTCTTCACACGTGAGGAAAACCCGATTAGGAAAAAGACTTGCCAATTGTTCTGACGAAAGAGAACCCAGACATGTTATGGGACCCACCCCCGGAAACTGATCGACGCAAACCAATGCGATAGGGAAATCAGTCGGTGCATGAGTATGCAGCCAACTCAACAAGGCAATCAGATTCACCTGGCAAAAATAATCCTGCCCAAACCACAATACATAGGATGAATAGGCGGAAAAATCCTGCAATCGTTCAAATTCCGGAATGACCCAATCCGAATAATCCCTGGAATCCGGATAGCTGCTATGAATATGTGTTGCTCTCATTTTCCAAAATTCGGGACCGCCGACATCGGGATGAACCGGGCCTCGTGCCAGGGCTTCCCGCCATGCAACATGGTCGCCCGGCAGACCTGAGTGTGTGAGACAGTCGAGGAGACCATCTCCATTGAGAACGTGGAGGGTTTTCATAAAGGGAAATGCTGAAGTTTGGGAGTCAAGGAAAGGCTTAGACCGCCATTTTCCAAATACAAGTCCAAATCCGCAATTCAGCCCTGCCCGCGTCGTATTTTTCTGTCAGACAGCTAAGAATAGTGCCCCGAATAAGGCAACCAGCCCGATAGCAGCAAGAATGGAGACACATCCACATCCATGCAGTCGCTCTGCAAAAGCATTAGCAGCAAGAACAGATAAGCCCCCGGCTGCGATGAGCCCCAATAAGGCTGTGCCGATTTGCTTGGAAAGATCAGGGGTAGCAGCCACCGGAGCTTCTGCCGGAGAAAGGACATGCGGGGAAGCCGGGGCGGCAATCGCCAATTCCAAATGGGAAATATGCGTGTTTACCTCAGAGCTGGTAGGGGCTTCGTTGAGAATCGAGATGCCCCAACAGGCCATCAGAACGACACTTGCAGCGGTACAGACTAAGCGGAACCTCCGGTTCCCGGTAAGGTATGAGAATAGATTCATGGGTATTAATTTGGAAGTACGTTCAATAGACCCAGGTCCTATTCAAAAGGTTGCATCGCGTCTATCGCACGCTGAGAATTCCTACCCGGCGATCATTTTCATACAAATTAATGGTATCGTATTTTCCGCGTTCAACCATGATGATGTGGGCCACAGTAGCGGTCCAATTCATATTATTGAGGGTAATATTTGCGCCATAATCCAACTTCGCTTCATTGCCCAGTGTTTCAAAGGATGTGGTGGACATTTCCCAATATCGCTTCTCATGTTTAATGATAGCAACGGCGTAATATTTGAGAAAATCATCTGCAGTAATGGGCGTAATAGGTGTCATGCCCGGAGGAACGGATTTTAAGTAAATATCCCACTCATAGATGTTTTCTATCAAGAGGTAATTACTGGGTTCCAGGCGGACAGATTTTTTGACCATGTATCCCTGAGGCTCAAAAAAACTTTGTCCCGGAATCGGGCGCGTAGGGGGTGCCGAATTCAGGGCTGCTTCCAAAAGAGCTGCTTCTTTGCGGGCTTCTGCTTCTTTTTGTTTGGTATCTGCTTCTGTAATGGCTTCCTGCCGCTTTTTTTCAGCTTCTATGGCGGCATAATCCGGTCCTGCTGTAGAGACAGCTTGCGGGTCAGTATCAGGTCTCCCTGAATTATCAGGCTGATCGGGTTGTGATGCCATGAGGTCGGGACCAAAATTTCCGGAAGAACCATTGCCGGTAACCATTTCATCGCCGGTATAATATTGCTCAGAAGTATAGGCCAATGGGAAAATGGAGAGACTGCTATTGTGATTCGAAACGATTGCGCCATCATTTACCGAAACCGAAAAGTCGAGATTGCGCATGCCTGCTTTCTGAATCTGCCGGTTTTGCTCAATCAGCACTAAAACGGTGGAGGCTTTGGGGTTCGATATTTGGGGGCCATAGGGTTGAGCCCGGTAGGAAACATGGACATTATTGTTCTCAGCATCGTAGGTAATTTCGTTGATCCGGAAAGACCAATCCCGATAATCGACCTGCACAATCGCAAGTGCCACGTATTTATAAAAATTAATCGGGACGGACTGTTTTTTTTGGGTATGCTGCAAAAAGAGATCAAAGTAATTTTGATCCTGAATCTGCCACCCAATTTGATTCTCTGGAAGCCAGGGCCTGAGAGCGGGATCTTGTGAGCGAATGAGTTTACGCTCCCCTGAAGTTTGTTGAGGATCTATTTTGAGTACGTATTCATAATCTTCGAATACATAAAAGTCGAGTTTTTTCTGGGCATACACAGTCGGTAAACTGATGAGCAAGAGAATACAGGTTAATGCTAATTTATTCATGATGCGGGTACACAAAACAGAGAATCCTTTTGGTAATTCAATCTATGCTGTTAGGGGCAGCTAGTAGAGCATGTTTTCAATTTGCGCTAACTTGGAAATGATAACGAGAGGTGGATTCACAACTCCCCTAATGTACGGATAAAACGTAGGTAGCGGTCAAATATTCCCCCCCATCCGTTGGAATCGATGGGCAAAAGGACAATTACGCTGCTTAGACCTACCGGTATATTTCAGCTAAAGTCCTGGAAACTTTGGTGTTAGCTTAAAAGAAGAAGGTCACTGAATATGGAAAATACCACTTCGCAACATGCCGTTTTGCGAGAGGAACAGGCTATAAGTTCCGGCAGGGAGTGAAGGATACCGTAGGTGAATCGTCGGGCTGGAAGGCGTCAGAGTTGAACTGTTGAGGGTCTGTCCGCTGCTGTTATATAAGGTGATCTGTAAGGGGACTCCGGGCTGGAAATCTGTATCTATTTTAAGTTCCCCTTTGCTGGGATTGGGATAGGTCGATAGTAAACTTTTACCTGGGATTGCCGCTTGAATGCCGGTTGAAAAATCAACTTCAATGGTGTCTGTGATTACACATCCATTTGGAAAACTCACGCTTGCCCAATACGTCCCCGGGGTATCTATCGTCAGGCTGTCTGAGGTCGCCCCGGTACTCCATTGAATTTGTGCACCTGGGTTGCCTGTATTCAAGGTGATGGCATTACCCAGTATTACGGTATCTGGTCCCAGGTACAGGCCCTGATGGGCTGGTGAAAGGACCAATTCGTAGAGATCCCCTCCGCCCAGAAATGGCAGGGACTCATCTGTCAGCAAAAGGCTGGAATCACTTCGGAAAGCAATGGCTTCTTTTTGCGTTAGGGGAAAATTGAATTGAGCGACTCTTCCCTCAAAAAAGCGAGGAGCTGTAAAACAAGAAAAATGCCACAGTTTGTCTGAACTAAGAAGCACAAGCTGGGAGGCATCGGGGCTGATATCAGCTGCGGTGACCCACCACAATTCTTTGGGCCCCGGTCCGGTATAAAAACTATCCATTACAATGGCTACCTGAATTCCGGGTACTGCTGGGATTCCATACATCCGGGTATAGCCATCAAAGGGGTCCGTTCGGTTTTTACTAAAGAAATACAGGGAATCATTCAGCCAAATCATCGCTTCCATATCAAAGTCGAAGGAAGCAGGGGCTGGGGGGAAAGCGGTCTGATCAGTATAGCTCACCTGAATGATCTCCGCACTTACCGTATCCGTTAAAATAGATGTCGGTGCTGGAATTCGATAAATAGTCAGGTCTTGTCTTTCATTTGTATTGTTACCGATATCTCCGATGTAGAGATTGCCGGCATCATCCTGAGCGAGTTCTTCCCAATCGACATTTACAGCATTGATTATATTCAATGTCCGTAAGGCAACTCCTGCAGAATCGAATGCCGTAAGGGTTGAGGCTCCTCCGCTGTCGTTGTGGGACCAGAATACCTGCTCAGATTCGATTGCAAGCCCTGAACTTTCCTGAAGGTCATTGGGCAATGATCCCATAAGTCGAAGATTCACCGCTTGCCCGTAGGTCAGGTATGGACCTAGCAACATTGCGCCTGTTACCCAGGCTAGAATAGACTTGATCATAGGAAAATAATATGCTGCCCAAGATAAACAATTCCATTTTTTGATCAACTCATGGATCGTGTGGCTGCGGCTTTGGTCGAAAAAATGGTAGATTTTTTTAATACCTACAAAGATAACCGCATACTGGTTCCTTCCACCTTGCGAAAGGCCTGGGGGTTGCAGGAAGAATCGGATGCTGGAGCGTGAATAGAATACAGTATTTTGATTATACGACTATTGAACAAGCAATCTTTTTCATTCATACCGGATTATGATCCGTTCATGTTTAGAATTTGCCATGACGAATAATATCCTTGTATGTTTGTAAAGCATGAAGGAAGCATACCAAGACCCACGGTCGACTCTCTATGAAAAACCGTTGACTTCTCCCTTCGAGTAAAAGAAGTCTGAAAAGAGATAGACCGATAGAGGTGAAGTAGCTTTGATAGCTACAAGTGAAGTCCGTAGCGCCCGCTACGGGCTTTTTTTATGCACAGATCTTACGCATAACAATATGCGTCATCCCATAAAAGGAGATGACGCATATGACAAAGGGAAATCCATGATTTCCGCTATGTTGGTTTATTTGACTAGTTTCCTGACAGCAAGGGTTTTTCCTTCTTGCTTCAAAACTGCCATATACATACCGGCTGAAAAGGGGAAAGATACCGTTTGGATATTAGTCAACCCATCGAGTGCATGTGTCGCCAGCATTGCGCCGCGCAGGTCGTAGATTTCCAGGTACATATTTCCGCTTAAGACCGATCCACTGAGTTCGTAGTCAATGGTAAGGGCCTCTGTTACCGGTACGGGATAGAGGTTGAACGAAAGCGCATCAAACCAGTCTTCTTCAAGGCCGGTGTTGGCTGTTTCTACAATCTCGAATCCGTCAAAGGCAGCTTCTACAATATCATCGGGCGCATCATCTGTCATGCTTACTTTGAGAAACATGGTATTGGAAAGACTTACGTAATCGAGAATGCGAATTTCTTCTTTCGTCCATAGAAAATTGAAGCGCTGATTAAATCGGGCAACTTCTACGAAACTGCTGCCATTATTTGAGATTTCGATGATGAAATTATCATTCGTGGGGTCTCCGGATCCGCCCTGGAAATTGACGAGCCACCAGTGGAAATCCAATCTCGGATCCACATAGGTGCTGAGGTCAAAAATGGGCGAAAGAATGGAAGTCAATCCACCATCAAGGTCATCGTCGAGGAAAAATTCACCCCCATTCCCCGTAACCCATGCATTTTGCCAGATATCAGTAGGGATATCTTCTTCAGGATTGGCTTCGAAAAAACCATTAACAGTCGTTCCAATGGGTTCTCCGCGTTCCCAGGCACCATCACTTGCATTGCCAAAGACCTGCCATCCAAAATCGAAGGTGAAGTCATCATAGTAGCCCGGTTCCAGCTCGATGGTTACGGAGGGGGTAGTTGCCGATACAGCCAGGGAAACTTCTTGCGTCACATAGCCCCATTTCCCGGCAGCAATCGAATAATCACTGGCGACCATTGCACTTTCATTGGCGAGGCCACTCGGGTTGGTTGTATAGCTGAAGGTCAGTGCATTGCCCGGCGGATAGGCTAATATATTCGCATCAGGAATGGGCTGATTCGTCTGGGCATCAATCACGATGATATCAAAATTGGAAGTTGTAGCCAGACTCAAGGCTACGTCTTCAATGGTAATCGCCCCATTAGTAAGGGAAACAGTCCGGGTTTCGGATACATACCCGAATTTTTCATATGTGATCAGGTAGGAACCTGCATCTGCAACCCCTGTAGCATAGTCCCCTAGCATATCTGTTGTTTCTGTCATATTCAGCGCCGTCAGGCTTACCCGCACGTCAGATAGCAGGGCATTGGTCGATGCATCGGTTACTGTGCCTTCGAGGTAGCAGCCTTGTGTGTAGGTGGGTTGCAGGACGAAGAGACCTTCTGTTTGGTCGGTAGCCAGAATGAGGCCGGAATTCAGATAAGGATAAGCGCCCCAGCAACCACTGGTGCCTCCCCCGACATCGGGATTGGTATCATAATAGCCAGTTTCCACGAGGTTTGTAGGGCGGCTTGCGTCTACAATTTGAATTCCGTCCTTATAATAGGAGGTAATCAGGTAATCGTTCAGGACATGGACGTTGTGAGGAGTTGCGCCTCCATTACTTAAGCTGGAACGAATTCGATCCAGTTGCCGGATGTCAGTAGGGTCTGATACATCCCATGCGTACACATAAGCAGAAGTAAGTTCATCTGTTGTGAAACATACATCTCCTGCATCATTGAGCCAGGTATTATGGGTAAAGGAGTTGAGGTAACTGCGAGAGCCGAGCTCAGCGGGAGCAGATTTATCAGAAACATCCAAAATGGTAATGAGGCCATCGTTTATTTCTGCTGAATAGGCCGTATCCCCTCGTGTATATACGTCATGGACATATCGATTGTCATAAATGCCCGCAAGCGCAGGGCGCCAGGGATCGGTTTGTAAATCAAGCATCATCAGGCCTCCTGTGTATCCGGGACCAATCCCCGCTGCATATAGGTAGTCTCCTCCTACCCATAGGTTGTGGATGGTTTCTACCCCTGCGATTACGGTGTCTTTGCTACTGATCGAAGTAGGGAGGTTACTAAGGTCAATGATCAAAATTCCATTTGCAGTTTCATTAGAGACATAGGCATAAGTACCATAGGTTTTGAGATCCCGCCAGGTTGAACCAGCACCTGAGATGGAATGAATTTCGACTGGCAATGCCGGATTGCTCAGATCAACAATAGAAACCCCGTTGGTACGTCCCACGAGGGCGTATTCGTTCCCATTTCCGTCTTCGTATCCCCAAACGTCATTGAGGGTTGCGGAAAAGGTCAGGTGAGATACTAGGGATAGATTTTTGTTAGCCTGACTATAGGTTGAATGCACTAGTCCTAGGAGGTATAGGGCGAATAGGAATTGCTTCATTTCACTTGAGTAAGGGGATGTAGTAAAGGCTGGGCGTTTTCTGGCGGGAACAAGAAAAAGGAAAATTCAAAGAAACCCAATAACAAAAAGGGTGTCAGGTTACCTGTTTGGAGTTCGTTATTTTCCGGCTTCCTGTTCATAAACGTGATCAATGTTGATAGCGTTGTTTCTGGCAGCAGCTACAGCCAATTCATCACACCTTTCATTTCCAGGAACACCACTATGGCCTTTCACCCAATGAAAGATAACTGTATGCTTGCGATAGAGTACGAGAAATTGCCGCCACAAATCCGCATTTTTTTTGCCTTTGAACCCTTTCTTTTCCCAGCCAAATACCCATTTCTCGGTTACAGCCCGTTGCACATATTGAGAGTCAGTATAAAAATGGAGTTCAAGGTTGTCCTGCTTCAGCGCCTCCATCGCCCGAATTACTGCGAGGAGTTCCATTCGGTTATTAGTAGTCAGCCGAAAGCCTTCTGATAATTCTTTTTTACGATTGCCGTAGATCAGTAAGGCACCATACCCGCCTGGTCCTGGGTTACCCAGCGCACCTCCGTCTGTATAAATTGTGATTTTCATAAACAAATACTGTCTGCCAAATCTTAACACGTGTAAAGATAGGAATATGAACTTAATTTTTGGGGTGAAATGCCTGGAATTGAGTCGTTTTGAAACCGGGATATTCGATCAATCGTATGAGGTAGGAAGCCCTTCATAAAAAGTACTATACAAAACTTGAAAATACTTACAGATGCTTCGTCGATTCACTGTCTAAAAACGGGGGAATTGGCTTTTTAGGGACAAGGGTAAGTTGGAATTCCTATTAAATTTGTAAGCTTTTATGAAAAATCCGACTAAGAATCTGGATTTCCTGAACGTAAATTAGGTGTAGATCAAAATCAGTAGGAGGAGCACACAACCCAAACAACCCCCTGATTGGGGCTACTACATGAT
>CAYGTH010000126.1:0-16245 GCA_964352745.1 uncultured Bacteroidia bacterium
CCTTTTGATGAATAGAGTCCATTTTGGGAAAATGGTACCAGTTGGGAACGCTAAGGCTCAACAATTGAGCTGGTTTTATATTTCTATCTGGCGAAAGTGGGAGCTTTTTCATCTCGAATCAGACCCTGCCGAGCTGACTGATGTGGCAGCAGATCATCCGGAACTGGTGAAAGAATTAATAACTGCTTATGACCAATGGGCCATAGAAAATGGCGTACTGTCTCCGGAGGCATTTGATGCATTACGCAGGCAATGAGTTTTTTTGCCCGATACAATCAGCTGTACAGAACAGCTGTTGGCCTTTCGATAATCAGACTCCATTACTTTTTACCGTTTTGGGTCGGCAATTTGTCGATAAATTATCATTTCACCGGAAGCTGCCAATCCTCTGTGGTCCATTACAAACGTAAATCCATATACAAAGGGCTCATCTGGCTTGGGAAATACTATTTTACCCTCCCCTATTTCCCCCTGAACCTTTTTCCATACCCTGTCTTTGTTGCTGCTCAGGGTGTCGTTGCTGTAATGAAAGGTAGCCCACCGAAGGCGCACGGGGTTTTGAACCGGTACAGTCAACAAGGTATCCTCTGCTTGCACTTCTCCGACCTGGGGAAGTGTAAAATCGCCTGACAGGACATGATCGAATCCATATCAGCCGCTACCGTTTCGTGAATATGGTTGTGAGTACCTATTCTTGAATTTGCACAGATTGCATCGTGTCAGCAATTCCCTCATAGTAGAAGATCTGGATTCTTTTCTCTTTATCTAAAGACGTGGACTTCTATTCATAAATACGGGTTATGTACATATACAGCATGTTTTCTCTGAGTATGCTACTACTCACACCGATTTTTACCTGGGCCCAGTCCCCGGTTGTATCCCTTCCCCTGAGTTCAGGAGATTCCCTCTCATTCGCCTACCTTCCGGGCGGCACCTTGCTCATGGGCAGTCCCGAAACCGAGTTGGGCCGAGACTCAGACGAGGCACCCCGGCAAGAAATACGGTTTCAACGAGGCTTTTACCTCGGTACCTACGAAATCACTCAGGCGCAATGGCTGGCCATCATGGGTACAAATCCCGCTATTTTCCAGCAAAGTCCCGATCATTTACAACATCCGATAGAATCCGTCTCATGGAATGACTGCCAGCTTTTCATTGAACGGCTCAACACTTTGGGGATCGGATTTTTCCGACTGCCAACAGAAGCAGAATGGGAATACGCTTGCAGAGCCGGAACTACCAGTCGTTATTACTGGGGAGATGATTCTGAAGGCTGGCAATCACATCAATACGGCTGGATCAACAGTCGCTCCATGGCCACGCCACATCCTGTGGGGCAAAAAAAGCCCAATGCATGGGGCCTTTACGACATGAGTGGGAATGTCTGGGAATGGTGCAGCGATACCTATGCCCCTTATGGCCAGACGCCCAAACACGATAGCCTGAAAGTATTTCGGGGGGGAAGCTGGTACGATTTTGTCAAAAGCCAGCGGTCTGCGAACCGCCATAAACATGGCTGGAATGAGCGATTTCCGGCTATCGGGCTGCGGCTGGTACTGGAAAAAGAAGTACGACAGATTCCCTTACCGGGCAGGGAAACCATGAATATAGTGCGCATTCCCGCAGGCAATTTTGTGATGGGTAGCGACAGCTCGGAAGTGTTTTTTCAGCAAGATGAACTCCCTGCACATCCGGTTAGCATCAGTCAGGATTTTTGGTTGGGGCAATTCGAAGTAACACAAACACAATGGGAGGCAGTCATGGGAAAAAACCCTTCTGTATTTCATCGGGGCCAGGATGCAGATGAGCGACCCGTGGATATGGTTTCCTGGGATGATTGCCAGGTGTTCATTGGAAAACTCAATGCCCTGGGACCGGGCACTTTTCGGCTACCGACTGAGGCAGAGTGGGAATACGCCTGTCGTGCAGGGACCAGCACCTTATACCCCTGGGGCGAGAGCCTGAAATTATCTCCCATCCGCGATTATGCCTGGTTTAATTCCCGCGCCGAGGGCGTCAGCCATCCTGTAGGAGAAAAGCTGCCAAACCCCTGGGGTCTCTACGATATGCACGGCAATGTCTGGGAATGGTGTCAGGACTGGCGTGGGCCCTATTCGCCGGCACCTCAAACCGATCCCAAAGGCCCTGCATCCGGAAAGCGGAAAGTGTATCGTGGCGGTAGTTGGTTCAACGAACCGGAAGCCCTGCGCTCCGCGAATCGGCACGGACATCCCCCAACCGAACGCTTTACCAATGCAGGCCTTCGCCTGGTATGGCAGCCGTGAAAAGACCCAAGGGCAGCAGCCTGCTATAGCCGGATTCCCTCCGGCTATCCCCGTTTCTTCGCGTAACGAATACCCCCTTGGCGGATCGGAATCCGCCAATAGCCCTGTTAGGCCAAGCCGTTCCTGAAAATCCATGATTTATATGTTAAGACATCCCTTCCGGCTGCCAACCCTTCAAAGGAGGGCTCGCTCAGTCCCCTTCTTTCTTTTTCTTCAGCCACTTCAACTTCGGCAGCGGCGTGGCCACCATTACGCCGACCTTGAAAAGGTTGCGCTCCTCGTAGTCTTCGGGGATTTGCCAGGGTTTGTAAAACAGAATGCGATCCACCCGCCGATTATTGTACATTCGGTAATAGAAGGAGATATCCGTATCCCGGATCGAAAAGCCCGGTCCGCCCATCGCCTCCAGGGAAAAGAAGGCTAGCTGCCATTTACCATGGCTGTTGAAGAAACCAGCCTTAGAATTTGAATAATTCTTTCGGAACTGAAAAGAAGGCGTACCCGATGCATGCAGAAAAATGCGAAAGCCGGAACGCTTACTTCGATACAAATTGTATTGAAGGGCTGCATTTAACCGAATCAGGTGATAGCTGTTTCGCTTTGGAATCATAAATACATAGGGGCAAACTCCATCCTCAAGTAGAAAAGAATTGACTTAGGGTCTTAGGCGGTATTCAAATACTTCCATCGCTGCATTGTTGTTGACAATCACGACTCGGGAAGTTTTCCGACCTGGAATGGCCGCCATGTTCCGCACATCACCCGGTACAAAAAATCCACTTTGCCAGGTATCGATCTCTTGCCAGTTTCCTGCTCCATCTCCCAATAACAGCAGGCCCGCTCCGGCATCATTACGGGTTGTTTCTACCTCAGAACCATACATATTACCTGCTATCAGGATGTCTTTATTCCCATCTCCGTTCCAATCCTGCACAATTGCATCGTTGAGGGAAGAAACCTGGGCAAGCGGCGGAAGAGCCTGGAATTCCCAGGTTTCCCCTTTGTTCCAGATGACATAGCTGGCGAAGGTATTCGCCTGCAAATGAAGCGCCTGACTCAGGCCCCATTCTCCATATACCTCTTGCAGGGTGGCCGTAGCAAATTGATTGTAGGAGGGGAATTTCTCTTTGATCATCGGAATTTGCTGGGCAGAACAGGAGCGCCCCCGCAGTGGGAATACTTCTCCTTCCTGGTAGTAACTCAGGACAATGTCGCGGCTGCCATTCCCATCAAAATCTTCCGAATACACTTCAAAAGGCTCTTCAGGTGAAGCTTTATATTTGTAGTTGAGGCCCAGGTTTCCGGCGATATAATCGTCATCTCCATCTCCGTCCAGGTCAGCAGCGGTTAGGCTCATCCACCAGCCGGTGGTCTGATTGAGTTGTTGCAGGGCCGGATTTGATTCACAGCGAACAGGCATTTCTTTGCGTGTGAAGTCACTTCCTTGATTTTCGAAGAGAGTAAGTGCCATCCATTCGCCTGCTACCAACAAATCCAGGTCGCCATCCTGGTCGGGATCAGTCCATACTGCATCCGTTACCATGCCGATCCGGGCAACATCAGGCATGTACTTAGCCGTAACATCGATCAGGATACCTTCATCGTTCTCCAGCAAAACAGACGCTCCCGCAAGCGGATATTGCCCCGGCTGCTGGCGGCCCCCTATGAACAGGTCCATATCTCCATCTCCATCAAAATCACCCGGCCGCACGCAGGAACTACTGACAGGTGCCGCAGGAATCAGGCCTTCGTATCGGGTAAAGTTCCCCGTTCCGTCATTGAGGTAAAACCGGTCTTCCAGGCCGGCATCGCCTGCTGCGTACTCGTTGCCACCACTCGCGATATATAAATCGGGGGCATCGTCGCCATCAAGGTCAAAAAAGGCAGCTGCAACATCTTCGTATGCCGCGTCAAATGCTACCGGTGCGGGAGTAAAGCGCCCGGATTTTTCTTGTATATACAGCTGGCCAGCCTGCCCAATTGCACCGCCTGCAAAAAGGTCTTCTCGTCCGTCTCCGTTGACATCAGCAGTGGCCAGCGCAGGTCCCCAGGTTGACATTTTGTGCGGCAAAAGGACTTCCCGTTTAAAATCATCAAATTCATTCTCCCGATGCTGAAAATCCAATCCGGTTTCAGTGGTATCGACCGGGACAAAATATCCGGAAATCGGGGGAGGTGCCCCAGGTATTGTCCGCTTTTCAGTTGCCCAGTCAATTTCCAGTAGTTGATTGGCGGGAATCCCTTTGCGAGTGCTTAGTGTACCATCCGGCCACCTGATCTCCAGTTCGTCGATCTGCGCTGCATTTCCCAGGCCGACATGAAGGATGGGATCCACCGTGGACTGATAGCCCCGAATGGTGAAGGCTTCGTAGTGCTGCCATTGGCTTCCTGTGCGAACACGAATTTCGGTTCCAACCGCATGACGGTTTTGGTCCGTTCCCACAAGCCGGATCCGTAAATAATTCCCTCTCCCCTGCTCTACCGCCTGGTTGCGATAGACAAAAGGCGCTTCGTCAATATTACTCACGACCAGATCCAGGTCGCCATCGTTGTCCAGATCGCCATAGGCTGCACCATTTGAAAAACCAGGTGTAGCGAGGCCCCAGTCTTCGGAGACTTTCTCAAATTGAAGCTTCCCCTTATTGCGAAAGGCATAATTGGGAATGCGCTCGGAGGGCATGGTACGCAGGGCATCTCGCCATTCCTGGATGCTCAAGTCCTGACGAGCCGGGTCTTCGGCTAATTTGGCCAACAATTCAGCAAAAGAATTACGAAAATCGGTATTTCGCGCATCCTTTCGCAGACCATTACTTACAAAGAGGTCTTTCCAGCCGTCATTGTCAAAGTCGGCCAACAGGGGTGCCCAACTCCAGTCGGTATTGGAAACCCCGGCGAGCTGTCCCACTTCACTGAAGGTTTCGTTCCCCCGGTTCAGATGAAGGGTATTAACCATATATTGGTGGTGGAATCCATTGTCTACCAGTTTCCAGAAGTCATCGGGATTCATCCCACTCATATTGGCTTTCAGCCGTCGGTTATCCTCCGCCACCATGTCTACCACCATGACATCGGGCCAGCCGTCATTGTTGATGTCAGCAGCATCATTGCCCATGCTATAGTTAGAGATATGACGAGTTGCAGTATGAACTACCTCGCGGAATGTGCCGTCTTGCTGATTGAGATAAAGGTAGTCGTGCTCAAAAAAATCATTGGATACATACAAATCCGGCCAGCCGTCCCGGTTGATATCGGATACCGCTACGCCGAGGCCATACCCGGCGGCTGTACTGGTAATTCCCGCAGATTCGGTTACATCGACAAATCGTCCGTTTTGGTTTTGGAGCAGCACATCACCACTATTCAAATCACGGACTGTCAGATCGATGTTCGGATCCTGCTGAAAAAAGCCCAAACCATGGTTCACCAAAAAGGCATCAAGGTCCCCATCCCGGTCGTAATCCAGGAATACCGCCTGAACGGAATAACCAGGATGGTCCAACCCATAGGCAGCAGCTTCCTCTCTGAAAACGGGGGTTCCGTCTTCGTTATTTCCTTCATTGATATAGAGGAGGTTTCGTCGATTGTCGGGCTGCAAATTGCCGGAGCGATTGAAATACATATCGAGCTTCCCATCCTGATTGACATCCACCAGAGCAACACCTGTAGTCCAGCCTGGCCTGCCTGTGGGCACTATCCCGGACTCTTTGCTAATGTCCCGAAAGCGGAATTCACCTTGATTGAGATAGAGCTTATTGGCCTCCATGTTTTGACTCAATACCACATCAGGCAATTCGTCTCCATTGAGGTCCCCGATGCCTACTCCTCCCCCATTGTAGTAGTATTGATAGACAATGATATTGCGGTACCGCCCTTCAGGAAGGCGGTTCCTGCAAGTAATACCAGAGGCATCGGAACTAATTTGCTGAAATAAGGGAGTTGAAAGGTGCTGGGCAAAACCAGGTATCCCAGCCAGCCAACATATCCACATGCATCCGCAAAGAAAGGTGATTTTCATACCAAACGCTTAGCAAGGTGTTGTACGCACTAACATGTAAGCCCCTGAAAAATTGAGGCGCGAAGTTATTACTTCACGCCTCAATTATAAAACTACTAACATTATCAGTTACCGCCGAACCCTTGATTCAGGTCCAACTCGGCTTCGGGCAAAGTATAGTACAAGCCTGCATCATTAAAAGGTACAGAACCAGCACCTCTGTCTCCATTCGGGATATCAATTTGCTGGGCTTGTAAGTACCAGAGGCGGTCTCCTTCGAAGAACATCTCTTTGATACGCTCTGTATGAATCAGGTCAGCCGTAATATCTCCGCCGGTAAGTGGGGTATAAGCGGCTCCTGCCGCGTCCTCGTCCCAGGCACGCTCACGTACCACGTTGAGGTCGGCAGCAGCTCCGTCGGTATCTCCGCTATTGAAACGAAGGAGCGCACGGGTAAGGAGCATCTCTCCCAGGCGAAGCACAATGGTATTCGAACGCCCCCCACTAGCTGCGCGGTAGTATTTATTATTCCAAACGTATGGACGTGTAAAGTTAGAGAAACGCGGCTCAGGTGCATTGCCATTGATCGTATCGCTCCCCGGAGTCTCGTAACGCTCGGTCAACTGCGTGTAGCGCTTGTCATAAGTAGCTTCTATGGGTTCGGTTAGATCCGCATTGAGCCAGCCCATCGCCTGGAGTGCCGCATCGCTGATGGCAACGGTACGTCCCCCTCCATCACGACCTTCACCACCATCGTTACAGCCTCGGTCGCACTTGTTGTAAGACTCAAAACGTCCTGGGCGCTTCCAGGAGCCGATGCCATCCCCGTCATATTGCAGGTAGTACCAGATAACTTCGTTTCCACGACCTGCAAAGTCTTTGTTAAAAGCCTCGATCGGATCTTCGCTCAGGTCAAAGTCTCCCCCATTTTGGTCAATGACAAAGTTGAGCTCATTAAGTGCTTCGGTGTTCATTCCCATTTGGAAATAGACACGACTCAATAAGGCAGCTGCGGCAAATTTATTGGCACGACCATCGCTGTAAGACATATCGTGGCCCAGGCTAGCATCATACCGCTCAGGCAGGAGGTCTTTTGCCTGCTGTAGGTCAGCCAGAATTTGTGCATATACCTCTTCTACGGAAAATAGTTCTGAAGTAGCAGCCGTCACAAGGTTAGAAGGAAGTTCTATCCGTTTGGGGATTAATCGAGCACTATTATCCCCTCCGGGTATGTAAGGAGGCAAATACGTGCGTGCAAGGCTCCAATAGGAAAATGCCCGAACAAATAATAATTCGCCTTGAATACGAGCTACCTGCGCCTTGTTGGGATCAAAGGGATAGGGATCACCATTACTTTCTGCGATGAATCCCAGTCCGGCATTGGCATTCCCGATGGCATTATAAGAGGAGCGGAATACACTGTTGTTCAGGAAACCTAAATTGACCCCCTGCTCTCGGGCAAAGGCTGATTCTACATCTGCGTTTCCAGCCGCATCTGGCAGAAAAGTACCCACGTCAGAGGCGACCAGATTGACCAGACGACGATGCGTAAAAACATGGCGAAATCCGCCGTTTCCACTTAGGGCATAGTAGGCACCGATAGCAGACTGCTCAAATTCTGCTACACTCAACCAGGGATTGTCCGGTGGATTATCGGGTTGCAGAAACTCTTCTTCATTACAGGCTGCCAGTCCCCCAACGAATATGATCAGCAGAAGCGCGTAAAACAGATTTTGTATATTTTTCATTGTATCGAATAGTTAAAATTGGATAAATCAGCGGCCGAAGTAGCAAATTGAATTATTGTTACTCCGGCTTATGATAAATTAGAATCCGAGTGATATTCCTCCTGAGAACATCTGAAGCGGCGGCATTTGCATGCCAAATACCCCTTGCGTCAGATTCCGGTTACCAGAGATGATCGCCTGTTCCGGATCAATTCCATCGTAGCCTGTGATCGTCAGCAAATTGGTACCTGTAGCAAAGATCCGAAGATTGGATAGTTTCAAACGCTCCAGGACTGCGCCGGGGAAGGTATAAGCCAATTGGAAGGTACGCAGGCGTAAGAAGTCTCCCCGCTGGAGGTACTGATCGTGGTACTGGTCGCCCCGATAGTCAAATCGCTGGTTGGTCCGATTTACAGACCCATCTTCATTGTAGGTATCGTAGCGGTTATTCCAGGTCAGCTGGGGATGCCGGGCATCCAGGTTTTCCGGCGTCCAGGTATCATCCAGCATAGAAGCCAGCAGGTTTGAACCGCCGCCGCCCACGCGGGAGAAACCGCGCTCGACATTATCAAAAATCCAGTTTCCTCCCTGGAATACAAATTGGAAGTTAAGCTCGAAACCTTTGTACCCCAGGGTGTTGTTGATACCCCCAAAGTACTTAGGCAGCCCACTCTTTCCGGTTCGTTGTTTATGGTTTCTAACTTCATTCCTATCAGCTGGAATAACCTCTCCGGTCTCCTGGCGCCAATTCGGATTAGGGGTAACTCCGTCGTCCATGAATTGATCCCGATCAATTTCATAAATCTCAGGATAGCCCCCAAACTCATTCAGACCAGCATATCGGGCAAGGAAAAATTCTCCCAGGATTCCGCCAGCAACAGTGGTTGTGATCCCTGAGTTGATTCCATTTTCATTGGCATCAATCTCGGGTGCCAATGAGATGATCTCATTGGTATTCCAGGTAAAATTAAAGGAGGTGTTCCAGGTAAAATCACGATTGGTGATGTTATAGGAAGTGAAGCTAAACTCCCATCCCTGATTACGCATCTCTCCGATATTCGCCCAAACGCTTCCGGAGTTAAACAAACCGGAAGAAGGCGGTACCGGTACCTGCAGGATCAATCCGGATACATCTTGCTGGAAGTAAGCCAGGCTACCGGAGATTCGGCTGTTGAGTAGTTCGAAGTCAAATCCGGCATCCAGGGCATCTGTGGTTTCCCAGGTGATCCCCTGTGCAGGGATGTTAGTCAGCAGGCTACCGCCATTTACATTATTGCCTCTTGACCCGTAGCGGCCCCAGTCGGCAAATCCCAGGAGATCGAGATTAGAGGGAATTCCCGCATTACCGGTGCGCCCGTAAGAAGCCCGTACTTTCAGGAAGTCAATGAGGTTGTTGTTCTTAAGGAAATCTTCTTCTGAGAGAATCCATCCGGCAGACACACCGGGGAAATTAGACCAGGTATTGTCTCCGATAAATCGACCTTGCTCCAGGAAGGCAGAAGAGCCATCGCGCCGGAATGAAACGCCTAATAAATAACGCCCTGCAAAATTGTAATTGATTCGCCCAAAATAAGACAGGAAATTAGGACCTGTATTTGCAAAACCTCCCAGACGGAGAATATTACCCGGAGCACCTACTTCCTGTGCCGTTCCAAATAGGCCATCTCCTTCAATGCGCTTGGCGCGGAAGGTTCGGGTCTGACGTTCTGTACCAACTGTAGCACTGATTTTGTGGTCGCCAAAACTACGGTTGTAGTTCCCGAGCAGGTTGACCAGAATATTTGTATTGGTAACCTGATCGTCAAATGCATAGGGAGATTCTTCTCGTAGAATCGTATTGCCCCAAAAGATACCATGCTCCAGCTGTACATCAGCAGAAGCTTCTGTACGGAAAGAAAGTCCCGGTACAAAAGGCACCTCGTAATTGGCAAATACGCTGGAAAGCGCGCGATAGGTGTACGCCTGATTACGAAGGTTGGCCGGATCCATCGTCGCCCGGAAGTTGTTACCCGAGCGAGGATCAAAAAGTCGCCCATCCTTTAAGACTGGATACACCGGACGGTGGGTAGAAGCGATCCCAAATCCAGGAGTTGCGGTATTGACATTTCCTCCCGGTCCGCCACCGCCACCGGGACTGATTCGCTCATTGTTGGTATAAGCCAGCGTGGTACGGGTACCCAGCGTAAAGGATGAAAACGGCTTTAAATCTGCATTGATTCTGGCAGAAAGACGCTGAAAGCGATTTCCGGCATCCAGGGTTTCATTCCCAAGCACTCCCTGTTCGTCGCGGTAATTTGCTGAAATAAAGAAACTTCCTCCTTCGTAGCCCCTTGAAGTAGATAGGTTAACTTCCTGGAAAGCACCGGTATTGAGCATTTCATCCCAATTCGCACTATTTTGGCGAGCTTCCTGAGGCGTAAGGGTAAAGCTTTCCTCGTTTGAATTATACAAGTCCTGACGAACGAAAAACTGATCATCCGTAATGGGATCCAGGCCAGAATTTGAACGTGCAGTCTCAATTAAATTCATCCATTCATCACCGGATTGGATCATAAATTCATCAGGATGCCTTAGGAGATTGGTTACCCCTGTTTGGTAATTGACGCTCAGCTCTCCTTTCCCTGATTTTCCGCTTTTGGTAGTAACAATGATTACGCCATTCGATCCTCTGGAACCATAGATCGCAGTCGCTGCGGCATCTTTCAGCACCTCTATGGATTCGACATCATTGGGGTTGATATTGGCGAGGGGGTTTTGAGGACTGGCATCAGAAGACCGAATACTGGTACCCAGTGAACTTCCCACAATCATTCCATCAATCACGTATAAGGGCTCCGTACTGGTAGAGATAGAATTAGTCCCGCGCACCATCACGCGAACCGGGGCACCTGCGACTCCAGATGCAGAAGCTACCTGCACCCCTGCAGCCATTCCCTGCAATCCCTGATCGATGGAGAGGGAAGGTACTTTTAACAGATCCTCCCCTTTTACCGAAGCGATATTGCCCGTAATTTCTCTACGAACTTGTGTACCATAGCCTACTACTACAACTTCGTCCAGGAGGTTGAGGTCTTCAACCATAACAATATCGATATTATTACGGTTGTTAACGGGAATTTCCTGGGTTTTATAGCCTATATAACTCACTATCAGATTAGCAGTTCCTGAAGGAAGCGTTACAGAAAATTTTCCATCCAGTCCCGCGATCGCACCGCTTACGCCTTCTTTGTGGCGAACAGTGGCTCCTTCCAGTCCTTCTCCCTTATCGTTCTTTACAAATCCGGTTACCGTAAAATCTATTACGTTCCGCTTGTTTGAGACATCAATACGCTCCAGACGGGATTGGGTACTCAGTCCATTTATCTGCTGGTTGTCATTTTTTTTCCCAGGCAGTTCTACCCGTTGGATTTCTCGGGATTTGGCGGCATTATTTTTTGTTGCTCCTCCCATCCGAATCGCAAAGGTACCATGTCTCATTTTTTTGTGAGTCAGCCCCAACGGAGGAAGAATACTCTTCAAAATAGCTTCGACTTCTTGTTCATAATTCACCGAAATAGCAACTTCTTTGTCCTTTACCACTTTGGACTCATACACAAACAAGACTTGTTTTTTGTCTTTAATCTGATCCAGCACATCCCGTAAGGATTGCTTATCGATCTTCTGGTTCTTTATTAAGGAGTTATGGGAGTCGTTTTCAGCAAGGAGTTGTCCCTGTGCCTGTACATTTCCTGTAATCAGCCACAACAACGAGACTCCGAACACCCATCGAAAGCTTTGTAATAAGTTTCTGATGTTCATAGTTTTTTAGGTTGAGTTTGCAAAAGTTAAATACAAGTTGGTCTGTCTGGAAACAGATTCTCTATTGAGAATCAATGAGCCAATTCACTGATACGCATTTGATCCTCTTCAATTGAAACAACAATGTCAAAGGATTCCAGTAAAACGATAAAGTCCTTGAGGTTTTCCACGATAGCTTCTCCTGAAAAAGTCCGTCGGGCAAAGGATTCATTCCCTACGATTTCGACATTGAGGCCATATCGGTCAACGATCATTTCGCCTATGGAACGGAGGGAGCTCTCTTCAAATATGATTCGGTTATTCGTCCAGGCAGAATAAGCATCAGGATCAACATGTCGCTTGATAAACAACTCGTTATCAGCATATTCTACCAGTTCTCCCGGAACCATTGTTAAGGTGTCGCTATTTTCTTCATGCGTCAGTTCTATGGCTCCTTCCTGTAGTACAACTTGGGTCTTGTTCCGCCTGTTATTGACATTAAAACTGGTACCAAGGACCTCTACTCTCAGGTCATCGAGATGCACCTGAAACCGTTGTCCAGCACCGGCTTTCAAATGAACTACCTCAAAGAATCCTTCTCCCGTGTACCACACTTCCCGCATCTTTGATGTGTCCCATGGCGTATAATATGTCAGGCTCGAATTGGCATTCATGATAATAAGTGAGCCATCAGGTAATACGACCTCCTGTTTTTCGCCATAACCCGTCGATAAGACATGTGCTTCAAGTCCCAGTTTCTCCAATGATCCAGGGACCAGCCAAATAGCCAGCGCGATCAAACAACTCGCTGCGACCCCAAGCAATGGAAAAAACCAGGATATTCTTCTTTTCACAGGAGGTACGGCTTCCGTCACGGACTGCTCTAATTGGTCCTGAAAAACTTCCCAATGTTTGTTCACCTCACCAGCAGGGAGTACGGTACGAGAAGCATCCAGCATTTGCACAATGGCTTTTGCCCGATCTAACAACTCAATTTTATCCGGATGGATATCCTGCCAGTTTTCCCAATACTGCACATCTCGATCTTCCTGTTGCAGCACGTATCGCCGAAAAGAAGGGTCGGTTATAAATTGAGCTAATTGATTATCTAATTGATCCATTATTGATATCGATGCTAATAATTACTATCTATTATGACTAAGCGGCCAACTATTTTTTTTCAAAAAGATCACGATACATGAAGCCTTTTGAAAATCCTTTAGCCTCCTTGTTACGCCTTAGAGTTAACGCTAAAGAGTTCCCCTGACTCTTTCCATTTCTGATGTTCAACCCGGCAACATTCAGGCAGCAACCTGACAAAGCAGAAACAGGGCAATAGCGCCAAGCATGGTTTTGATAATTGTAGGTTTTTGCTTCCGAAGGGTTTTTATCCCTTCATAAAAGTGATTGACCACAGTCTGATAACTCAATGACATGACATCAGCTATTTCCCGAGGTCCTAATTCTCCAAAAAATCGCAGGTATAAGACTTCTTTTTGCCGTGGGGAAAGCTCCTGCATAAGTTTTTGAACCAATTCCACCTGCCGGCTATTCTCTTCATCCGCGATCATTCGGCTCTCTACTGAAAATTCTATGTCAGGCTGGAACATATTGTAGGCCTCTTTCCTGTAATCCAGACTCCGCTTCTTTTCCAGGTATTTAAATAATCGACGACGGAAGGACGTGTATATATAATACCTGAGAGAATGTACTTCAGAAAGGGATTCCCGGCGATTCCAGATATACATGAAAAAATCCTGAATACAGTCTACCGTACTCTCCTCGTCTCCTGTTAATTTTATTCCGTAGTCATACAGTAAATTAAAGTACTGTTTATACAGAGCAGAAAGGGAGTCTTTTTGTCCATTTCTAAAGCCTTTCCATAAAATCTGGTCTGCATCGGGCTTCTGCAAAGTATTCATCGCATCACTTTAGTAGTAGTAGTAGTAGTATATTCCTTTTAACTATTGGCTTACCTGATATAATAGAGTCCCCCTTATCCTGTTTGATACTGGTATCCTGGAAAAAACAGATCAATTTTTTGGGGAGAAACTTACACAATGAGGTATTTTTCCCCACAGACTGTCCGCTACTTGTCATAAACTTATCCCGCGTCTATATAGTTTAGCCCATAAATACTCATCCATGAACAAATTCATCTTCTTCCTCTTCCTCAGCCTTCCACTGGCATTCCTCTCAGCACAATCCCTCAGAGGACTGGATTCCAGCCCCCTCGATTATGCCTACTTCCCGGATAATTTTTCGCATGACAGAAGCGAAGGGGAGCTTGCCATTGTGCGCGTAACCTACAGCCGTCCTCAGAAAAAAGATCGAGAGATTTTTGGTAAAAAAGTGCCCTATGGCAAAGTGTGGCGTACGGGTGCCAATGAAGCAACCGAAATCAAGATCTATCAAGACATCCAGTTGGCGGGAAAAGCACTTGCTGCCGGAACCTATTCTCTTTTCACGGTACCGGGTAAATCTGAGTGGGAAATCATTATCAATTCTGATCTCGACTACTGGGGCGCTTACAGCTACAATGCCGAAAAGGATGTTGTGCGCATTACTGTTCCTGCCGGAAGCACCGATGAAGTCGTCGAAGCCTTTACCATCCAATTCAAAGCAGATGGCGATGGCAAAGCGAATATGATTCTCGCCTGGGATACAACCCGGGTAGAGGTGCCGATTACGTATTAGCCCTATCGGAAATTAAGGAGATAGATAGATTTAAGTATTGAGTACCTAGTGCTTTAGGATCGAAATAATGATCTATTTTTATCCTCTTGTACTTTTGGAAGGTGCCAAAAGTACCAAAAGCACCCTCGCAGCCTAAGGCCTCCCGCATTCCGACCCCCGCATCGAGGTGCGGGGCAGGCTCCCGACCACGAGGCTGCTGGGCCTGCCCGCCAAGGGGTGATCTTCGATTGAAAATTCTTCTTTCTTCCTTCTTCCTTCTTCTTTCTCACCCAGGCGGGTTGGCGATGCAGAAGCCATCGGGAGCGGGGGTCCCGGCAAGCCGGGACAGGGCTGGTATTGCGATTTTTGCCCCACTTTTTTAAAAAAGTGGGAAGAAGGTAAAATTAAAAATGGCTTAGAACTTTGTTCTCAATGCACTAGATGGAATACTACTGATTATCAAATAGATATGTCTATAATCTTGATACTTAAGTCTGTACATCTACTTACCAATTGAACAACGTCCCATCTTCCAGTCGATTGACAGGCAAGGATGCGGGTTCATAGGGAAATGCCGCTGCGGCTTGTTCATCTATCTCAACCCCAAGTCCCGGCACCGTACTCATGGTAAAATGCCCTGCGGCAAAGGGATGGCTGAGCCGAAAGACTTCGGCAGTCTCTTTGGGATAGCCCATGTACTCCTGAATGCCATAATTATTGATGGCCGTCCCGAAATGCAGGCAGGCCGCGAGGTTGACCGGCGAGAGATCAGAAGGGCCGTGGCAGCCCGTTTTGACATGATACAGCTCTGCCAGAGCCGCGATTTTCATCATCGGCGTGAGGCCTCCCCCATGTGCTACTGTCATGCGGATATAGTCGATCAGTTGTTGGGTGATCAATTCCTTACAATCGTAAATGCTGTTAAACACCTCCCCTACAGCCAGAGGCGTAGTGGTGTGTTGTCGAATAAGCTGAAAACTATCCTGCGATTCAGCAGCTACGGCATCTTCCAACCAAAAGAGATGGAAAGGCTCCAGTTCCTTACCCAATCTTCCGGCCTCAATAGGCGTGAGTCGATGATGGGCATCGTGCAGGAGGTGTAGCTCATCTCCAAATTGTTCCCGCGCCCGAGCAAAGAGCTGCGGCACAAAGTTGAGGTATTTCGAGGTGGACCAGGTTTCCTCCACCGGACGCACGCCCTTGACGGCAGGTTCGTAGGCACCGGCTGCTTTTGCGACGCCATATATCTTAGCCATTCCCGGTATGCCGGACTGCACCCGGATCGCCTCATAGCCCTGCGCTTGTTTGACAGCGATTTGGTCCAGGGTTTCGGGAATATCCCGCCCCTGTGCATGGGTATAGACGAGGAGTTTGTAGCGGCTTTTTCCGCCAAGCAATTGATATACCGGTACCCCCAGTGCCTTTCCTTTCAGGTCCCACAAGGCGACATCTATCGCACCGATAGCAGCCATCGTTACCGGTCCTCTGCGCCAGTAGGCCCCTTTATACCCAAACTGCCAGATATCCTCCGTATCAAAGGGATCGCGACCGATCAGGCTGGGAATCAGGTGTTCCAGATAGGTGGCCACTGCGAGTTCCCGACCATTGAGGGTGGCATCGCCGAGGCCGTAGAGGCCCTCGTCGGTTTCGATTTTGAGGGTAACGAAATTGCGACCGGGGGAGCAAACGATGATCTTGGCAGCGGTAATTTTCATATTCACTTATAATAGGTAAGGTAAGGGTTTGGAAAATATGGTTCTGTGACAATTTTCACGGGTGCTGGCTC
>CAYGTH010000127.1:0-16118 GCA_964352745.1 uncultured Bacteroidia bacterium
TTTACAGCGACCTGAAGGTCTTGGGTAGCGATATAGGTGTCAGTTCCAGAAAAATGCATAGGTCAATTTACAGATTATTTGAACTAAGCTGCTGCCTGGGAACCTATCTCAACCATATTTTCTGACTGATCGTCCCTTTTTCTCCTGTCAAAGTGATCATATACATCCCGGCAGCCCAGCCATTTGTAGAAAGGTTCTCCTCATCTGGCATGCCCATGTGGTGGATTCTTTTTTGCTGAATCAATCTTCCTTGCAAATCCAAAACCCGAAGTTCGAGCCATTGTGACTGATCGGCTTCCAATCGAATCCGCAGGGTTTCGCTTGCACGCAGGGGATTGGGAATCAAGGTCATCCGTAGCGCATTGAGGGATAAATCAGGATCCAGTTCAGTTGTTCCTTCTGGAATTGCCAAGGAGAGATAATCGCCATCATTGAGCGCGATATTATCAAACTGAAGGGTCTGACCGGTGATCGTCGGATTGGGATAGGTTGCTGCATTGGAGAAATCGCCATCTGCATCAACGAGCAGCGCAAAAAATCCTGGATTACTCATGTCAATTCCCAGGCCAGACAAGAAAAAAGAAATAGAAACTGTACCGACTTCCCCGGTCTCCTGTACCCGCCAGGTACGCGCAATCCGAAAAGGATATCCTGCTGGCGTATTCGTATCAAGGCTAAGTGAATCACCATCCTGTCCCCAGACCAGGTATTCTTCTTCGCCCAGTTGAGTGGGGTTACTGATCTGAATTCGGGAGTTTTCGACAGCACTCCGTCCCGATGACTGAAACAGAGCCTGCGCATTCAGGTCCCGGCCGATGCCTGCGAGGTTGTGAGGAAAATCAGCATGGTCGTAGTACAGGTGATCGGCAACAGGAATGGGAATCCCGAATTTCACAGAAATATAAGACTGTACCGCGCGGCGGGCAGCCGTTCCATGCGCCTGGGTGTAGGCGATTACCTCTGCGATGTCTCCGTCCCACCAACTGCCCCCAGTAGGCGTTCGTGCCCCCAGGATATAGCTCCCTTCTCCCTGCAAATAGGTCCGCTCATCCCGGGCATGAGCGATATTTCCATCCGCATACAAAATCGTGGTGGCCGGATCAGCCGCAACGTTCAACAAATGCCATTCATCCACTGCATAATCACTATTTAGGCTATTGGGATTGGAACTATAGACAGACCAGGTATGCTGGCTTCCGCGTACTTCCAGCCGGTAGCCTCCGCTTCTCAGTGCGATGGGATTCCGCCAATTAGTGATGTCATTGGTTTTGGTAACAATGTACCAACTATGGCCATCGGCGGGCAGATCCAGACTTCCCGCACCATTGAGCCAGTCGCCATTGTCATCAAACCGTACGACGGGGTTTCCATTGAGGACCTGACTTTCCACGCGGGGGCCGATTCCACCAGCGAGCGCATCGTTTTTACGGGGGCTGCGATCCAGCCATCGAAAACCGGTATTCAAAGCCGGTCCCTGATCTGCAGTGAGCCAAAGGGCTATCCCTTCATGAATCGCGCCCGGCGCTTTCGGAGTCGTCCCACTTGTGGACAAGCCTACTGTAAACCATTCTCCATCTGCCAAATCTACCCCTGGAAATCCAATTTGTTCTCCATCCACATAGGGGTCCCTGATAATGCGCGCATCGCTAAAATCACCCTCATTATCAATCAACAAACACCAGCGATACGGCTGAGAAAAATCAAGACCTTGCCCCCGGAGGTCAATATGGATACTTACTTTGCCGACTTCTCCTGTTTCTGTTACTCGCCAGGTACGTTGAATCCGGGAGGGAACAGAACCGGGCGTATTGGTACTACTCATAAAGGAGCCGCCATCGTGTCCCCACGCCAGAAAATCGCCATCCCGCAGGTGAGTCGGTCGCGAAACCCGAACGATGCGGGTGGGATCGATATGCTGGCTGGCAGTTTGAAGGAGACCTTGAATATTTTCGTCCCGACCAATCCCAGCTACCTGATTGGGATGGCCATTGTGTGCATAATATTGATGAGAGGTTACCGGAATGGAGAGTCCGTATTTGACCGCCAGATAGCTTTCTATTTTCCTCCTTTGTCCGGTAGAAAGGCTATTGGTATATACCAGCAATTCTGCAATGTCTCCTGCCCACAGGTTATTGCCGGTATTGTCCCCGGCTCCGAGGGTATAGGCATTGTTCCCAGTTACTCCCGTGAGTGCACCCGAGGAAATGACAGCTTGCCCCTGTACAAAGGCTTCAAACATCGAATCACTTGCGTGCACTGCAATCAGGCTCCAATCCGTTGCATCCGTTTGCAGGCTATTCTGGGCAGGCGTTGTTCCTTCAATAGCCCATTTTCCTGTACCTGTAACAGTCAGTCTGTATCCATTCTCATTCCCTCCGAATGAAACTGCAGTTGCCCCCGCAGGATTTCCCCCGTCGGACCGAACTACGGCATACCAGCTATGGTTTTGGGGAATGGAGGCCAATCCCAACGGACTCCCGGCCAATCCATTCGTGATACCGTCAAATCGAACCACCGGATTGCCATTTAACCCTTCTGGCTGCCAGGCAGGGCCATTATTGGCATTATTGGCATGATTATCGTTTCCACTCTGATCCTCCCAATCGGTCAGGGGGTCATCATCCGGGCCTTTATTCGCCTTGAGCCAGACCTCTAATCCCTGATTGACTCCACCGGGAGCTTCCGGCGGCAGGTTACCCGCCTCACACAGCTTGACTTCGTCTACATAAATATCATAAGCCCCGGCTACCCATAGGTTTCGTGCCCAGAATTGCAGGTAGGCATCATTATTCCAGGTATCATCCGCCTCAAATGTCCAGGTAAATTCCCGCCAGGTAGTATCCAGTTCCAGATAGGTTTCTGCCATCACTTTGTATGCAGATTTTCGAATGATCCGGGTTCGGAGGCGTACACTGTCCTGTGAACTTTTGATTCGACACGTCAGGGTATAATAGCGTAAACTATCGACTGTAAAAGGATCGCGCGAAGTATGAATTTGAGCCCCGTTGGTAACGGTATAATTGATTTTCATTCGCCCACTGAGCTGCCCATCATAGACCTCATCGCCCGTTAATAACAGCGAAAAAGAACCCGGTGTTCCTCCGTCATAGCTCCCCCAGCTATCCAGGTAGTTAATGGCTTCAAATCCGGGAAATCCAATCAGGTTACAGTCAGTCAAGCCATCATTTTCGCAGATACTTACCTCATCCACAAACAGTTCATAGCCATTCGTATCTGCAGCAGCTCCTGCTGTGAGGGTAAATTGGATATCTTGCGTCAACGACTCAGCACTTTCAAATATAATTTCCAATTTATACCACTGGGTACGCGACAGCCAGGAAGTATCTGCCAACAAGCTTCCACTGGAAATGCGATTGACCGTCAGATTGAGTTGTGCACTGTCCGCAGAACTCCGAATCCAGCAAATGAGGCGATAGGCCTGACCTGCTTCCATAGAGAGTGGAGCAGGCAAGTTGCTGAGAGTAGCGCCGGGGGCCATAACGGACAACTTTCCGGAATAGGCACCCGAAAAAGGGTAATCTGTACTCCGGCTCAATCCGGAAGGAGCGGCCTGAACGCCATCATATCCCTGCCAGGAAAGTAGGCTGTTCGCAGCCTCAAATCCAGGATTTGGGAACGTATTGCATACCTGTGAACGAAGTGGGCACACAACAAGACAGAGATAAAAAACCAAAGCAGCAGCAGGGGGGAGCAGAGAATAAGCGTAAGAAATCATGAGGTAGTTTTTCGGCATGAATGTTTGAATGTGCTGAAACAAATAGCAAAAAAAAAGTGAAAAACTTCTATCTTACCCTTCCCAATACCTTACAAACAGACCCTCATTTTAGCCTGTTTTTAATATGAAGCACCCAAACACTCCTTCTACCCCTTTTCCCAGTGTGGATCAGCAGCAACAAACTGTCCGTACCCACTCCACTCTTGCTCCTTATGTGGGTTCCTGGGGACGCGATGAAGCCTCCCATTTACTCCGACGTTGTATGTTTGGCCCAACTGAGTCAGAAATTCAGTGGGCCAGCCAGGGCAGTCTCAACCTGGTTATTAATGAATTGCTGACTGCCGGTCCGATGCCCAATCCTCCTTTGAATGCCTTTAGTACAGATGATCCGGAGATTCCGCTGGGCGCAACCTGGATCAATGCTTCCAGCTATGACGGCACCCTTAACTTTTACAGAAGGCGTTCCCTCGTCGCGTGGAATATCGGCCTGATGCTCAAGCAAAACATTTCCCTGCGTGAGAAGATGACGCTGTTTTGGCATAACCATTTTGCCCTGGAGATGAATGTGGTCAATGATGCCCGATTCATCTATCGCTATAACCACCTGCTCAGAACCCACGCATTAGGTAATTTCAAAACCCTGGTCGAAGAGATTACCATCGATCCCGCTATGCTCCGGTACCTGAATGGCAATCAAAATCTTGCTTCTTCGCCGAACGAGAACTATGCCCGCGAACTGCTGGAACTGTTTAGCATCGGCAAAGGGCCCTTGATTGGCCCCGGCAATTACACGCACTACACAGAAGATGATGTACGCGCCGCAGCCAAGGTACTGACCGGATGGCGGGATAGAGGATATGCGGGCAGTAGTGATCCTATCCACGCGCAGTTTCGTGCCAATAAACACGACACAGACAGCAAGCAATTTTCGGCGGCGTATAATAATGCTGTCCTCACAGACAATGGCGCCAATGAATACAAGGACCTGGTCGCGATGATCTTCAACCAGGCCGAAACTGCACGGTATATCTGCCGGAAGTTGTATCGCTGGTTTGTGTACTATGAAATTGATGCTACGATCGAGCAAAATATCATTGAACCAATGGCTCAATCGCTCGTCAGTCAAAATTTCGATGTAACGGTGCCCCTTCAAACGCTGCTTGCAAGCGAGCACTTTTTTGATCCGATCAACCGGGGTTGCCTGATCAAAAATCCAATCGACTTCACAGTCGGTGTCATGCGGCAGTTTGAGGTCAGTTTTCCAGATGAATTCAATCTCGAAGCTCAATATATCCACTATAATGAGTTGGCGGAATATGCAGAATCTCAATTGATGTCGCTGTTTAATCCCCCCAATGTAGCAGGCTGGCCTGCCTATTATCAGGTGCCGGGTTTTCATGAAGCCTGGATCAGTTCTGTCACGCTACCGGCTCGCACCAAAACGCATCGCAAGTACAACCTTGACGGCGGGTACAACAGTGCGGGATTCAGGACTTTGATCGAGCCGCTGGGTTTTCTGGATATTGTGAGCGATCCGCTCAATCCCAATACTCTGATCACAGAGTTTGCGCAATTATTATATCCACAGCCACTGGATCAGGGGCAATTTGCCTTCCTAAAGGAAGTATTGATTCCGGGCTTACCGGATTTTGAGTGGACGCTGGAATACAGCGATTTCCTCACCTACCCTAATGATCCGGAACTCCGCGCTTCTGTCACCAACAAACTGCGCGCCCTGCTTGATGCGATGATGAGCCTCGCTGAATTCCACCTTTCCTGATTCATTCATTCCTGCCTTCAATCTTTACCTCATGAATAGACGAAATTTCATCAAACGGACCGCTGCAGCCAGTACCCTTCCTTTGCTGCTTGGCGGATTCGATATAGGCGTAATGGGCATGAATGCTTCCCTCGAAGCAGCTTGCGCAGCCGCCACCGATACAGATCGCGTATTGGTATTGATCCAACTCAACGGGGGAAATGATGGGTTGAATACCCTGATTCCAATCGATCAGTATTCTACCCTTTCTGCAGCTCGTAGCAATGTATTGATTCCTCAAAACAATGTCCTGAATCTTACCACGAATACGGGATTACATCCCGCGATGGCCGGGATTCACAACTTGTACAATGATGGAAAAGCCTCATTTGTGCAGAGTGTAGGATATCCCGACCCCAATTTTTCACACTTCAGATCACAAGATATCTGGACAACTGGTTCTCCTGCCGATGAGGTCTATACCACCGGTTGGCTCGGCCGATACCTGGATTCTTTTCATCCGGATTATCCTGAGGGGTATCCGAGTACTTCCTTTCCTGATCCGCTGGCCATAACGATCGGTTCGACGGTCTCAAACACTTGTCAGGGGATGACCAGCAGTTTGGGAATGGCCATCAAAGACCCCAATGAATTCATACAACTAACCACGGGATCAGGAAGTTCGGTACCTAATACCCCCTATGGCTATGAGTTGAATTTCCTGCGCCAGACGATTCTCCAAACCAACCAGTACATCCAGACCATCCAGAGTGCTTCTACCCTCGGCAACAATCTCTCAACGATGTACCCCAATAGCGGAAACAGCTTGTCTGACCAATTAAAAATCGTAGCACAGCTTATTTCCGGCGGCTTAAAAACACCGATTTACATCGTCAACCTGGGAGGATTTGATACCCATGCCGAGCAGGTAGATGTCAATGATGTTTTGGTAGGAAGCCATACCAACTTACTTGGAAAATTATCTACGGCAGTAGCAGCCTTTCAGAATGACCTCCAATTACTGGGAGTTGAAGACCGGGTACTGTCGATGACTTTTTCAGAGTTTGGGCGCAGAATTCGTTCTAATGATAGCTATGGAACAGATCATGGTTCCGCCGCTCCGCTCATGTTGTTTGGCCCTGAGGTAAGTGGCCAGATTCACGGCACCAATCCGATCATTCCTTCGGATGTGGATGATAAGGCCAGTGTCCCGATGCAGTTTGATTTTCGGTCTGTGTATGGCTCTATCCTGATGGACTGGTTTTGTGTGGAGCAGTCGCACGTGGAATACTTGCTGTATAGTGGATTCCAGCGCCTCCCCATTTTGCAGAGTACCTGCGAAGCCTATGTCAGTGATCTGGATGATCCGATTCAGCAAACAATAAAGCTGATCAATTATCCGAACCCCTTTTCAGGTTCGACCCGAATCTCATTTGAAAGCCTCGGCGGTCCGCTGAGCATTCGGATTTTTGATACACGAGGCAGTGTAATCCGCACCCTTACGGAGCAAAACTATGCTCCGGGCGAATACGAAATCACTTTTGATGCAAGCGGCCTGAGTGCCGGGATTTATTATTGCCGGCTTCAGCAAGGAAACGAGACCTCAATGGTCGCAATGAGTTTGCGGTAATAAGAGAGTTTAGAGTTTAGAAAAAAGACGGAAGCGCTACCAGGTGGTTGTACGCTTCCGTCTTTAATATTTATGATCTATTCTCTTTTATCTAATATCTTTTATCTTCTTCACAATTGTGCCATCAACTCTGCCAATTCGGGATCTTTGGAATCGGTACGGCTGGCTTTTTCCAGGTGCGTACGCGCTACTTCGGGCTTGTCCATTTTCAGGTAAATAGAAGCGAGCAGGCGATTTACCTGAATATTCTCAGGCCGCACGGCATATTCGAGCATCGCGTATTCGAGTGCCTTTTCATAATTGCCAAACAAGTCCCGATATACCGCCGCGTATTCCATGCTCATTTTATGGCCATGGGCTTCGTCATCTGCCAGCATTTCCAATACCTGCTCCCGGATTTGAACGGCTTCTTCGTCGCGGCCTGTCTTCTGGTAGAGGGATGCCAATTGCTGATAAAACCCGACTTCCGGAATAACCGCACAGGCTTCTTTGAGTAGGTTTTCAGCGGCTTCATAATTCCCCTTCTCCTGTTCCAATTCAGCCAGCGCTGCTGTTGCAAACGGATAGCCGGGTCGCTCCATCAGAATGGTTTTATACTGAAATTCGGCATTCTGCAAATCGCCATACGTCTGATAGAGGTTGCCGAGGGTGAGGCGACACCAGGCAGACTCTTCGTATCCGGGATAAGCTGCCGCAACTGCCATGCGCATGGCTTCGAGGGCCCCATCTACTTTTCCATGAATTTCGCGGAGGTAGGAAATACGGGAATATGATCTCAGGTCAGGCCGAATGGAGATCATCTTATCAGCCATTTCGACTGCTTCGTCATATTCGCCTAACTCTACGTGAGCATCTATCAAAGCTCCATAGATCTGTGCATTGTGGGGATTGAGGGCCACTGCCTGGTTGGCCGTTTCCAATGCCTGTCGAAAATTGTGCAAAGAGAGTTGAACAGAGGCTTTGAGCGATAAGGCCTGAAAAGTCTCTGCCTGAGTAGGTTTGAGGGTATTGATTTCGTTGAGGACCTGCAACGCAGCGGGATAATAATAGCCATGCTCTCCGGTAGCACGTGCTTCCAACATGTATAATTGAACCATCCGCAGGCGTGCATCTACTTCTTCCGGCGTTTTCCAGAGTCGATTCATGAGCGTCATATACGTTTGCTGATACCGCTCCTGTTCTTCGGCAGAGCCAATTGCGGGGTTCCGGTCAAGTAAAACAGGCAAGGTAACTTGTGAAGCCTGTTGGGATTTTCCTTCGATACAAGAGTGTAAAGAAGCAGTCCCGATTCCGATGATGAGGACATAAACAAGAAGAAATGGCTTGATTAAATTCATATCTGATAGCTTATGGGGTTGATGTGAATGGCATACATACGCACCGCACCCAGCAAGTGGATTTGTACCAGGCAAAAAAAATCACAGCGCATCCCAAAATCAGCTATCTGGTTTCCCAATACATCGGGGACCGAGAAACATAAGTCTCCCTTATCAGGTTATCGACAGGTAGCGGAAGAGATTCCCGTATATCTGTAAGGTCCCAAATTGAGGCAAAGGAGCATTTATCGGGTTAATCTGTTTGCATTTTGCCCGCTGTACCTGTACCTTCCGCGCTCGGATTTGAGAGGCTAAACCATATGAACCCCTTATTATTTTGATCAAAACATGCTCCATATTAGGATGCGGCTGGCTGGGATTGTCCCTGGCAAAACGGCTCATAACACGTGGTTATAACATCAAAGGGTCCACTACGCAGGAAGCCAGGATGGGAGAACTTCAGCGAAATGGGATTCGCCCTTATGAGATCAGGTTGCAACCCAGTGGAATCGAAGGGAATATCGAATCTTTTCTGGAAAGTGATGCCCTGATCCTGAATATTCCCCCAGGCCGGCGGGATCCTAATGTAGAAACTGAGTTTCCGGCCAAGATCATGCAACTACTGGAAGCAGTAGATGATTCTTCTATCAAACATATCCTGTTTGTCAGTTCTACTTCGGTATATGCAGGCACATCCGGGGCCGTAACTGAGGAGAGCCCTTTTACTGCTACAAAAGGGTCTGGACAAGCCTTGATTTCTGCGGAAAAGCTCCTGAAAGATGCAAGCCCTTCGCTTACGGTATTACGAATGAGTGGCCTCGTAGGAGGGGATCGGCATCCCGGCCGTTTTTTGGCGGGCAAAAGTAATGTTCCTAATCCTGCGCATCCGGTTAATTTGATTCACCGGGATGATTGTGTGAATTTAATCTACGAAATCATTAAGCAAGAAAAATGGGGCACCGCTTATAATGCCTCATCAGATTTGCATCCCAGCAGAGGCACATTCTACCTGAAAGCAGCGATCAAAATGGGGCTCCGCCCTCCTGTATTCTCTTCTCAAAATACAGGCGAAGGGAAATTGATTTTGAACGATCATATCAAATCAGACCTAAACTACACCTTCAAATACCCCGATCCGGAACTGATGGTAACAGAGAAGCCGAGCTAACCGTATGGATAGAATTAGTTAATTTTACTTTAGATGACAAGTAGTGCATCCGGGATAAATTGATATCACTTTCCTGCTTGCCCTTTTCGACAAACGACAAATCGACGAGACATGATTTTTCTTATATCTCCTGCTAAAAAACTTGACTTTTCAGATAACGAAACGCCACAAACCTATACACAACCAGCTCTCCTTGCAGAATCCCAAAAACTGGTAAAATCCCTTGCACGTTTGTCCGCACCCAAATTAATGGAGCTCATGGGGATCAGTAGTAATCTGGCCCAGCTTAATTTCGAGCGATTTCAGGATTTTTCAGTCCCTTTTACACCCCAAAATGCCAAGCAGGCGCTGCTCGCTTTTAAGGGGGATGTGTATCAGAAAATGGAGGTAGATAGCTATGAAGCAAGCGAGTTCGAATTTGCCCAACAACATTTGCGTATCCTCTCCGGCTTATATGGCCTTCTCAAACCGCTGGATTTGATCCAGCCTTATCGCCTGGAAATGGGAACCCGATTTCAGAATCGGCGGGGTAAGAATTTGTATGAATTCTGGGGAGAGCGCATCACAAAAGCCCTGAAGCAAGCCCTGGCCGAATCAGGGTCCGATATCCTGATCAATGTGGCTTCCAATGAGTATTTCAAGTCCATTCAGTCCAAAAAGCTAGGGACTCGTGTGATTACGCCGAGTTTTAAAGATGAGCGAAATGGGTCTTATAAGTCTATTTTCCTGTTTGTGAAGCACGCGAGAGGTGCGATGTGCGATTTTGCCATTAAGGAAAAAATTACCGATCCCGAACACCTGAAGGCGTTTGAAGGGATGGGCTATTCCTATAATGAGTCGCTCTCAACGGAAAATGATTGGGTTTTTACGCGGAAGTCTTAGACGTGATTTTAGATTTTAGAAAATATTCCGCTGGAACTTTTAACATTTCCAGCCCCCAATTGTCCTATCGGACCATCATGCGGCGAGTAGTTGCCACTTCTTCATTATAGAGGCGAATTACATAGATACCGGGTGCCCAACCCGAAACATCCAGCTGATGAACGCCTGCCCCATTGCTTGCCGGTAGCACCGCATCCATCATTCGTCTTCCCTGAATGGAAAACACTTCCAATTGGACCTGTCTTTCTGATGAGGTTTCGTAGTATATATGTCCCTTTTCAGACACAGGATTAGGCAGTAAGTTCAACTTAACGTGCTGATCGAACCTACGCTCCAGGTTCAACTCAATCAAAGGCGAATAGCTCACATTTCCGTCAAAATCAACCTGCTTCAAGCGGTATTGTATGACTGAAAGCCCGACCTCTGCAACGAGGGGATCAACAAATGAATACGCTTGAGAAGAGCCCTGGATTCCGCGTGCATCTACCTGCCCAATTGCTTCAAATATGCGGGAATCAACCGATCTTTCAATCACGTAATAGGCATTCCCTTTTTCAATTGCTGTCCACGAAAGCACACCATCATCTCCCTGCTGTTCTGCCAGTATCTCCAGCCATTCTACTGGAAATGAAGTGGCAGCGGAGAAGGAAATAGGCGAAATGAGAATCGAGTGATAACTGTATTCATAATTGGGGTCTATCAGGCTTCCGGTATTCGTAATCCAGGTAGATACAGCAATGGATCTAATCGGGCTGGACCATTCCCACTTCGCCCGGCCATAGCGACCTTCGTCTTGCAGACCAAACCCCATTACATGATAGGTATTATTAGCACTGGGAGCGGCCATCATGATATTGGTTAATTGATTAGTTGTGGCAGTGCATGCTAAATCGCTCATCCCATGTTCCAGACTTACGCCTGAATCATAGTCAGAAATATTTTCGTAAGCTGCTGCTGCTACTGTAGAACCGGTCCCATCTACTCCTGTAAATGCACGTACAGCTATATTTTCAAATCCATCTGTTCCGATTACAGAAAGGCTACCCACGATAAATTCATCAATCGTAACCGCTGCTGAAAAGTTAATGATGACCGTAACCGGGGTAATTGGGAATTCTTTATCATTGTTGATTCTAAGTGCATTGGCACCTGTTACCAGGCAATCGGGATTAGAGCCGGCTCCGACTCCATAAATAGATGGGCCCTCTAATACATCGTCAGTGTGATTGAGGGAGTTTTTGATGGTAACCGTGATTCCGGAACTTCCGACATCATCAAAAGACTGGGACAACCAGCCACTTACCCCGCCACCTGAAGTAGCAAATCCATGATGAGGATTTGCATCAAAATTTACATTATCAAAATAAGTATCTACTTCGCCCGGAATTGCCTCGTCTTCCAGATATCCCAGCACACTCCAATCCAGCAGAGATTGTCCTTTTACATTCATCGAAAATCCCAATATCAGACACAAAGCAATATTAATTTTCAAGTAGCCTTTTATACTCATGTTTTCTCGTTATGCAATTCCATTTAATCAGCCAGGGTTTGAGGAGATGGTAATTATTCTTCAATCACCGAAAATTAACAATCATTGAATGCAAAAATCATATTTACTACGCAAATGGTAATATTTACGCCGCGAGATGAACCCAATGCCCCCTCTGTTGAAATTCAAAAATTCACCGAGATGATATATTAAACGTGTAAGACCTTTCATCTGCCTGTTATTTTTTCCAATGCAAAAATAATACAGGAACAAGTCCGCATAATTACGCTATCCCCTATTGCGGTTTTTACGCAATGTCATCCCTGAAATCAGGAGCTTACGCAAGCGCACGGCCCGCCGAAGTTTCCATAGAAAGCCGCGTATGCACACACAATTTGCATACATGAAAAAGCTGCGCTCCCTTCCCCTGGTCAAACTCGCTCTCAGTTTTATGGCGGGTATCTTTCTCGCCCAATCATTTGGATGGCCTGCTGCCGGATACAGTCTGGCTGCCTTTCCGATTTACCTGGTTTGCCTGATGCTCAATCGGCGAATGGCTTCTTTTCGCTTTGAAATACTGATTGCAGTGATGATGTATCTCTCCACCATCGGGGCGGGAGCTGTTAGCTATCTCGCTGCTACACATGAACCAGGCCTGGGTTTAGCTCCGATTAATTGTGAGCAGGTGCAGATTGTTGGGGTGGTTACCTCATCCCCCAGCACAAATGCTTATGGAAGAAAAGCGCAAGTAGCAATTGCGGGTTATATGGAAGGGGATACGCTCCGATCACTCCCCGGCCACTTGCTCCTATATATTGATACAGCAGAAACGCGTTCGATTCAAAAACATGATTCTATCTACGCAACTGTATTTATAACTGATCTTTACAGTCGCTACCCTTCATACCTGAGCTACCTCCAATCACTGGGAATCACTCATGCCGCATACTGCAAATCTTTCGTGATAGGCAGGCCTCATATCACCCGTCAGTTTTACTTTGACTATATCCAACAGACTCTTTCCCGACGGCTGAAAAAATTAATCCCAGAAACAGAGACAGCCGGAATCGCACAGGCTATGTTATTGGGTGACAAACACGACCTCAGTCGCGAAACCCGGGATGCATTTGCCACTGCGGGCGTCAGCCACATCCTGGCCATTTCAGGTTTACATGTCGGGATTATTTACCTCATGCTCAATACCCTGCTCCAGGTATTGCACTTATTCAAAAATGGTCGTCGGCTCAAATACCTCCTCATGCTGGTGCTGCTGCTTATTTATATGATGATTACCGGTGGTAGTCCTGCGGTGATCCGGGCTGTGGTGATGTTTGGGACCATTCTCGTATTCAAAATCGGATATCAGCGCTATCACATCCTCAATGTTGTAGCCTTATCGGCCCTCCTTCAAATGGTCTGGAACCCCGAAGTTGTCTTTCATGCTGGATTTCAACTTTCTTATTCGGCCGTAACGGGTATCCTGATTCTATATCCCCTATTCGAGCGATCTGTTAAAACGCCTTTTCCCTTATTGAATAAAGTGTACAGTTGGGTAGGGATTACCCTGATTGCTCAATTGAGTACCCTGCCGTTGATTTTGATTCACTTTGGGCAATTCCCTACTTATTTCCTCCTCAGCAATGTGTGCCTTACCCTCCTCACTTCTGCCGTAGTATTATCGGGTTTTGCAACAGTCATGCTGATTGCCGTTCCCGGCGTCAATTTAGTACTCGGGTATCTTTCCTATCTGTTGTTAAGTGCCTTATTGGAATTTTGCAAATGGGTAGCAAGCCTCCCCCATGCCCTGATTACGGAGTTTGCCTGGGACGAACCGGGTCTCCGAATTGTTCTGATTCAACTGCTTGCTGCGCTGATACTAATTGCGATCCCGCAATTGCCTGTTAGTACCTGGTTGCGTCCCAAGCCTTCCACTATCCCTTATCCGGAATCTGCGTAATTCTGAGCCATGCCAAATCCTTACGATAAAATCCTTAAAGAGATCGTTGAAGAAATCTTTGTACCGATGGCGCAGCGCATGCTGGGGATACAAGCCCGAAAAACAGAAGAACTCCCGGATGACCTCCAGCATACGATTGAACGTAAACCAGACTTTCTCAAGAAGATATGTATGGAGGGGTGGGGACCGGATTACCTGCTTCATTTGGAATTCCAATCTTCCAATAATCCGGATATGACCTGTCGCATGCTCGAATATTATGCGCTTCTCTATCGAAAATACCGAATTCCCATCGTGCAATGTGTATTTTTTCTGGGTGCTGATCCGATTCGCATGTACAATTCACTGGAGCATGAACGCTTACTGTACAGTTATTCGATCAAGGATTTTCGAGACTTGTCCGCGACAGAGTTACTCAAATCTGATACACCGGAAGAGGTAATCCTGGCCATTTTAGCAGACTTTGATAGCCTGCCTCCTGAAATGATTATTCAACAAATCATCACCCGGCTACGTTCTATATCTGACGAAAGTTTGCAGCTGGATCAGCGGGTAAAACAATTGGAAGTGCTTTCTCAATTACGTAATTTACAAACACAAATCACGCAAATCCTCAGTGCTATGCCGTTTACTTACGATTTGGAAAAAGACATACGATTTCAACAGGGAATTGCACAAGGGGTTGCCGAAGGTGTTGAAAAAGGATCCGAAGCAGTTCTTCATACGACGATTGAGCGTATGCTAAGGTCTTTGCAGTATCAGCAAGGCATATTGACACTTGACAACATCGCTGATTTTACTGGCACGAATCTGGAATATGTGCAGGGGATTCGGGAATCCCTCAACAAATAATTCCCCTGCTCATCCCAATTATCTCCTGATTGCTCTCATTACTGATTAGCCATTCCAAGTAAATGGGTAGTAGGAATTTACATCGCCTTACGCAACTTATAATACCGCATGAAATTGTACCAGACATTAGCATATACCGTCAATGACAGGATCGCCTATATCACGCTCAACCGCCCCGAAAAAAGAAATGCCCTCAATGATGTTTTATTGATTGAGTTAAGAGACGCGATCATGCGCGCAGAGAATACGGCACTTGTAAAAGTCGTCGTCCTCAATGCCAACGGTCCGGTATTTTGCGCAGGTGCAGATCTGGAATATGTCAAAAAAATGCAGGCTTTTACCCTGGAAGAGAACATGGCTGACTCACAGGTGCTGGGGGAAGTATTTCAATTGATTTATCGCTCGTCTAAAATATTCATCGCACAGGTAGAAGGGCATGCCATGGCAGCAGGATGTGGGCTTGTCTCCGTTTGTGATTTTGCATTTGTGGTACCAGAAGCACAGTTTGGTTATACGGAGGCCCGGGTCGGGTTTGTACCAGCAATCGCGATGGTGTTTTTGTTGCGTAAAATCGGAGAAACCCGAGCCAAGGAATTGATGTTGTCTGCGGATATGATCAGTGCCGATAAGGCCATGCGATATGATTTGATCAACAATATCATTCCGGCGGATCAGATCCAAGGCTACGTTTTTCAGTTTGCCACGCGGCTCTGTATTCAAAATTCTTCGGCATCGATGCAGTTAACCAAAAAAATGGCTGCTGATCTACCGGATTTACCGCTAAATAATGCCCTTACCTTCGCAGCAAAAATGAATGCTTACGCCCGTGCAACGGATGATTGCAAACGCGGTATCCATGCCTTTTTGAATAAAGAAAAAATTACCTGGTAAGCAGGGAAGATTCAAGAAGAAAGAGAGAAGAAGAAAGAAAAAAAGCCCCACTTTATATGCTATATATCCTTATCCTTGTTGGTTTCCTGGGCATCTCTGCGGTCTTACTGTGGCGCTTAGGGAAGCTTGCAACAGAAAAAGGAGAACAGCCCCGTACCTGGCAACTCTACGCCCTCATAGCCTGGGGATTCATGTGGGTAGGCGAACGCATCGCTACCGGTGCCTTAATTAGCATTTTCCCAAGCCTGACAACCTTGAGATGGATATTTGTTGTCATGATGCTCGCGGGTTGCTGGGGGATTTATATGCTGCTGCGCGACCGATTGAAACGCAGATCCGATACGGGAGACTGGCAGGAACGGATGGAGGAGATTGGAGAGGAATAAGTAACGCTCAAAAAATAAGTTATCGATTTTGCTTGATCTTTTCCACTGATCC
>CAYGTH010000128.1:0-16080 GCA_964352745.1 uncultured Bacteroidia bacterium
TCTGTGACTCGCTTTCATATCTGATTTTATTGTCTTTTCTTGCTAGCTTAATTTCATTCAAGCGAACAAAAGATGTCCCTAAAACACATCAGACTGGAAGTCATGCAGACGATCGAGCCCCTATTGGAAGGCTTGATGAAAAAATATTTAACCCCTATTGAAACCAACTGGCAGCCTGCTGATATTTTGCCGGATGCGCGCGAAACAGGTTTCTTTTCCAAACTGGAAGAAATCCAGGAATTAGCCAAGGAAATGAGTTACGATTTCTGGGCGGTTCTAATCGGAGATACCATTACGGAAGAGGCATTGCCTACCTACGAATCCTGGCTAATGGATGTCGTAGGAGTAGATCAGGAAGGCAGGATTGGATGGGCTGCCTGGGTCCGTTCATGGACAGCAGAGGAAAATCGCCATGGAGATTTGCTCAATAAATACCTCTACCTCTCCGGCCAGGTGAATATGCGAGAAATGGAAATCTCCACTCAGCACCTGATCAGTGATGGATTTGATATTGGAACCAGTCAGGATCCTTATCGGAATTTTGTGTACACAAGTTTCCAGGAACTGGCGACAAATGTCTCACACCGCCGGGTAGCTACCCTTGCCAAGCAAAAAGGCAATAAGCTCCTCGCCAAAATGTGTGGAATTATTGCGAGTGATGAAGCCAGGCATGCAAATGCGTATAAGGCCTTTGTTAAGCAGATCTTTGAATTTGATCCCAGCGAGATGATGCTGGCATTCGAAGATATGATGAAGAAAAAAATTGTGATGCCTGCGCATTTCTTGCGGGAGTCTGGGGATAAGATCGGGGATTTGTTTGAGCATTTCTCAGATGCTGCCCAGCGCCTTGGTGTGTACACCACGCATGATTATATCGATATCATGGATTCACTCCTGATCGATTGGGAGATTGATAAAATATCGGATTTGAATGATTCAGCCGAAAAAGCCCGGGATTACCTGATGCGGCTTCCAATGCGCCTTCGCAGGATTGCTGATCGTTTGCAAACTCCTACACAGGAATACCAATTCAAGTGGATGACTGCTTAATTGTAATCAATTACTGACATAAAAACCCGGTAAAAGCCTAGGCCTTACCGGGTTTCTTTTATGCGAAATAGCGTATTGACTTAGAAATCATCAGTAGCGAGTACCTCCTCGGCATATCGCTGCTGGTTGCGGCGTGCTTGTCGCCTTACTGAAGCATTCAGGTCTTCGTTCATATCTGAAATGAGTTTCAGGGAACGTACCTTCTTTTGATGCTCAACTCGATTGAGGATATAATCATAAGGGCCACGCTTGGAGATCAGTTTCACAAATACAGGAGAGGTCTCAATTAGCATGAACAATAATACAATCATGTTGCTGATCCACCAGATAGAAGAGCTGTCATCCTTGAGGCGCTCAAGTGCCTGAATCTTAGCCGGGAATCCCACTCCATATTTCTTGGCCTTTTCCAATACGAGCGGCAACTCAGTGCGCTTGCGGTTTTCCCTTTCTTCGAGCGTCAGCATCAGGTCTTCCCGCTTCTTCTTCAAGAAGGCAATTTCTTCTTCTATTCCACTGGAAAACTCTTGCTGGAAGGCCAGTCGTTTGGTTTCTAATTCTACGACAACTGCTTCCTTTTCAGCAATTTGCTTCTTGAGTTGCTTATTGATTTTATAAAGTTCTGTACTTTGGCTTTGGTAAGGGTCCGGGAAATTCCATCTGTCGAATACCTGATTGCCATTTTCATCTTCCTTGAATACCTTCTTGGCATGCGTATCCCACAGGTATCCTCGCTTTTTGGTGTTTGCAGCGATGATAGGACGATTGCGCGCTGAAATCTTATCGAACTCAGTTTTTGCTTGATCATATTCAACACTTACCTCACCAAAGTTGAAAGAGGTCGGCTTGCCTTCTTTTTCCCGCTTGTAATTCCTGCGCAAGCTATCAATGCGCTCTACTGATGACCGAAGGGAGTCGATTCCCAACTTTTCATTCAGATTCATTTCTGCACTTTTTTCCAAATCGGCAGTATAGGCAACCAATTCGGAGTCGATTTGATTGCGAAATAGTTCCGCTTCGATCGGCTTAGTGATGACCACTGAAATCAGCATGGCCAGGACCAAACGTGGGACTGCCAATCCAAACTCATTCCAGAACTTCCCCTCTTTCCTGATACTTGAGACAATGTACCTGTCAAGGTTGAAAATCAATGCCCCCCATAACAATCCAAAAAAGATGGAAATGGCAAAATTATCAACGATGGTATTAATCGCGAATGTGCCTGAAATAACGGCAAGGCAGGCAGTAAGAAAGATAGTCGCACCAATTCCGACATACTTGTTATGCTCGGAAGGAGTAATCTCCAAAATTTTGGTGTAGGACCCGGCACAAGAGAAAAAGAATCGCTTGATAGCGCTTAATTCCCCTTGCGGATCATTTAGGCTGTCATCCAGGATATCAGGGTAATTATTCATGATTGCTGCTTTGTATAGTGTCTGAATTTTTGTTGAGGCCTTGTTTGAGGACTTTTAAAAGGAATTTGATTTCTCTTCGAATACTGGGTCTCTCCATCGAGAAAAATTCTTCTGGAAGGTCTACCTCCTGGATATATTCGAGGTCTTCCATTCTCCTGGGATCAAAAGAAAGTTCTGGGGGCGATGTGTCCAGTTCAAGATTTGTTAGTTCCAGATCTGTGTTCATATCGGGTATGGGAATTAAGAGGGATTCCTGTAGGGGTACCGGAAATACACTTAGGCTCAGAGATCGTCGTTTTACGCCGGAATGCCCGGTTGCCGTCAGGACGTATTGTGCAAAAGCTGAGGAGGGTTTGACCTTGACTTTTTGAAGATCAGTTACCTCGCCGATGCCTTGGTTGATCTCTACTTTATATGAATTCTCAACTCGCCAGAAAAATTCGACTGCCTTTCCTTCAGTGGAGAGATTGTCGCTGGCTTCGAAGAATAATATCTTGGGGGGAGGAAGTTCAAGTGTGACTTCGCGGGATACCGTCCCGGAGTGGTTTTCAGCTGTGAGGGTATAGACAGTAGTTTTTTCTGGAAATACTTCTTGCCGAATGATGTCGGTAACCTCGCCGATTTCCGGTTCGAGATATACTTTTTCTGCATTTTCGACTTCCCACATTAAAAGTGAGGGGAGGCCTGGCCGAACAGCCTTATTACCTGAAGAAAAGAGGGTGATCTCGGGTTTGGGTAGCGTTAATTCGATTGTTTCTGAAACCGTACCGCTGGCGTTTTGAGCAGTTAATGTATAAATACCAGGCTCAGTGAGCCTCGCTTCCATAAAACTACGTCCTGTAACTTCGCCTACGCCTCTGTCAATATGGATCGTCTCTGCATTATCTACCTCCCAATGTAAAATGGTTGGATACCGGAGATTGATCTTGCTGTCAGCTGCTGTGAAGTAGTTAATCACAGGAGCTGACAAGGTGCAGCTTATCTGTGCTTCCACAATTTGGTCGGAAGTGGTCGCCAATAGCGTATAAGTTGTCGCCTTTGTTGGATACGCATAGGTCCGGCCGGAAGGGGCAACTTTACCTATATCAGGCAGTATTTCGATTGTTTCAGCCCCTTCTACTTCCCATTCCAGGGTAAGGGGACTGTCTAGGCGAATGACTTTTTGGAGACTGGTAAACACGTGTATGACCGGAATCAGAGCACCACATGCGACACAATTGGCAACCTGCTCCGAGAGGGGAGATTGACAATTGGGACATTGCTGAGTTGCTTTTTTGAAGGTCGTGACTGACATGGATGTAACGGTTTCAGGTAGATAATCGACAGATATAAAGAGCATATCGGCGATGACCGGCTAAGCGGATCGCAAGGCGATAATCAATATGAACTATGCGTTCTGTTCCTGAAAGGCGAGACTACGGGGCAGGGGAGAAAAATGCTATTGGTGTGAGGTTTTCTGGTTGTTAGTGGCTCTTGTTAAGACATGTACGACAGGCTTAATTCCTGATTACATGTGATAATAAGTACAAGATAAAGATATGCGTATTCCTAATCAGGACTCAGTGTGTTAGTTGGCATAATTGGTGTATGAACAGGCTGCAAATCTTCTTTTTCGACCGAATTGAGTACTTTTACTTACCTTATTGTCCAGGATATTTCGGCCGCCTATACCAAAAAAATGACCATATTTGTGTAAGGGGAATATCTGAAAAAATGCTAAGTTGCTATATGCTTATTAGATTGTTTGTATGTACAGTATTGTTGAGCACGGTTAACTTCGGATTTGCTCAGCGTGGGATTGGTCTCCGATTTGCCACGAACCTCAATTATTTTCATCAGGCGAAGGACTATGCCCTGGTCGAAGACTGGTTTTCAACGGGAGTATTTGGGCTGTTCTATAGCAACTATAGTGAGAAAAGAGGTTTCGAATTAGGGACAAATGTCGTATATAAAAATTCGACTGAGAAGGGATTTCCCAACTTTCCCGTCGTGATGCAAGACTTTGGAAACAGCGACCAAAATGTTGGAATTACTGCAATAGAAATGGACCTGAAAGTGGGCCCGCGTTTTAAGGCAATTAACCCTAAGATTGGCTATGTACTTGGCTATCGCTTCAAATCCGATGGCTTTCAGGAGCCAGGATTTGACAATGAGGTGAATAAAATCTATTTGTATTTGCCTTTTGGCTTATCTGCCAACTGGCCTACGCGTTTTGGTTCCGTGGGTTTTGGGAGCTACTACCTGGTAGGGATTGCAAATACCCTGAAAAACCCCGACCCTGGAGGTTCGGGGGGCGTATTTCATGATGGGGGGCGTATGCGCGCCATTAACTTTGAAATTGTAGTTAGCTACAACGCGCGCTAGTCAGGCTGCAAAATGCTGACGCTTTACCATTTCCATTATCTGTTCCAATGCGCTTATGTCAGTATCGGAAAAATCATTGATCGTATCACTGTCCACATCGAGAATCAAGACGGTCTCTCCTGAGGAAATCAGGGGAATAACTACTTCTGACTTCGACAGACTGCTACAGGCAATATGACCCGGAAATGCATCTACATCCGGAACTTGTATACTGGATTGCTGAAGGGCAGCTGTTCCACATACTCCTTTTCCAAACGCAATGCGGGTACACGCGAGCGGGCCCTGAAATGGCCCTAAGACCAATTCCCCTTTGATCGTACGATAAAACCCCACCCAAAAAAAGCCAAGACCTTCTTTCAGCATCGCACTGATGTTAGCAAGATTGGCGATGAGATCAGGCTCTCCGCTGATCACTGCTTCAATTTGAGGGAGGAGTTCTCGATATCTTTCGGCACGGCTGATGCCCTGGGTAAGATGTAATGCTTCTGACATGTCTATGGGTAAGAAAAGAGATATAAGATGTGAGTAAGAAAAAGTTGTTACTAAAACCTGATACGGGTTGCCAGGCCTAAGTGTTCACCAGCCATAGGAAGGATACTGATTTGTTTATTCTTTTTTCTCAGATGAATATCAGGGACCAGAATACCCGTCATTGCTCCAATAACATAGCCCACCAGGAGATCACTGGGAAAATGCTTCCCGCCCCGGTACCGATACAAGCCCACAAGCGCAGGAGGAATACTGGCTGCTCCGTACAAGAGCCATTTTTTACCGGTGAATTTTTCGGGGTAGAAAGAAGTGTAAACTTTCACCATGAAAAAGGTAGCCGCAGTAGAGGATGCCACATGTCCGCTGTAAAAAGAATTGTATGTGCTACCGCCGGTACGCCTTTCCAGGGATTCGCGGGGATTGTAAGCAACCGGCCGTATCCGGTCTATATGGATTGCTGAGCCCCAGGAATAAAGACTACCAGTGATCCCTTGTGTCTGGGTATAGAGGAGCAAAACCTCTTTCCATTCTGATCGAACTTGCTTGTCCGCAAATAGAAGGAATGGCGCAATCAGGCTGCCATTCATCAGGATGTCCGAATTACTTTCTGCAGTAACCGCCCGACTCGGGTCCTGGCGGGTCGCTCCCCGGTCAAAAACATTTACCATTTGGGGATCCAGGCTGTAGGCTGTTAGCGAATCGACACTCCGCTTTCCGTTCACAATACCCAGGCCCACATAATTAGCAATCAGGCTACCTCCGGCTATGGAAATATCAGTCCAGGGATTTATGCTGAATATACGCGAATTCTGCCCTTGTAGCCCGAAATGAAAGAGGGTGAGGAATAAAAAAAAGGGAATTATATTATTCATATTATCGTTTTATTACGGTTTCAACTCGCAGTATAAATCTTAATTCTCATACCTTTGATACTGTAGATTTAATCCATATATTTGCGAGTTCAAAATTCAAGCACCTAAAATTACGGTTAGATGTACTTGTACAAAGAATTAAAAGAAGAAATATTTAAGCAGCACGGCAATCAGAAAACTGATAAGGATACGGGATCTCCCGAGTCCCAGGTTGCCCTTTTTACGTATCGGATTGCAAGGCTTACAGAACACCTGAAGCTTAACAGAAAAGATGCTTCTACGCAAATAGGACTACAACGACTGGTAGGTAAGCGCAGGAAAATGCTGGATTACCTCAAGCGGAAAGACATCAATCGTTATCGCGCGATTATCAAAGAATTGGGAATTAGAAAGTAATTCCCAATTTTTTATTTCCTGCCAGACATACTCCCATAAGAATTGTATTTATGAATTATGTAGAAAAAAGTATGACCCTGCCAGACGGTCGGGTAATTAGTATTGAGACCGGCAGATTGGCAAAGCAAGCGGATGGCGCAGTTGTGCTGAAATGTGGGGATACTATGTTGTTGGCAACAGTTGTTGCTAAGAAGGAAATTAACCTGGAAACAGATTTCTTGCCGCTTTCCGTGGATTATATGGAAAAGTTTTCGGCTGCTGGTAAATTTCCAGGAGGTTTTTTTAAGCGTGATGGCAGAATGGGAGAAGGAGAAATCCTGACTTCACGTTTGATTGACCGCGCAATCCGCCCCCTGTTCCCGGATGATTATCATGGGGATACTCAGGTGATGGTTCAGCTAATTTCTTCTGATACACAAGAACAAGGCGATTCACTCGCATGTCTGGCTGCATCTGCCGCATTATGTGTATCTGATATTCCTTTCCCAGATCCGGTTGCGGAGGCTCGTGTAGCCAGAATTGATGGCGAGTTTGTGATCAACCCTACCCGGGACCAAATGGCAGTCTGTGATCTTGAACTAATGGTTGCTGCAACCAGCGATTCCATCAACATGGTAGAGGGGGAAATGAAGGAAGTCAGCGAAGAAGTTCTTTTGGCAGGGCTGAAGTTTGCCCATGAGACGATTCGTCAAATGAACGCCATGCAAGAAGAGTTGAGAGCGGCAGTTGGTAAAACTACCCGCGAATATGATACCCTTCCTTTTGATGAAGCCATGTATAATGCGATCAAAGTGATCGTTGCAGAAGGCTTTGAAGAAGTAGCCAATGGTTCAATGGGAAAAGATGAGCGCTCCGAAAAAATCGGTGGCCTCAAAACTGCTGCAAAGGAAGGCCTGGCCGAAGAGTTTGGAGAAGACCCCTATTTCGGTGCAAAATTAGGAGAGTATTTCAAGAAAATACAAAAAGAAATTATCCGGGCGACAGTCGTTAACAAACGCCTTCGTCTGGATGGACGTGGACCGGAAGATGTACGCCCGATTTGGGGTATCGCTGGTTACATGCCTCGTACACATGGATCAGCTGTCTTCACCCGTGGAGAAACACAAAGTATCTGTATGGTGACGCTCGGAACTAAGTTTGACGAGCAAACCATGGACACTGCGACCTACAGAGGAAGTAAGCGATTTATGTTGCAATACACCTTTCCCGGTTTTTCGACAGGAGAAGTTCGCTTTAATCGTGGGCCGGGCCGTCGTGAGATTGGTCATGGTAACCTCGCAGAGCGTTCTATTAAGCCTATGATTCCGGAAGAACTCGCTTATACCCTCCGGGTAGAGTCGCTGATTTTGGAGTCCAATGGTTCCAGTTCTATGGCCTCTGTTTGTGGAGGGACACTTGCATTGATGGATGCAGGGGTGAATATCATTCGTCCGGTTTCCGGTATCGCAATGGGGCTCATTACCCTGGAAGACGGAAGCTACGCTGTCCTGTCTGATATCCTGGGAGATGAAGATTTCCTTGGTGATATGGACTTCAAGGTAGCAGGAACCACTGAAGGGCTTACTGCTTGTCAGATGGATATCAAGATTCGTGGGCTTTCCTACGAAATCATTGAGAAAGCCCTGGAGCAATCCAAAGTAGGACGTCTCCATATCTTGGATGAAATGATGAAAGTCTTGCCAGAAGCAAGAGACGATTATTCTCCTTATGCACCTCGATTCTTCAAAATGGATATACCACATGAAGCATTTGGTGCAGTCATTGGACCAGGGGGTAAGGTAATTCAGGAAATTCAAGCCCTGACAGGAACTCAGATCAATCTCGAAGAAGGAGAAGGCAATGTGGGAACGGCAACAATCTCTTCTGATAATAAAGAAGGGATCGAAGATGCTGTTCGTCAGATTCGAGGTTTAGTAGCTATGCCTGAGGTAGGAGAAGTATACAAGGCAAAAGTGAAAACCATTATGGATTATGGTGCCTTTGTTGAGTTCTTACCCGGAAAAGAAGGCCTCCTGCACATTTCAGAAATTGCACACCATAGACTGCGTAGTATGGAGGGGATTTTTGAAGTGGGAGATGAAATCGATATCAAACTCATAGGAGTAGATAAGAAATCCGGTAAGTTCCGTCTGAGCCATAAAGTCCTCCTGCCTAAGGAAGATGGCGATGGCGAAGAGCGCAGATAAAGATCACTATTTTAGTGCATGAATTGAATATCAACCTGCCCCGTTTAAATCGGAGCAGGTTGTTTGGTTTAGCGTATATGCTAGGAGTCCTGATTTTTTGGGGAAATCAGGTTGGATTCATAACCGAAAGCTAAAGTTTTTCGGATGTTAGTTTTATCTGCTTAGGAATACTATTCATCCCAAGAGAATACCTAACTTGCACCCGTAAAGAGAACTCAATTAATTTTAATACAGATTTTCATGAAAGTTTTGATTACCGGGGGCGCCGGATTTATTGGTTCAAACTTGTCCGAGTTACTCCTTAGCCTCGGCCATGAGGTAAAAGTCATTGATGATTTTTCTACAGGAAAGATCGAGAATATTACTCACCTGCAAGAGAACTCTAATTTTGAACTTACCACCGGTAGCGTAACCGATCTTGAATTGATGGATGATATGGTGGTATGGTGTGATCATTGCTATCACCTTGCAGCACCAGTAGGAGTGAAATATATCATGGAAAATCCTGTCCATGCAATTCTAGGGAATATTCGGGGGGTAGATATCGTACTGGAAACAGTGAACCGGCATAAAAAAAGAGTTATGCTCGCTTCTACTTCTGAGATTTACGGAAAAAGCCTTGATTTTCTGGACCCAACCCACAAACGGAAATTGAAAGAAACGGATTACCGGATTGAAGGATCAACACGTAATCATCGATGGGCTTATGCCAATACCAAGGCCATGGATGAGTTTCTGGCCTTTGCCTATCACAAAGAATTTAACACTGAAGTTGTAGTCGTCCGCTTCTTTAATACCGTAGGGCCCCGTCAAATCTCAGAGTTTGGAATGGTAATCCCTAATTTTGTGCAACGAGCACTTGCAGGAGAAGATTTGGTCGTTTTTGGATCGGGAGAGCAGCGGAGGAGTTTTATGCACGTGCAAGATGCAATACGAGCAGTAACCGGATTGATGATAACTGGTAAAGGGGTAGGGGAGGAGTTCAATGTGGGGAATCCTAACGAGTTGACCATCAATGAATTGGCGCAAAAAGTAATAGATCGATCAGGAAGTAAATCCAAGCTTGTCCATATTCCTTATGAGAAAGCCTATGGCTCAGGATTTGAAGATATGAACCGGCGGACCGCTGACATTACTAAGCTTACAGAAACCCTTGGGTTTGAGATGGTGCATGACCTGGATAGCATCCTCGACGATGTAATTGCCTATTATCGGGAGAAAGACATCGCCTGATACCCTGGATTCTCTGGAATCATAAATCGCCCTGATCTGATTCGTTCAGATCAGGGCGATTCGCTTATTTGAGAATGTGTAGCTTTTGATGCATCTGAATGGATTCATATTCCAGGGTCAGTACATAGATGCCGGGTGCCAGATTGGGAATATTGAAAGATTCAGACTCATCTTGCTGCAGTTTCAGGAAACTGGATTCCCAGATACGCTGGCCCGCCAAATTAGTAATTGAGATTCCATGCCGGCCGTAGAAATCGGAAGACCAGCTGATTTCAAATGAACCTGTAGTTGGATTGGGTGAAACAGAAAAAGCCTCCGTTGTGAGGTCAGTACTAATTGAAACACTGTTGTCAACGGTAATTGTTGCCTGAGATCTCACCTCGCAATCGCCATCTGAACTGAATAGCGAAATGGTATATACCCCGGGTTGGGAAAAGGAATGGGAGGTCGTTGCCCCCGAAGCAGATTGCCCATCTCCAAATTCCCATTGAGAGGAAATCAAGTTCGTATTCTGGTCGCTGAATTGGACCTGGGTGTCTGGTGCAATAAGGGTATCAGAGAGAGAGAAACCTGCTGTAGGCCCTTCTCCCAGGATTACACATCTGTATTTCTCCCCGGCTGACGTATTGGCACTGACCAACTTCTGGTAAATGCTGCCTCCCATTACTGCAAAAGCTATCAGGCGATCCTCATTGGGATTGAGGGTAAAGGGCCCACCTGATACAGATTGGAAGATATCTTCCCCGCCTGTATTGATACCCGCACTTGCAGAGCTTTGGCTTGGACTATTGGATAGAGCGAGGTATTTTCCCGGATCGTCAAACACAAAGCCGCTGGTACCCGTAGTCGCAAATGACTTAAAGGCTTCGTCACTTAATAAGCTGATGCCATAATAATTTCCGTTCCCGCCCGCGAGGCCATAGGCGAATCCCATTGTCTCAGCCAGGTCAAAATTACAGGCATCCCGGATATCACTATCAGAAATAATCGCGATATCCCAGTCTGCGAACAAGCCCGCATAGAGGTTGTTTAGCGGAATCGTTCCATTATTTTTGATCCGGTAGGTGAGAATTACATAGTTTTCATGTCCGACTTCATCAAATGCATAGGCTTGCTGGGTAACTGAAATATTCATCGGGATCTCTGCCTGCGCATCCGTAAAGTTCCCGGTAGAGGCAAAAGCTGCCAAAGGAGAGGGAATTCGATGAACGATGTCTTCAGCGAAATAGTCATCGTCTTGTACGATTACCTGATTGGGTTGGGAAGGGGTCCGGATATTATCAGAGACCTCAAAAGGGGATTTGCCTATCATAAAGCCTCCTTCAAAGAGGATATTTTCAAATCCATTATAAGCAATGCCCAGGCCCTGTTCTTTCAGTCCAAAATCATTGAAGCCAAAATTCCCCTGGCTGGTTACGGTGGTATGAAGCGTATTCACAGTAATATCCAGGTAGCTACGGTTAACTCGGAATTTGATATATTCAAAATCCGAATAGCCAGTCGCATCATCTGTGTACGAAAGGCGGAAAATAAGTGGTTGATCAATGGGAGTAGCCGGGTCTATTACAAATTGGAAAGGAGATGCCTGGACCGAGAATGCCTGGTTCATTGCAACGGGGCCTATGTTTTTCTCTCCTTCAATTAGTTGAACCCAGGGAATGGTTGAATCATTAGGGCTAATTTGGATCGATAAGTCGGTAGCTGGGTGCAAATAGTTGAGGTAGTTACCTCGGATTTCTATCGTATCTCCTGGTTGTAACTCGGTAGTGCCGCGTCTATTCATGACTGAATATGATTGCTGCCGAATGGACGGACGTAAGGCATCTGTAAGTGCCCGAAGTGCATTGACCCGGCCTGTACCGGCTTTACCAATTCTGGTGAAATTAGCCGCATAATGGTCGTCAGGTGTTACCCGTACCCGGTGTGCAGCCTGAAACCCCGTAAGGGTAGGAAAGTGCGTCAGGGTGAGTCCTACGATTCCTGCTGCAAGCGGGGCAGAAAAAGAGGTGCCTTGAGAACTGCCGTAAATGGCGTGTTGATTAGTTGAGATAATACTAGTGCCAGGAGCTGTAAGATCAACCGTGTAGTCATAGGTAGAACTAACATGCAGGGTATCCCCTACATAAGAATTAGCTATCGAAAAAGCTCTGTCATACCCTGCGGGATAATACCTTCGCTCATCACCACTATTCCCACAGGCAACAATGACTGCAGCTCCTTTATTGATGGCGGCATAGTTGACCACATCTTCTCCGAACTTACTACGGGTTATGGAGCCCCAGGAACAATTTATGACTTGTGCTCCTTGTTCGGCTGCATAAATTATCCCCTGATATCCATAGGAAATACCCCCAATATCATCAGATGTTCCCTTTATGGGTAGATACCCACAGTTGAAACAATTACCGGCCAGCCCGATTCCATTATCGGCAGTAGCGCCTAATGTGCCTGCCACGGCTACTCCATGATCACTGATCACAAAGGTTGGGTCATTGTCTCCTGGCCCGCCAAGTGTTGCCCCTCCCATATCCCATCCACGATAGTTATCAATATAACCATCGGCATCATTATCCAGACCATCAATGGGGTCGTCTGTATTGTGGGCGATGTTGTCCTGAAGGTCAACATGTTGAAAAGAAGTACCCGTATCAATAATCCCAATTACTACGTTCCCCTCTTCCCCTTTTCGGTAATCCCAGGCCTCCCGGACTTGCATTTGTTTGAGGTGCCATTGCCCGCCTGTGCCTCCAATTGTATCGGCATAGGGATCATTGGGTTGGTAAAATATATCTGCTATGTACCAGGGTTCACAATATTCGACTTCAGGGCGACCCCCGAGTGAATGAATAGCAGCAGTAATATCTTTTGTCGAATCAATACTAACGACGTAGAGGAGACTCAAATCAATCATAACTTGCCCAAAGCGATCTGTCTCTTTAATAGGAGGGGCAATATGGGAAAAAACCTTACTTACGGAAATCATACCAATTTTCTCCCAGGTAGCAAGGATACCCGGTAATGCAAGCGCATCATCACTACAGGCATGCCGATATTCGGGTTTTATTTTGCAAATCAGTTTCCCTGGTAGGTATCGACTACCATCAGGGAGTTGAAACCGCTGATATTTGGAAGACTGGGCGTGGCTCAGATGAAGAGCGAATCCACACAAACAGAAAAGGACAAGGCGCGATAACAATAATCTCATAGGTCAAATACGATAGAATGCGAAAGTAAGGGCTTCAGCGGCTGGTATGAAGCCATATTTAGCGGCCAGGTTAACTCCAAACAGAGTAACTCAGAAAGAATAGAATCTGTTTTGTGTTCAGTCCAGGTAAAAATAAAAATTATCTCCCTAAAATGTATAAGACTCTGTCACGAAAGCTAACTTATGTGTGTCATACCATTGCTTGCTCATAGTACCGGTGGCTGAAAGGCTGCTGTTAGATCAGCATTGAGATTTCATAAAATGAATTCTTCTGCGAATGTTACATGCGAACAAGTAACCGATTGACCCCGTCCAGCGCCCCAGGCAGGACCCTGTTTTACTTTATTGAATATTTGCCTAACTTTACTCAATTAATAAGATTTTCACATTACATGGATTCAAAAGAGTTTCATAAATATGCCGTCAAGCATGTTGGCATAAGCAGCTTGACCTTGCACGATTACACCAGTGCGGTTAACACAAAGATAGAAGGGATGACGCGCGCGGTTATCGAAGAGCGCCCCACTAATTTTCGGGAAATTGATGTATTCTCCCGGTTGATGATGGACCGGATTATTTTCCTGGGCCTTGCCGTAGATGACTACATGGCGAATATCATTAATGCCCAATTATTGTTTTTGCAATCAGTAGATGCAACAAAGGACATTAGCGTGTATGTAAATTCTCCCGGTGGTTCTGTATATGCCGGAATGGGGATTTATGATACGATGCAGGTAGTAAGTCCTGAAGTTGCTACTATCTGTACAGGTATGGCTGCTTCTATGGGAGCTGTTCTCCTGTGTGCAGGTGCCAAAGGGAAGCGTTCTGCTTTACCGCATTCTCGGGTGATGATCCACCAACCTATGGGCGGTGCACGCGGGCAAGCTTCTGATATCGAAATCGTACATGATGAGATTCAGAAACTAAAAAAAGAGCTATACGAGATTATTGCACTGCATAGTGGCCAGGAATACGATAAAGTATGGAAAGACTCTGACCGCGATTACTGGATGCGTGCAGATGAGGCCAAGGAATACGGGCTGGTTGACGAAGTGTTGCTGCCCCATAACCCACAATCATAAATTAACTAGATGAGGAACGAAAGCTGCTCTTTCTGCGGTAGATCCAAGAGAGAGGTCCAGATTTTACTGGCTGGCTATGGTGGTTCGCATATATGCGAGAATTGTGTGGCACATGCCAACACAATCATAGAGGAGGAATTTCGGGAAAAACCGGTAACCCGCATTACGCGAGTGCCCAGACCCCGGGAGATAACCGAACATCTCAACAAATATGTGATCGGCCAGGAGGAAGCAAAAAAAGTGCTCTCTGTAGCGGTGTACAACCATTACAAGCGCATTTTGCACGCATCTGAACAATCCGACGGGGAAGTTGACCTTGAGAAAAGCAATATTCTGATGGTCGGTCGTACAGGCACAGGTAAAACTCTCTTGGCCCGGTCGATTGCCAAAATGCTCAATGTCCCTTTTTGCATCGCTGATGCTACTGTTCTGACAGAAGCTGGCTACGTAGGGGAAGATGTCGAAAGTGTATTGGTTCGCCTCTTGCAGGAAGCTGATTATGACGTCGAAGCTGCAGAAAAAGGGATCGTCTATATTGACGAATTGGATAAAATCGCCCGTAAGTCCGATAATCCTTCGATTACCCGGGATGTGAGCGGTGAAGGCGTTCAGCAAGCACTGCTGAAACTGTTGGAAGGTTCCGTAGCGAATGTACCGCCAAAAGGTGGCCGTAAGCACCCGGAGCAAAGCCTCGTTCAAATTGATACAACAAATATCCTGTTCATTTGCGGAGGCGCATTTGAAGGTATCGAACAAACCATCTCACGCCGTGTGTCGGTGCAGACGATTGGGTTTAAAAACGATAAGCAAAGTCCGGAAGAGGAGTTGAATCTCTACAAATACATCCAGCCTTCCGACCTGCGGAGCTATGGATTGATCCCAGAGATCATTGGCCGTATGCCAGTGCTGACCTTCCTGAATCCTTTGGATGCTGACGCGCTGCGCAGAATATTGACCGAGCCTAAAAACTCGATCATTCGCCAGTACAAAAAAATGTTCGAGATGGAGAATAAGACCCTTTCCTTCGATGAGGAAGTGTTAGATACCATCGTAGAGCGTGCTGATGACCTTAAATTAGGGGCCAGAGGCTTGCGATCGATTATTGAGGCCATTATGCTGGATATTATGTATGAAATGCCTGATAGCGAGACCGACCACTATCACATTACCGTTGATATGGCGACGCAGAAACTGGCTGATGCTAACTTGATTAATTTCCGGCAGGCGAGTTGACCCCTGTCTCGGAATATAAAAATAGAAAAGCCCCTTATCTCATGTAGATAAGGGGCTTTTTGTATCAGTGGATTTTTTGGAGTTGTGTTTGAATTAATTTTGACGGATACATGCTGATACTCCGGTAATTTTGGGAAATCATTTTATCTTAGAAATAACCCTTGCCCATATCCCCTTAAAATCCGTAAATTAGGAGAAAGGAAAATCCTATGATCGTTCCGATTAACAGTCGGTTTATCCAAATGTCAGCAGAAGAATTCTATCTCTTCTGTAGAGAAATGCGAGAGTTTCACATTGAGCGTGATGCAGATGGCACTATTTTAATTATGGAGATTACAGGTTCTGAAACAGGACATTTTAATGCAGAACTCACAACTGAAGTAAACCTGTGGAACAGGGAGTCAAGAAAAGGAAAAACTTTTGATTCAAGCACCGGGTTTACACTCCCTAATGAAGCGGTCAGGTCGCCTGACGCTGCCTGGATCGCTATTGAACGTTGGAAGGCACTTCCGCAGGATGATCGAAAACGGTTTGCACATATTTCTCCTGACTTTGTAG
>CAYGTH010000129.1:0-16067 GCA_964352745.1 uncultured Bacteroidia bacterium
AATACGTTATATATTGGATCGCCTTCGGGAGGGTTTTGGAAAAGCACCGATTACGGCACTACCTGGAATAATCTTTCAACAGGTTTAACCCGTTTGGGCGTTTCTTCGATTGTAATTGACCCGGCAGATCCCAGCTTGATTTATATTGGAACGGGAGATCGGGACGGAGGAAATGCACCGGGCTATGGGGTATGGTATTCTACTAATGGTGGGCAAACCTGGCAGCCCCGCAAAAACGGAATGGGAAACCGAACGGTAAGTGAAATCCTGATGCATCCGACCAATTCATCTATTTTGATTGCAGCGACTACAGGTTCGGGTACAAATAATGGTCGGATTTATCGATCTGTAAATGGAGGCGCTAACTGGACGCAGGTGTATACCGGTTCAGAAATTTTTAAAGACCTGGCATTCAAACCCGGTGATCCCAATATTGTCTATGCAGGAAGTAATGATTTCTATCGCTCCGTAGACAATGGCCAAAGTTGGTCTCAGGTTACAAATGGAGTTCCGGCAGGTGGAACCCGTATTGCATTGGCTGTTTCTGCCGATCAGCCAGCAGTCGTATATCTACTGGTAGGAGACAATACCGGATTTAAAGGATTATATCGCTCAGCCAATAACGGGGTTTCATTTTCGACTCAATCTACCAGCCCCAATTTATGTGGCTATGGAATCAATGGAGGCAGTGGGAGTCAGGCCTGGTACGATTTGGTAGCAGTTGCAGATCCTGCTGATGCGGATCACCTCTTCACAGGTGCGATTAATGTATGGGAATCATTTGATGCTGGACAGACCTGGAGCATTGTTACTCACTGGGAAGGACTTGGGTCGAATCCTGCAATTCACGCAGATGACCACTCGCTGGATTATTCTCCCCATACCGGAGATTTATTTTTGGGGCATGATGGAGGAGTTCACTATTCGACAAATGCAGGTGGAACCTGGTCGGATATCAGTGATGGACTTGCAATTGCACAAGTGTATCATATTGCAGGTGCGGCAACAAAAGCAGATTTGGTAATGAATGGCTATCAGGATAATGGAATGGCCATTTATCGAGATGGAAAATGGCGCACAGAAATTGGAGGCGATGTATTGGAGTGTGCGATTGATTATAGTGATTCAGAGGTATTGTATGGCGCTGTTTATCATGGAGATATTCGACGATCAATCAATGGCGGCATCAGTTTCATGACTATAGGCGCAACCGGGAAAAATGGAATTACAGAATCAGGTGCATTTGAAACCCCATTTCAACTGGATCCCATTAATCCCGATCAAATGTATGCGGGATATAGCAATGTCTGGAGGTCCTCCAATTGTAAATCGGCTTCCACTTCCTCGGTTACCTGGACAAAGATTTCCACTTTTCCTGTTAACTTGACCAAGATCAGAAGACTGAAGATTGCGCCCTCTGATCCGGATGTGATCTACATTTCCCGGGATGGATCAAATCGATTTTATCGCACCAATAATGCGAGTGCAGCAAATCCCACCTGGACGAATCTGACAGCAAATTTGCCATCAGCCTTCTCCAGTTATTTCCCACAGGCAATCGAAGTGCACCCCACCAACCCTTCTATCCTGTGGATAGCATTGGGATATGATATTTACGAATCTACAAATGGAGGCAACTCCTGGACCAATATATCAGGTACGCTACCGAATATTATCCTGAATACCATTGCGTATGATAAGAATAGTCCGGTCGGAGCGATGTATGTGGGAATGGATGCGGGGGTCTATTATCGCAATAATACCCTGGCAGATTGGGAGTTATTTGATGCGGGCCTTCCAAATGTAGAAATCACCGAACTCGAAATGTATTATGATTCCGGCTGCCGGGGAAATGATAGGTTACGCGCGGCTACCTATGGACGGGGCTTATGGGAAACCGATTTGCGGGATCCTGGAACTATCGCGCCGGATGTGTGTTTTATGGCAGTAGAAGAAAGCGCTTGCGAAGGAAGTGTATTCAAATTGCAGGATCAATCTGCTTATGTACCTACCGCGTGGAATTGGACCTTTTCTCCCGCTACCGTTACCTTTGTCAATGGAACCCATGCAAATTCTCAACACCCACAAGTCGCATTTGCGAGTTCTGGTTCTTATACGGTTAGCCTGACTGCTGGAAATGCAAATGGATCGGGAATTCAAACCCGAACGGCTTACCTGACAGTAAATGGAACACCGCAGGGAATTCCAGCAGCGGAGAATTTTGATGGAGGGGGATTATGTGGCACTGATGGAGATTGTGCAACAACTGTATGTACCCTACCCGGAGGATGGGAAAACCCAACAAATGGCGTAGCAGATGATGTGGATTGGCGGGTGCATACCGGGACTACGGTTTCGAATAGTACAGGCCCATCAGGAGATGCAACTTCAGGTACGGGAAATTATCTCTACCTCGAAGCGTCGGGAAGCTGTACATTTCAAATGGCATCCCTGGTAAGTCCGTGTATCAACCTCGGAAACACTCCGAATCCGGAACTCAGTTTTGCCTACCATATGTATGGAGCAAATATGGGGGAATTGCATTTGGACGTCTTTTATAATGGGCAATGGATTGAAGATGTAATTCCTGTGAAATCTGGTGATATGGGAAATGAATGGTTAACGGAAATCGTAAACTTATCGCCATTCAATAATTCTATCATTAAGTTAAGGTTTCGCGGCGTTACGGGAGCGGGATATCTGTCAGATATGGCAATAGACGATGTGTTCGTCGGTTCTGTATTTCCGGTAGAATTGATGGAGTTTTCTGCAGAGCTGGAATCGGATCATACGGTTCAACTTACCTGGGCAACAGCTTCAGAGCAGGAAAATGATTATTTCATCGTAGAGCATTCTCCTGATGGGATTGATTTTGAAGCGCTCGAAAAAATAGAAGGTGCTGGCACTACCCAAGACATCACTACATACGAAACGGTGGATGATCGTCCCTACGTGGGGGCAAATTATTACCGCTTGCAGCAAGTAGATATGAATGGGACCTTTACGCATAGCGACATCGTGGAGATAATGGTTCCCTGGCACAACAACCAGCGGGCGCAGCTTTCTCACCCCTACCCCGATCCTTTTTCTGATCAGTTATGGTTAGATATCAAAGTGGAGGTACAGATGGAAGCTCGGATATCTGTTTTTAATAGTATGGGGCAATTGATGCGCGCTGAAAAGAAGGAAAAGTTAGTACCCGGATGGCAAACGCTTACTTTTAATTCGCAGGAACTACCCGCCGGCGTATATTACATTCGGGTAGAGGGCTATGATTTTGTCATGACCCGAAAAGCGATCCTGCAACGATAGACAGGAGGGCACAGACAAGTTTATACAAGGGGAACCGGATGGAATGTACCATCCGGTTTTTGTTTTCTCAGGCTGCTGTCCTGAAACTTGCAGAAGGACTGAAATTGTGTTTATTTGATGTACACCCGCTATATAATTATGCTATGTCATTTCTCGTAAATTTGTTTACGCCTTTTGGGGAAATCCTGGATCGGATAATATGCATCGTCATTGTGCTGCTATTCATGCAGTTCCCGATGTATATCAATCAATATGTAGATGTGCTATCAGGTGCACAAATGGAATCTCGCCTGACGTACACTGATTTAGAATCCCGGGCCTTGAATAATGGCTTGAAAGTAGACGAGTTTATTGATCGATTAAAGGCGAATGAAGACCTAATCGTCAGAGAGTCGGGAGAGGTGTCTGAAAATGTAGTCAATCGGTACGAGAAATATACGAATGCATTGGAAGCGCTGACCCGAAATTCGGTGTGGGTTCGTCCGTTTCAGTTAATCGGCCACTATGATTCTTCTATTAATGCGGCAATGCAGTTTGAACCTGGACTCCCGTTTAATCTGGAAGGATTTATTTACGCAGCAGTTGGCCTCCTTTTCTCTTTATTAATTGTGGGAGTAGGCAGGTGGCTGTTTCGGCGCATTTTTGGTAGTAAGAAAAAAGGAAGTCAAGCATAGGATATATCCTGTACGAAAGCCTATGTTTGTGCTGTAATCAATCTTTTATTTTTGAAAAAATCACGTAACACCTTTCTTGCATATTGGCTTCCTGTTATCTGTTGGATGTCCCTGATTTTTATCCTATCACATCAGGATAAAGACGAATCTCAAAAAACCAGCGAGTGGATGATGAACCTGCTAAACTGGTTAAATCTTTCTCCTCAGACCCTGTTGGATTATCATGCGCCCTTGATCGTTAGAAAGCTGGCCCATCTCACAGAATATTTTATTCTGTATCTCCTTACTTTTCGCCTCCTGCGGCAGTACTACGATTTGCCGGCAGCACTCGGATTTGCCTGGTTAATTTGTGTGGGATATGCAGCAACAGATGAATATCACCAGACATTTATCTACGGAAGAGGAGGGCAGATAGCTGATGTCGGGGTAGATAGTATAGGCGCTTTGCTAGCAGGATTGTGGAGTTGGATAAGGTCTCGGAAGGTGGCGGCAGAAGCTGCTTCATTTCCAGAAAAATTGTAGTAATTTTACCGTAATAATTTTTGTTTTCTCTCTCTATTAACATATATCATTCTCATGATCGTCGAAATTACAGTTCCCAGCCCGGGTGAATCGATCACCGAAGTTGAAATTGAAAGCTGGTTAGTTGAAAGTGGTGCATTTGTCGAGATGGATGCCGAACTGGCAGAAATCAGTTCTGACAAAGCGACATTGACCGTAAATGCAGAAAGTGGAGGAGTCATTGAGATTCTTGCAGAAGAAGGTGATATCGTTGCTGTCGGTCAGGTTATCGCAAAAATCGATACAGCTACAGCTGGAGATTTGGCCGCCGCACCGGCCAAAGAAGAAAAGAGTGCCGAGCCTGTATTGGAATCTGCGCCAGTCGTAACCAAAGAGTCTTATGCACAGGGGATGCCTTCCGTTTCGGCAAAGAAAATGATGGATGAGAAGGGAATTGACCCGGCTAAGGTAGCAGGGACAGGTAGAGATGGGCGGGTAACCAAGACGGACGTCGTAAAAGCCAGCCAAAAAGCTCCGGCCCCCAAGGCAGAAGAGAAAGCAGCTCCCAAACCTGAAAGTCGTCCGATTCCGACCCTCCCGGTTATTGGAAATGGACAGTCAAGGTCTCAGCGTCGTGAAAAGATGAGCAGCCTGCGTCGCAAGATTGCGGAACGACTGGTTGCCGTTAAAAATGAAACGGCCATGCTGACTACTTTTAACGAAGTGGATATGTATGAGATCATGGAGCTCCGGAAAAAGTATAAAGAGAAATTCAAAGAAACGCATGGCGTCGGACTTGGCTTTATGTCTTTCTTCACCAAAGCCTGTACGATGGCCTTGCTGGAATTCCCAGCGGTAAATGCACAGCTGGATGGGAGAGAAATGATTTTCCATGACTATGCAGATATTGGGATTGCGGTAAGTTCAGATCGGGGACTCGTTGTTCCTGTCATCAGAGATGCGCACCTCATGTCGCTGGATCAGATTGAGCAATCGGTCTTGCATTATGCGCTAAAGGCCCGCAACAATGAGATCACAATTGATGACATGACCGGAGGTACCTTTACCATTACGAATGGAGGGATATTCGGATCTATGCTTTCAACGCCGATCATCAATCCGCCACAGTCAGCCATCCTGGGCATGCACAATATTGTGCAACGTCCTGTGGCCATCGATGGGGAAGTGAAAATCCGGCCGATTATGTATGTTGCCCTTTCCTATGATCACAGGATCGTTGATGGAAAAGGAGCCGTGAGCTTCCTGTTCCGTGTCAAACAATTGTTGGAAGATCCTGCACGGATGTTCCTCGGCGTATAAGACAACTAGATTCATTAATCCAATCCCCTCATGAGCCATACCAGGCTGATGAGGGGATTGTTTTTGCCCAAAGAAATAGAAGGCAACAAAAAACCCCACGGTGTTCGTGGGGTTTCAATCATTTAATCTGATAAGCAAGGGTCAGGGTAAAACTAACCAATAATAAAAAATAATAACAGTAAGGTAAATATTACCGTTGTAAATATAATAATTTTTCTGTAAAAAATTGCATTAGTCCATATTTTCCCGAATAACCCAGTCAGGTTGGTGGCGCATCTTATGGGGAATCTTACCCTTTTCGGCTTCCGGTTTTACCCGGGATTTGGCATTTCTGTTCTTGGAGTTGTGGTTGCGCTTACTGGGAACGTATCTTTTCATATGCGAATTCAAATTTGTCAAAAATAACAAACAAATATATCGAAATTATATCATACATACCCTGAATATGAAAATTTTTAATCCTGGGAATGGATTAAGACCATGTTTGGGACAGAAAATTTGTTAGCGAAAATGCTGAATTTAGGGTTCTGACAAGTCATTTTGCGCAGAAATAGCGAGCTATTTCGAGTAAAAATGGCGAAGATCAGGTTCCTGAAGTCAGTATTTTCTAAGGAAATTAGCGTTCCAAACATGGTCTAAGAGCCGTAACAAGCCGTAAGTGTAATAAAAAAGCACCGCAGGCAGTAAGACCTACGGCGCCAGGACAACACTTTTAGTCAATATGGGGTAAACGATGAAAATCGAGCGGATCGAGCGGATCGAGATCATCGAATATCAATTCAGTAGATAAGGAGGGGGGAGAATCGGGTAAGCAAAGTTTTAGCGTAAAAGTAATGAAGCAAGAAAGCATACACATTAATATACTGTGCATGCATACAATCTTACGAATAAGCAATTGAAAAACCAAATAAGTCACTATGGAGGCAGGCTACAAAGGGTCTTGATGGGTAGAGGCGGTTTCCCCCATAACGGCTTGTCCGCCCGGTAGCAGCGTAAGGATACTCGCAGAGTGAGATCTGTATCGAGGATTGTTGCGATTGATTTCTTCTAATAAAGAAATGGCTTTTTCCTGATTGTGTGCCTTGAGGTGCGAAAGGGCTAAATACCATTCTGCATGAGGACCAAAGGTGATATCCTGGTGTTTGAGAACTTCATTGAAATGGGCAACGGCATGGTTCGGCTTTTTAAGACCCAAATAGGAAACCCCTAAGTAGAATCTAATGGCGGGATTATCAGGCTCGTCTTTGTTGACTTGCTTAAACCGGGTAAGGGCTTCAGCATAATCCCCATTATTATAATATCCCATTGCCTCAATCAATAGGGGCGATACCCCATCCATCGCACCACGCTTACTTATAATATCCTTATAAGGTCGGAAGTGAGAATCAAACAAATTAGGCTCTGGCCGCGGTGTACAGCCAATAGCTAAGAATATAGAAATAAGTACTATTCCAGTCAGCCATAAGAGAGAAAAGGCATTCAAGTGGGTAAAGTGAGCAGAACGGATATGCAAAAAAGAAAATCCCATATCATGCAATGATAAAATGTAAGAAAAAACAGAAAAACGCACTTTATTTAGCTCCTTCTTACAAGTGTATCTTCAAAATTAGATAAAAAACACCCAAAACCCAACAATATAGCGCCCTGGGCATTTGTAAGTATTTGTGGGAATGTGCAAAAAAAATTGATACACCTTGTATTCAAAGCGTAAATGGTAGAATTTCTTTATTGAACGGTTAGATTGGAACCTGACAGGCGCATAAGTGGATAGAATTACAATACATTCTGATTTTGTATCTGAATAGGAAGATTGTGTATTAGTCTGTATATTTATATGCACGCATAGTAAATGTGTACCTTGAGGCGGCCCAATCAAAAAATACAAAAGGTAAGAATTGTGCCTGCTCAATCTCCCCGGTTTATTCACAAAATGAAGTAATGTTGCCATGGCCAAAGAATACATTAGCGTAAAAAATCTCAAGTTTTTACTCAAGGACGTTCACGCTGTTGAGCAGTTAACCGATTATGAAACTTTTCAGGATTACGATTGGGAGTCCTGCGAAATGATGCTGGATGCTGCAAAACAATTGGCAGATACCTATCTGTTTCCGCATTTCGTAGCCATGGATCGTGCAGAACCTGAATTGGAAAACGGAGTGCTTCAGGTTCATGAGGCAGTTCGCCCTATGGTGGATGCTTTTGCAGAAGGAGGATGGATTGGAGCTGCAGCTCCTGCCGAATGGGGAGGGATGGGCCTGTCTCGGATGATGGGGGTAGCTGCTGCTGCCATTTTCCACGCTGCCAATAATGGCGCGATTGGGTTTACCGGACTGACCACGGGTGCAGCGCATCTCATCTTATCCTTTGGATCAGAATCGTTGAAGCGCACTTATGTTCCCAATATGTTTGAGGGGAAGTGGCAGGGTACAATGGCCTTGACAGAACCGCATGCGGGAAGTTCCTTATCGGATATTACTACCTCCGCAAGTCGAAATGAGGATGGGACCTTTCGCCTGAAAGGCCAGAAAATATTTATCTCAGCAGGAGATCACAACAAAATGGACAATGTGATTCACCTGATGCTGGCGCGAATAGAAGGAGCCCCCAAAGGCACAAAAGGAATATCGTTGTTTGTGGTGCCGAAAAATCGCATCACTGATACCGGCGAATTGACTCATAATGATGTCCAGACGATTGGCGTGTATCACAAGATGGGACAAAAGGCTACGCCAACCGTCCACTTGCTGATGGGCGAACAAGACGATTGCCACGGGTACTTGGTAGGAGATGAAAACCGGGGCCTGCCCTATATGTTCCAAATGATGAATGATGCCCGGATTGATGTAGGCTTGATTGGAGCCTCCATTGCTGCAGCAGCGTATCAGGCTTCGTTGGAATATGCACAGGAGCGACCACAGGGACGCCGACTCAATGACCGGGATTTGACCAAGGGCCAAACGCTGATTATTAATCATCCCGATGTGAAGCGGATGCTCTTATTCCAAAAAGCAATCGTCGAGGGTTCTATGAGCTTGTTGTTGGAATGTGCAAGGTATCAGGACATGAGCCATGTTGAGACAGGAGAAACGAAAGAACATGCAGATTTACTGTTAAACCTATTGACCCCTATTGCCAAGACCTACCCTTCCGAGATGGGCATACAGGCAGTGAGTCAGGGGATGCAAGTCCTGGGCGGTGCGGGTTTTGTAAAAGACTTCCCGCTCGAACAACTCTATCGTGATATCCGGATTACAGCCATTTATGAAGGAACAACCGGAATTCAATCACAGGATTTGCTGGGGAGAAAAGTGCCTATGCAAGAAGGAAAAGCTGTGAAATTGTTGTTTGGGGAAATTATGAAAACCCTCGAGGCGGCAGATCAATACGAAGATTTGAAGAAATATACAGGTGTCATGCGGGAGAAACTCGCAAAGATTCAAGAGGTAACCGAACACCTTATGGGCATTGCCGCTACCGGGAATTTTGAACTGTTTATGGCCGATGCGACACTATATATGGAATTCTTTGGTATCATTGTAATCGGTTGGCAGTGGATTAAGCAGGCAGTAGTTGCTAAAAATGCTTTGTTGTCGGGGCAGTATCAAGGAGACGAACTACGTTTCTATGAGAGTAAGCTTCACACCATGAAGTTTTTCTTTGCCTACGAGGTGCCTAAAACACTGGGGCTGGCAGAACGTCTGATGGATTCAGAAGTGCTGACACTGACCATGGAGGAAGAAATTATCATATAGCCTCCATTTGATTTTGCAAAACGGAGCGCATGAAACCAGAAAAAACAGTAGATTTTTATATTCGCAAAGCCTGGCAGAAGATTTTACGGATGTATAACCTCGAAGCCGCCAAACATGGATCTACCATGTCGGTGGGGTATATTTTGCTCAATATTGAAAAAGACGGCACCCCTTCTACCCAGCTAGGCCCCAAAGTCGGAATTGAAAAATCCAGTCTGTCCCGCACGCTCAAGTGGATGGAAGATCAGGGATTAATTTTTCGGAAACAGGATCCCGATGACCGACGTGTGATTCGGATTTGTCTGACAGAGTTTGGGCAACAAAACAGAGGCGTTTCCCGGGAAGCAGTTCTCAAGTTTAATGAAGCCGTAATGAGTAAAATCTCTCCCGAGAAGCTCGCCATATTTTCGGAAGTAATCGCAGAGATTACTGAGATTGCGATGGAGGAAGAAGAGTCTGAAAAACTAGCTCAGGCAAAGGAAGTGTAACAGATTCTTGTGATCCAGTAATTTTCACACAAAATCAACCGAATACACCATGGGCAAGCTGTGGTGCAAGGATTCCCAGGATTCTCCGTCATTTTCAGACAGGAATAGATTCCCTGTTGTGGTGCCAAAAGCGAGTGTGTTTCCCTTTCTGGCCAATGCATGTCGATATACAATGTCAAAGGAGCTATCCTGAGGAAGCCCTTCCCGAAAATCTGTCCAGGTCTTGCCCCCGTCTTCTGTTCTGCACACGCATAGCGACTGCCTCACGGCTACCCGGATTTCATCGCTGATTCCGGGAATTACCCAGGCACGATTGGGATTATCTCGATCCATCTCGATAGCAAACCCAAAATTCGCTGGGCCGCCAGCTTCTGAAACGTCTTCCCAATTCATGCCGCCATCTGAGGATTTGAAAATGCCGCAATGGTTTTGCTGCCACAATGAATCGGGATGAAGGGGACTGTGAATGAGCATATGCGGGTCCTGCCCTACTTCTGCATCTGGGTTGGGTAAAAAATCAGCTTTAAGCCCTTTGTTTCGGGGATTCCAGGTCTTGCCGCCGTCGCGGGTTTCAAAAACACCTGCTACGCTGATGCCTACCAGGATATGATCGCTATCTCGTGGATCTACTAAAATGGAATGAATGCCTGGATGATCGAATCCCCCTCCAAACCAATTTTCTGCTCGGGAAGGGTGGTTCCACAGGCTTTCGACGAGTTCGAAACTTTCTCCATTATTCTCACTCATGAACAAACCACCGGGGACCGTGCCGATAAAAATTCTTCCGGGATGATCGACTCCCCCATGCGCAAATGCCCATAGATATTTTACACTCGCAGCCTGTCCCTCCTTGATTTCAACTCCTTCCGGGTATTTGGGCGCTGCAATTTCTTCCCAGCTTTTTCCCTGATCGTGGGAGCGATGGAGTTTAGTCCCCCAGTGCCCGTGATCGAGGCAGGCCCACCAGGTTCCGGTCCGCTCATCGCAGTAGGTGAGAGAAACCGGTATTCCCAGAAATGAAACGTCGGTGTATTTCCATCCCGTTGCGGTTTTGTCGAAACGAACGAGTCCTTTTCGGGTGCCGAGTAAGAGGGTTGACATGAGAATCGGGTTAAGAGTTGCGTTTAGAGGGCGCAGGCTTATCCGCCTGAGAGTGCCTGCATGATATAGACTTCGTCCTTCGGTTCCACGGTGTCGGTCAGGCCTGTTTTGTCGCGGATGAGTTTTTCACCTACAAAAATATTGACATGCTGACGTAAGCGGCCTTGTTCGTCTACCAAATAATCTTTTATGCCCGGAAAAGAAGCATTGATCCCTTCAACTACCTCTGCGACTGTACTACCGCTTATCTCCATCGGTTTCAAACCGGGATAAAATCGCTTGAGTGCTTGGGTAAAGTTGACAGTAGGCATATCATCAAGATAAAGCGGGAAACTGGAAATATACGCCCGGAATATGCGGAAGAATTGCGAATAAAGCGAGAAAAGCTAGCCAGGTTTTATTCCTGTTTGAGCGGTTTCTTATCGGACTGCAATTTTGTAGCTGACCCTTTTTGTTCCATTGCCCAGATTTAGGACATAAATTCCAGCGGGAGCATGATTCAGCTCAAATAGAGTTTCCCGGATACCTGCTGCCAATTCTCCCTGTTGCACGATTCGCCCATCCATCCCCATAATCTGAAAGGTGAGTGTTTGTTGCGTAGGCGCAGAAAACCGGACTTGGAATTGACCTTGATTAGGATTGGGGAGAACCCGCGCTTGTGTGATGAGTAGCGGTTCGTCTGCCAATCCGACCATCAATTGTGCATCTGGGGTAATGACGCCAATGGTGTCGCCATTTTTGATAGCTCCTGTCAGAATTTTTTCATCTACATATTCAAAAATAGACTCATTATAAATCGTTTCGCCCAGACCTGTTTCATATTCCCTGTAAGTGTTAAAACCTGCACTCATCATCAGATCGGGGCTTACTCCCGGATATTGGAAAGCAGATGCTAATTGTAAGGGAGAATCAGAATAATGATATCCTCTTGCTTTTATGAATCTTTGAGTCTGTTTTTTCTTAAAACGAAGTCTACTCCAAAACGGACCTGGTCCCATAAAAGGATATGAAAGTTCAATCCTCTGGTTGCTATATTGGTTGCAAATGTGACTAGCAGAATCAATGAAGGTTAGTAGCACCGTGTCACGCCCGTAAATTTGGTATAGAGGTTCGCCAAAAGAACCACTGCCTTCTGCTTCTGCAAGTCGAAGTGCTTCAAAATGAAGGGTATCCCCTTGGCTTGCCTTACTGAGAATCGTCAGCTTTTCATGTAAGTAATCACATCGAATATCGCTACTAAATGAACAGTTTGTGTGTCGATATTCCAATACGTCTCCTGTATGAAAGTCAAAAAAATCCCCGAAACGTGGAATCTCTTCACCTATGCTACGATTTTCAATTCCGGATAAAGTATATCGAACACTATTGTTTCCTGTAAATGATAATAATCCGTGTTGCTTGGAAAGCACTATAGAGTCTCCATTGGAAAGTAGAATGGTTTTTACTGAATCCACGGTCGTAAAAACAGGGACTTCCGTCATACTAACTACCTCAGCGGAAAGATTTCGGAGACTATCGAACAACCAGGTCTCGTGCAGATTGGCATTAGACCGAATGGAAAAATGCAAGGTGTCTTCAAAAGTATAGACCCCATTTGTATCCTTTTCGATCCTTCGCTGAAGGAATTGAGGTTGATTCGCGAGGTACATCCGATAGGAACTGAAGGCACACGTATCACAAGCACTTACCACCCGATTCAAAAAGAAAACCGAATCTCCATTTATTACCTGGACCGAATCCACCCAAAGCGTATGGGTGATATAGCTGGCTGTATCAGCCTGATAGTTGAAAGTATCGGAAAGGGTAACAGGGGCCCAGTTTTGTGCCGATACCGATCCCACGCTTATAAGCCAGATGCTTCCAACGAGCATGAGTCGTTTCATGATAATGTGATGTTAAATGGATTAGGGTTTACCTTTCCGAATATCCTATATGAAATAACGCATCGCCCTGGTTCACTACCGGAGCATTGTTATGACCAATGATATGGCCGCTTTGATTCGCCTTTACCACAACAGATAGCCGACCATAGGGATCATTGATGACTCCGAGGGTTTCTCCTTTTTCTACAAATTCTCCTGAAGAACGCGACCAGATAAACATACCTGATCTGCTGGCCCGAATCCAGCCGCTTTTGGGGAATAAGAGACTTTTCTGTTGAGGCGAAGGAGCCTCTTCGATCATTCCGAGAGTGTGCATGATCCGTTTGATTCCGGTGAGTCCTTCATCAATCGAGCGTCCATCCAATCGCCGGGATTCCCCCCCTTCAAATACCAAAATAGGCTTTCCTGCCTTGAGTGCTTCCCGCCGAAAAGATTTTGCGATGGGGCGGCTCTCAAGCAAATAAGGTGCAGCAAACACACTTGCAAGGTCGCGCGCGCCGCTATCTTCAGGAGAAAATCGAATTTGTGGGAAATTATAACGGCTGCCGCCGCCTGTGTGAAAATCAAGGCCCACATCGACCAGCGGTAAAATCTGTTGCGTAAGGGCGTAAGCAACCCGTGAAGCGAGCGAACCGCTTTTACTACCGGGAAAACTGCGATTCACATCTTTTCCATCCGGTACGTCTCTCGAAAAATTAATAAACCCATAGATATTGAGGAGGGGAATCGCAATTATATTCCCCAGCGTGAGCTTGTCAAAAAGCTGCTGCTCCATTGCTCGTCGAACAATTTCTACCCCATTGATTTCATCTCCATGCACGCCCCCAATGATCAAAAGGGTGGGGCCCGGTTTTTGGCTTCGACGAATGAGGATATTGAGATGTATGCGCGTATCAGACGGCAGACGGGCTACGTCGAGCTCGATCGTGCGATGCTCACCTGGGGCGATTTCTTCGCCTGCTATGACAAAAGATCGATTCAAAGTGTATGAGAAGTTTAGGTGGTTAAATCTTCGAGATAGTCAATAATATGACCGGCAATATCTACCTGTGTAACTGATTCAATCCCTTCTAATCCGGGAGATGGGTTGACTTCTAATATGAGCGGGCCGTTTTTAGAGCGGAGCATATCTACCCCGGCGACTGATAGTTCCATGACCGCTGCTGCTTGTAGAGCCGTACGTTCCTCTTCAGGAGATAGGGTGATTGTTTTTCCTGAGCCTCCGCGATGAAGATTAGACCGGAAATCCCCGGCTTTTGCAGTTCTTTCCATTGCTGCTACTACCTTTCCATTTACCACAAGGGCCCTAAGATCCGTACCACTTGCTTCGGCAATGTATTCCTGCACAATAAATCTGGCTTTGAGTTTGTACCAGGTCTCTATCAGCGATACGGCCATTTCCTCAGTTTCCGCCAGCACTACCCCAAGACCATGGGTGCCTTCCATTAATTTCAAAATAACAGGAGCCCCACCTACCTGATCGATCAGGGTCGGAATCTCCTGTGTGAAATTTGCAAAGGCAGTAGCAGGAACGGGAATCTGATGTTGAGCCATGAGTTGTAAGGCCTGGAATTTATTGCGGGAACGCGCCAAGGCTGCTGATCCGATAGCGGTGTGGATACCCATCGTTTCAAATTGCCGAATCACTGAAAGCCCAAAAAAAGATACGGAAGCCCCTATTCGGGGAATAATCGCGTCAATACCGGTAATCGATTCTCCTTCATAGAGAATACCAGGTTGGGCCGTATTGAGGAGTAAATGGCATTTGAGATGATCGAATACGCGGACTTCATGCCCACGATCTTTTGCAGATGCTACCAATCTTCGGGTAGAATAGAGGGAGGCATTGCGGGAAAGGATGGCGAGATTCATGTACGGAATTCAAAGATTATTGATGATTCCGATCAGACGCTTCATGGATGCTTCCCGTGCTTGGATATTGGCTTCGCCGCCTTCGGGTTCTTTTCCACGCCGCATAAACGCATGTCCGGCACCGTCATAAATTTCATATTCGTACTCCTTCCCAGATGCCTTCATGTGTTTTTCAGCATCTGGTATAGTTGCATTTACCCGATTGTCATTTCCTCCATAAAAGCCATAGACCGGAGCTGTTATTCGAGTATAGGAATCTGATTCTTTGGGAGAAGATCCATAGAAAACGCAAGCTGCATCTATTTGATCGCTGTTTGTCGCAAACCGGAAGGTCTGAGATCCTCCCCAACAAAATCCAGAAACAACAGCTTTCTCATTTGCAGCAGGTAGGCTTTTTCCATACGCTAAAACGGCATGAAGGTCTTGTGTTACCTGTTCGGGAGAAAGTGCATAAATGGCTGTACGTGCATCATCGGAGTTGGCAAAGTCGCTGGTCTTTCCTCCATTAGGACCTGAACCACTGAGGAGGTCCGGAGCGATTACAATATAGCCTTCAGCGGCAAGGTCGTCAGCCATCGCTCGTGCCCAATTATTCAGGCCTCGATTCTCGTGAATGAGCAAGACCAAAGGGGCTTTTTCTGCGACTTCCGGATATACTAAAAAACACTCGATAACTCGTGTATCATACTTCACTTGTATCCATTCGTGATGTCGGGGAGAATCTTCGAGCTGTTTCAGGGACATATCCTGGGCCCAAACCATACCTGTGATAAGCAATAGTAAGGAAAATATAAAAGTCTTTTTCATGAGAAATGGTATAAGTTGTAGCGGTAATATACCGAATTCTGATTTGTGAATTTAGCAATTACGAGCCCTGTATTTTTGAATAAGCTCTCCAAGCAGTACTTTCGGGCCATGATCAGAGACTACCTGACCCTGATGCGCCCGCATCAGTATGTCAAAAACCTGGTGTTGTTTTTCCCGGCGCTGTTTGCGCTCCAGTTGACGCTGGACCATGGGGAGATTATTTGGAAAATTGCGATAGGCACAGTGGCCTTTTCACTGGTCGCGAGTGCAGTCTATATTTTGAATGATTATATCGACCGGGAGCATGACCGGGAGCACCCCACCAAAAAAGATCGACCCCTGGCTTCCGGCCGCGTA
>CAYGTH010000130.1:0-1372 GCA_964352745.1 uncultured Bacteroidia bacterium
CGAGGTAGCCATTGGGATCTTCATTTACGCTGTCGAGTGCGATGCCATGTCCTGCGAAATAGAACAGGACCCGATCCTCCTCTCCGACCAGCGCCGGTATATCCACTGTCAGGAGTTTCAGCATCTCCTCCCGATTGGCATTGAGCAAAGGAGGGAAAAGCTCGTAGCCATGCTCCTGCTGCAACTGATCCGCGAGCGCCTGCGCATCCGCCACCGCTGTGCTCAAGGGGCTCACATGCTCATAGGCATCGATGCCGATGAAGAAGGCGTGGCTTTTGCCGAAGGGGAGGGTGATGGAGGGAGTTTCGTTGGTCGTTGACATGGCAAAAAAGCGATGAAGCCAAAGGCTGATTAAGGTAACATGATTTTTGCTTAACGAAAAGGATAACTAGCTGATATACAGCATTTTAAAATGCTATTTTTTCTAGATTTAAATCTCTAATATTTCCAAATTTTCACTCAAAAAGTGTATGCGCTCATTTTCTTGAGGAATACAGAACATGATTTCATCAAAAAGTCCGATGTTGTTCACAGTCCCTGACCTGCGGACCCGTTACCTTTCCAGAATTCCCAAACTCTCCCCTTTATCTTCTTTGCCACTTTTTTTAGAAAAAAGTAGCGGAAAAAATCGCAGAAGCCAATTCCAGCCACACTTGCCGCCCCCGCATCAAGTGCGGGGCAGGCTCCGGCTCCCTATGGCTTCTGCCAGGCCCGCCCGCCTGGGTGGGAATCCGCTGGATTATCTGCTCCGGTTGCTGGTTTTGGATTCCGCTCCAAAACCCATCGCCCTAACCCACAGGGTCATTCCGAGCGAAACCTTGTGGAGCCGAGGAACCTCATTTGAAATTCCGACCTCCTTTAGCACCTAGCTGACCTGATAGGTTGCCTCTAAGATCTGAACGAATTAACCAAGGCCCGCTCATGATCCATCCGCGCGCATTTTTCAAGCCGTATTATTCTCCTCCCGCAGCAGCGTCACCTTGATAGTGATACAACACCAGTCATCTTTAACTGCAAAAGGGTTCCAGTCCAGCACCATACTGCGGTCTCCGTCTATCCCACTTTGTAAGAGTTGCTGGTAATCCAGTTGTTCTGTAGTTACCAATAATTTGAAATAGGAGGTCGATGAATTTTCATCCCCGGATAGGCCCCAGCCCCATTGTTTTTTCCAAAGCGGAACAACAACCCGTGTAGCAACATGCTCTTTCGGACGAAAAATGACTTCGCCCTCATAGGATTCTATGCTATAGTTACTTCTCAAATGCAGCAAATAACAATGTAATCGCTGCTTGACGTCTTTAAAGATCACTTTGGGATAAAAAGGCGCACCGATAATCCCGCCGGATTGAGAAAAAAATGACTGAGGCGAAAC
>CAYGTH010000130.1:1472-16037 GCA_964352745.1 uncultured Bacteroidia bacterium
GTATCGTCCCAGTCTTCCTGCAGCACAGCTACCGTTTGCGGGTCTCCATGTATCCACACCTGAGCGGGCGGTACAGGCAGGAAATGCATCATCCCTTGATAGACCTCTTCGGGCGATAATTCGACTCCCTCCTGCAACTGCAATTGACTCATTTGTGCACCTACAGCAGTTAGGTGGGCAGTTGCTACCGATCTATTTTCCGGAGCACCTGTCTGTATGTCAATTTCTACCGGCGCTTTGGGGTTCATCGGAATTCCATGAATCGCGCCACATTTCACGAACCAAGCGTCTCCCTTCCGCTCGACTTCGTATCGGTCGGGTGTACCGTGGGACGTACCTTCCAAAAAGAGGGTAAAGGCATCGAACTTGGCAATGGTTTCGAATTGTGGGGTCTGGGCATCGCGAATCGTGCGCGCGGTGGCTCGGGTTCTGACAAATAGATCCGCATAATTGAGATTCCCTTGCGCACCCGTCAGGGCCTTTATCAGGCTGGTGGTAAACACGCCGCCTTCGGGCATATCGCCCGCTAATTGTACACTCTCGCAGGCTGCCAGCAGTGCGTGTTTGGCTGCCGGTATTTCCACATTTCCTTTTGCTGCAAATTCCCGGGCATATGCTCCGCCCACATAGGTATCCAGTTTCCGGACAAGGCCCGTATCCAATGCCTCGGAGCGGGAAAGGGACAGGTCAGCTGTCAACATCCGGGTTTTGATTTCCGTATTCATCTCATGATCGCGGGTTCCCGATCCGGAATGACAACAATCGAGGGATACTACGATATGAGGGGTTTCTTTGGGATTTCCAGCTATATCTCTCGTCGCCACCTCATCGAGCAACCAGGCGAGTTCTTTATCTGCCAATAAAAAATTGCGGGTCTTATCGCCCTGATAGCATACCAGGCACTGGTCCTTGCCATTGGGTTCGATGGGCAAAAATTCCTCTGCCGTAAAAGCTTCGGTCCCATGCCCACTGAAGTGAAACCAAATCGTGTCTTTAGGCCCTGCCATTTTCAAATGCGTTTGGAAACCCGAAATGAGGTTTTCATAGGTGGCTTCCTCATCCCGGAGCACCCTGAGTTTTACCCGATCTGCCGGATACTGAGCAGTGAGGTAGTTTTCGACTCGGGCTACATCTTTGAGGCACCCATTCAGCGGCGCATCATCGTATGCGTTGATCCCTGCGAGGAGGGCGTAGATGTGGCCCTTTTCAGGTGCTGTTCTGAGAGCGGCAGGAAGTACTGTTTCCATGGCAAGATTTGTAGGGTATGCAAGCTATTCGGGTTTGTATATTATCCAATCCGTTCCATTTTCAATGCTATCGTATCGCTGCACCAATCCACTTCTGTATCAAAATATTCCATGGCCAGGGTCCTAACGCTACGTGTGCTTGCCCCTATCTTTTTCTGCACTAGTTGTTCAATATTGAATCGTTCTGTAGCAACAATCAACTTGAGGTAGGTAGGAGCCTGTTCTTCATCCGGCTTAAGTTCCCAACGTGCTGGCTTTGGCCACATAGGGATCACTGATTTCCCTTCCCGCTGTGCTGATTCCAGGCTCAACATCATTTCTTTTCCAACAGCTTCTATGCCGTAATCCTCCCCCAGAAACAGCATATATGCGTACAACTTTTGTGGGATCATCCTTTCAGCTTGATCGGGATTCGGGTTGACTCGGAGGTTCAACCTGCATTGAGCCATCAGTCCTATTCGTATAGGTTCATCACTTGCGTATTCATATGCTGATTCAGAAACTATCAAGTGAGCCTTCGGCGACATAAAGATCTTTTTGTCCCCATTTTTATGTGTAATTTCAATCTCCAGGCTTATCAGATCCTTGATCCGGGAGGTTTCATTATCCAGGGAAATGATGCGTTCCCAATTTGCCATTTTACCCAGGTTAGCCATTGTCGCCCTCGCCCCATTAGCATCTGCCTCAACCTGAATAACGTTGCTATTGCGCTTTCTATCTTTAATCAAAAATTGTTGTTCCGTGCACTCGATCTCCACGTCGCAGGAAGAGTCTCTGGCAACTTCTACTACCCTTTTGGAAGCATCCCATGCTGCTCGCAGATGTGCTACAGCATCGGTATGCCCATGCATCCACACCTTCACGGAAGGCTTCAACATTAGGTTAAAAAAACCTTGATACGTGACCGATTCGTCTAACTCTTCGGAAATCTTCAGTCTACTCGTTTGGAGACCTATCCTGGTAAGTACTCCCTTTGCGGCTACTTGATCAGGCGAATCTATACGTTGAATTTCCACTTCTACTGGTATTGACGAGTTGGCCGGAATACCATCTACCAGGCCACAATCTACCTTCCAGTCGGGGCCTTGTTTATATACATAAAAGGGTTCAGATGTGCCAAAGGATATATCTTCAAGAAATAGGGTAAACGGATCAAAATTACCCCTTGAACGAAGCTGCGGAGTTTGCATATATTCCCCATTCATTGCCTGAACAGCATTACGGGTACGATGCAGGAGGTCCGCATAATTCAAGCTCCCTTTTGTCTCTTCGAGTGCGCTGATAAGGCTACTGGTAAATACGCCCTGATTAGCTACCTCCATCGCCGCCTCTTTCCCCTGGCTGGCTGTGAAAAGAATATGCCTTGTTTCTGGTATGGTTAATTTTCCATTTGCCTCCCATTGTTGCTGATAATACCCTTCGGCATATTCATCCAATGTGCGCCCAGTCAGCCATGTACCCATTTCATCATTTTCCTTCTGCTGAAGGAAGGGATTTAGGTGCACTGCCGTTCGGGGATGCATAGCTACCGGCTTTGTCTCCAGATCAATTCCATACGAACAATCCAGCGACACCACAATACGTGGCAGAGAGGCAGGATTTCCCTCCTTCATAAATCCGGCAAGCAGGACAGCCAGTTCTTTATCTGCAAGCAGGGCATATTCATTTTCCTTTCCGGAATAACACAGCAGACACCTGTCTTTCCCAGCGGGTAGGGTGGAAAGGAATTCTGCCGCAGAATAAGCTTCTGTGCCATACCCACTGAAGTGAAACCACACGGTATCTTCAGGTTCGGCCTTGTATAAGTGCTCTTGAAATTCTTTTACAATATTTTCTAAGGTTGCCTCCTTGTTTCGTAAGGTGTGCAGATGGAGACCGGATGTAAACTGACGAGTTAAATAAGTCTCGATCTGTTCCACATCATTGAGACATCCCGTCAAAGGGCTTAACGGAGCCTGATACGCATCGATCCCTACAACTAATGCAAAGACAGATACCTGGTTATTCGCGTAAGCAGTTCCATTTTTATACGCGGTAACCTGACCGAGCATACCTTTGAGTTGGGACAACATTTTCCCCATCTCTTCTACCTCCTTTACTTTCTTCTTCTTTTCAGCTTGACCGATAGCATCCGCTGCTGTACTCAGGTTTTTTTCTCCCAGAGATTTCGCAAGGGATCGTATTCCTTTTTCAATAGCGCCCGGGCTCCCATATAACCTAAAAATAGCCTTCCCCAGCTGTTCATCGAGGTCTTCCTTCTCCACATTGGCATCTATTGCATTTTGAAATGCATCAATTGCCCGATTCATATTACCTGCAGCAACCTGGACCTTACCCAGGAAATAATACGCTTCGGTATCCCCCAGATTAATCGCCTCGTACAAGGCTTTGACACTCTCATCGTACTTTTTTTCGCGGAGCAAGCGCTTCCCTCTTTCAAGCGCATCAGCTATTTTCCAGTCCCTGTTACTTGCATTAATGAACTCTTTTACTTCTTTTTCATGTCCTTCGGGCGCTCCTGCCTCGAGATATGCAGTAAAGGCCTCGACTGTATTTTCATGACTTTCCTGCTCGACTAATTGCAAGATCGATTGTCCCAGGTAATAATGGGCCAGGGCATTTTCAGGATCCACCTTCAATGCCTCGCGGAGGTGATTGACCACCGCACTCCAGGAAATGGTCTCTCCGAATACCTCCCGATAATCATAATACATTCGGGCCAGTGGATAATGTGCATCTATATTGAGTTGGGCAGCTTTTTTCAATTCCTCCAATGCTTTCAGTAACAGGCCAATATCCCGGCCTTCTTCAGGCTTTAATAAGCTACTCTCCCCTTCTCCCTCCACATCGGCTGGATTTTCTCCCGGTTCAGCTATCAGGGGGGGCTCTTCCCGTATGACCTTGCCGATCTCTACTCCTTGTTCATACAAGAGCAGCAGCGTGATCCCATAATCCATCCTCAAATCTTCATTTCCCAATTTGAGTTGATCCTGTAAGCGCTTGCAAATCCCAAGTAAGCGAATGCTTTCGACATCGAAGTCACCTATCAGGTCAAAATACTCGCCTGGTTTCCCCTTACAATCCCCCAAAAAAATCGGACTGAACAAGGACTGTATCTTTTGAGAATTGATCATAAAAGCACACATATCAATTTCTTTTTTCGGTGAGCTGGATAAGTATTTCCTCAATATTATTCCCTTGTTCCCAGGTTGTAGTCAGGTAGTTTGTCAATTCTCTTGACAATTGACTGCCTCCCTCCTCCATCTCAGTTAATTCTGGAAAGGCTTCTATTTCTTTTTCAGCAATAGTGCCGGGATAAAAGGTAGCCTGCCCTATCTGTACCAAATCAGGGATGGATTCCAATAGATCTTGCTCGCTCCCATTGCTTGTTGCATCAAAGAAACGATCCCCATTATTATCAAAGCCCGCCTCGATTACGGAAGTCAGATGTCGGGCTGTTTTCACCTGGCTTGCTAATTCTCCTAACTGAATAAAACCCTTTCCCGCTGGCGTCCAATCGTAGGCAAGAATCGAATACTGATCCTGGTGGATCGTCCCCATACCAGCGAAACAAAAAAATGCAGGAGCAGATTGGGCTTTATTTGCCAAATCAGAAAGATGAGCCATAATTGCCTCTTTAGTCGCCTCCTGCTCTTGTAATATAGTGATCTCTCCAAAGCCCATTTTATCTTTTAAGGTTGTTTCCCATAGTTTCAGATCTGCTGAGGCTTCGGTAGCCAGCTCTCCTGTATCATTGGCGGGATACCTATCTATTCCAACCAAAAGCGCATGTTTGGTATCGCGAACGCCAGCCTTCTTCTCAAGGTCTTCCAGCAAGAATTTGACCCGCAACCATACATCACGGTCCACATCGGGATTGACCAGGTTAACATATTGGTTCAAATGCATGATTGCCTTGTCCAGGTTTCCACTGCGGCCATAGTGAATGCCCAACTTCAGATGTGCTTGCTCTGATTGAAAGCCATTTATTCCAGGATGTTTCATGTCTATCGGGTTGCGGATTGAGCATCATTTTCTATTTCCTCTAATGTCTCCATCTGATCGAGTGCTAATGATAAGCAGGTAGCTGCATGTTCGGGCTGGTTGAGCGATTCATATGCTTTTGCCATTTTCCAAATAGCCTCTGGCCCGATTTTCAGGCCTTCATTTTCCTGAAAGTAATTGCTGATTTTCTCCAGCAACATCCCGCTAATCGGCCGGGGTTCTCCGTGAAACAAGGTCATCATATTTCTCAGGAATGGTTTTCCAAATCTCAACTTGCCCAGGATATCCTCGGTAAAATTATGCATGCCGACAAACTGAGGTTCCTGTATATCCCGTACAACCGTTGTCCGCTTGGCCAGTTCTTTTGATACGTCCATCAGCTCATCGCCTTCTTGTTTCCCTGCTATCTCATGGATCACTTCTAATAAGGCAGTTGTAAACACCCCACCACTTGGCATTTCGCCAGCAGTCTGATCTGCTTTACAGCCCGCAAGCAGCGTATATCCCGTTGCGGTTGCATGCGCGGCCATAGCACCAGCATGGCAAGCATCAATAATAAGGGTTGTCATCCCGGGGTGAGCGCTCTCAATCAGGTCGTTCAGTAATTTCCCTGAAATTCCAGATTCCGGGTCTTTGGGCTGGGCATCAACCGGAAACAGGATCAATTCTTCCTCTGCCGTAAGGGTACTATTTCCTGCATAATAAATGACACAGATATCCTGTTGAGTCCTCTCTCTTTCCAACTGCTTAAAGGCATCCAATATCTCTTTCTTTGTCGCATCCAGGTAATAATGGGCGTTAAAGGAAAACTGATTTTCCAGTAATTCTCCCAGTATCCGGGCATCCTTTACACAGGCACTGAGTTTCGGCAAATGATGATATTGATCAATTCCAATTAGCAAAGCATATCGCTTAGCTTTCGGGCCTTTAGGGTCTGAAGTGTCCTTCGGCCTGCTTACTTCCAATAACCTTTTCGCTATCTTGTTGAGCTCAGCTACCGCGTCTTTACCCTTATTTTTGAGGATGCCTTTATAGGATTCATACTCCGTCTCACTTAGCTGCTGCGTCATTTCGGGATCTTGCTTCATACATTCCAGCAATTCCAGAAGCTGCCATCTCCGCGAATCAGGCTCCGTATTCCTCCCCTGGCTGGAAGGTTCCAATTCTGCTCGGAGCAAATAGATTTGTTCTGTGTTGCGGGTTTGAATCAGTTCGACAAGGCCTGTCAATTCCAATGCTGTTGATCTGCGCTGTAGAGACTTTTGGGCGGTTTTCATTGCATCAAGTGCAGCGGCATTTTCCTTCAGAACAGCCCCCGCCTTAGCCGGACTCCCTGCGGCACATAGGGCCTTTGCCTGCCAGAAGGCATATTTACCTTTTTCTTCCGGTTTTGCTTCCAGGCGCACTGCCAGTGCAAACTGTTTTTCAGCTGATCGGTAGGTCGCTCTTTCCGGGCGATATTCTGCCAGCTCCATGAGCATTCTCCCTATCTCAAAGTGTTTATTGGCATTGGCTTTTTTGCGAAAAATAAACTGCCCGCCATCGTGTCCGGGAACGCGCAAGGGCTCTCCACGGGGAGTCTGCTTATCATTTGCCGCTACTTTTTCCAGGACCTTCACACAGATTTCCTGCACCCCAATCGTTGCTACCTCCTCTTTTTGTAACTCACTCAACAGGGCAGTAGAAAAAGGACTGTTCTCCCCTTCCCCATCCGATACGGGTTCATTTCGCCCGGCAGTCAGGCCCCAGCGGGAAGCATCTTTTTCCAATCGCGAGCTCGCAACCGCCCGTTCCGTTCCGCTGGCGAATAAAGAACCCGAAAAACAGGAATCGGAAATCATAAACGTATGATGCGTTTTGACCGCGGACAAAAAACTCTGAATAATACTATTGGGAATGTATCTGAAATAGTCGCCATTTTTTGCATCCACGGGTATCCAGTATCCCTGATCCAGGAATTTGTCATAGATGCCGTGTCCGGCGTAATACATGATCAGGTTGATCTTCAGGTTGGGCTTTGCTTTTTGCTCTTCTCCGATCTCCTCGGCTAGTTTCCTGAATTGATTAAAGATGTTTTCTTCTGTGGCCTCTCCCCGCTTCAGCTTAACATACGGTCTCGCTTTTTCAGCTGCTTCATTCGCTGCTTTTGTTTCCTCCTCAGTGTCCCCATGCTGTTTTTCCAGGCTGTACAGGAATCGCACATTTTCTTCCTCAAACTCATAATTTTCCAATAATACCTTGATCAGATCCTCGCTATCTTTTACACAGTTTTTGAGCGGGGGCAATTGCACAGGATCTTCTGCATACCCATTGATGGCGATGACCAGCAGATAGTTTTTCGCAACATAAGGCTGGAAATTGAAGTCCACCTCTCCTGTACTAAATGAGCTTCTACTTTGTGATTCGGTGGGATTCGGAGCTGTTTCTGGCATAATTGGGATGAGCTATTAAATCAATTCACACGCTGTATTTGCACGCATTCATGGAAGTCCCGGAAGCATATTGACTTCCGGGGGTTTCCTCAATTTTTCATACAATATGATCATTCAAGCCATCAGGAGGGAGTTACCTCCTCACTAACTGGCTCAGGCTTTGGCTCTCGGGTAACTGTCAGTCGGGTCGTAAGGGCACACCAGTCGTTGGTAATCTTAAAAGGATTGAAGGTAAAATCCGCCGAAGTCCGGCTATCCCCTACTCCTTTCTGAATGAGCTGATGCGGATCCATCTCTTCTGTGGTAGCAAATAGCTTGAACCACCGGGTAACGGAAAGCTGATTGGGTTTTGGCCCCCATCCCATAAACCCCTGACGCAGGAAAGTCGATTCCCCTACGGTAATTTCCTTAGATCGCATCGCGAGTTCTTCATCATTGAGCAAGGTAACGGAGCAATCACTATCCAAATCAAAGAGGTAGAAATACAAGTCCTGCGTATTCTTATTCATCTTGATTTTGAACTGGAAAGCAAGTTTCTCATTCTCAAACAAGGTTGCTTCTGAAGCATTCCAAATGGTGATCTCACTGCCAGTGTGTGAAGTCACATTCTGCGAGCTATCCATCGCGGTGAGTTCAAACTCAAAATGCTGGAGGATTTTTGAGCTTGGATTTTCGAGGGCCAACAAGCGCAACCACCGGACGATTATATCCAGTTTTTCCTTTGTAAACTTCACACCTTCTTCCAATGTTCCTGCTCCAGCAGAAAAGCCGATATACGTTCTGTTTTCGACCCGGTCCTGAATGCTGATCCCCCCCTGATCATCGGCTACGATAGCAATCCGGGCCGGTTCTCCCTCAGCATGTGCTATCAGGACATTTTTCGCAGATAAAGCCGGTTCTTCTTTGACAACCTGTCCCGTGGCATTCACAGTCCTAATAGGGGTATCCCATGCTGCTTTCAATGCAGCAAGAACAGTCGCATTCCCTTCCAGCGCGACGTAAATCGGCTTTGCAGGCAAGGTCAAAATCCCAGCGGTATAAGGCTGCCCGGGTGTCAGAGTCCCTTCCGTAATCGTCAGACTGCTATGCTGAGCACTTACCGAAGTTGCCAGAGCATGGGCCACAATCTCGTCAGCTGCATCCAGGATCTTGACTTTGATCTGCTCATCAGTCCCTGTTGGCAGTCCATGAATAGCACCTGCCCGTACGAACCAGTCCGTAGTTGATCCCATTGCCAGATCCAGTTTTGTTTTCTCAAACACCTCATAGGTACCGGGTTTCCCCAATGACCAGCCTTCGAGGAAACAGGTAAAGGGATCAAACCCACCAATCGTACCAAACTGGGGATTTTGTTCCGGACGAATGCTACTGGCCATCGCTCTCACTTCCGTAAACAGAGAAGCGTAATCCAGTTTTTTATTATTTGTTTCCGCTCTTTCCAGTACTTTGATCAAACTGGTGGTGAATACACCGCCCTGTGGTAAATCGCCAGCAGTTTGCACACTTTCGCACCCTGAGAAAACGACATGCTCTGATACTGGAATCGTCAGGTTGTCTGCACTATAATTCCCATAATAGCTGTCAATCGTACGAATTCCGCCAGGTTGCAGGGCTGCTGCTGCACGGGTAGCGGGCATATCAGCGGGGATATACACACGGGTTCGCAAATCGGGATTATCGTTTCCGGCACGCGTTCCGGAGCCCGAATGGCAACTATCCAATGATACAACAATGTGAGGGGCAGGCGAACCGGGGTTTTTACCTTTTGCTACTCTGTCAAGCAGGGCTGCAATTTCCTTATCGGCCAGATAGAGGGGATTTCCGCTGTCTTTTGCCGCATATAACACCAATGTCTGATCTTTGCCACTGGGTACAATAGAGACCATTCTCCCATTCTCTTCATAAGGCTTATGAAACTCCTCTGCGGTATATTGTTCGGCACCGTGCCCACTGAAATGAAACCAGACGGTATCCTCTGCAGACGCCTGAGAAAGGTGCTGCTCAAAAACATCGATGATGTTGTGGTAAGTTGCTTTTTCGTCCAGCAACAAACACAGATGTAAGCGGCCATCGCTTTTAACCTGGACTTTATCCCCGCTCTTCGTTGCCAATGATACAGGTTCAGGTTGGTTCTCCCGGGATCCGGATCCATATTTTTGTTTGAGGTAGCGCTTTACTTTCCCAACATCTTCAAGGCAGCCTTTGAGGTCCATATTCGGATCGTGGTACGAATTGATCCCCACCACCAATGCATAGACATTACAGGTATTTCCATCGCGTTTCACAGCGGCCGGATCGGGCCAGGGGCGATGTCCCACGGGAGGATTAGGGGGAAGGTTTCCATCATTCCCTGCTCCTTCTGTTTCCCCGGCCATCAAAATACCGGGAAAAGGAGTATCGAGAAATGAGGCATCAGAAAAAGAGGGAATCCGATCTTGAAAAGGCAAAAATGGAGTTTTCATGGAATTAAAAATTAAGGGTTCTCAGTAATTTTCTTGATAAGCTTTGAGTTGTTGTAAAAAATCGTCTTTGCGGCGGCGGGAAATACTAATGGCTTTTCCATCTGTCATCACGGCGTAGCCGCCATCATTTCGGATGTATTCAGCCAGGTGATTCAGGTTAATCAAATAGGAATGGTGTATTCGGCAAAATCCTGCCTGTGCCAGTTTTTCCTCTACCCACCCCAGCGATTTTGTCAGCCGAATGTCTTCCTTTTTATCTACCGCTCTGAGGATTGCCACATTATCATCTGCACGCGCATATATGATATCTTTCACTTCAAAAAACTGGGTGCCCGTAGATACCGGAAATCCAATCCGGGTTGGAGATGTCGATGCGGGCACATTGCCACCGCCAGTTTGCTCCATTCGCTTACTATTTACTTTGGCAACCGCCTCCTGCAATTCTTCTATCTGAATGGGCTTGAGTAAATAATCAACTGCACTGCTTTTGATCGCGTCGAGGGCAAATTCATCATAACTCGTCGTGAAAATAAGATCAAAAGTCTGGTGTTTGATCGACTGAAGCACTTCAAAACCAGTCATATCCCCCAACATAATATCCAGAAACAGCAGATCGGGTAAATCCCGGCGAATTGCCTGGATAGCTTCCTGTCCACTGCCGCATTCTGCTATAATCTCCACATTAGGACAATTATTTTCCAGCTTCCAGCGGAGGTTTTCCATCCCTGAAGGTTCGTCTTCTACCAGAATTGCACGTAAGCGGTTCATACTCCCTTTTTAGTTAATTTTTTGAGTGGCAATCGCAATATTACCCGGGTTCCCAGGGCATTGCCTTCCGGGTCTTTCAGGTCTTCAATTTTCAAGCGCACGCCTTTTACTTTACCCGCAGTCTGTATCCGCTGTTCCGTAATGGCCATCCCGAGTGATTTTCGTTGTTCGACAACAGTGGCCTGTAGTTGTTGAGCGTGTTCCCGACCGATTCCATCATCTTCTATGATACAGATCAAATGACCGTCTTCTTTTTTTACAGCAATCCGCAGCATCCCCGGCCCCGCTTTGGGTTTAATTCCATGCCAAATCGCATTCTCTACATATGGCTGTAAAATCATGGCGGGCACCTCCAGTTGCATAGGCGAAAGATCCGGAGCCACCTCAATTGTAAAGTGCAGTTTGTCTCGAAACCGAAGCTGTTCCAATGCAAGGAAATGCTTAAGCGTTTCCAATTCTTCTGAAAGACGGGTATTGGCGTTCCGCGAACCGTTGAGTATGCGTCTTGTCAATCTGGAAAAATGAATCAGATATTTGGAAGCTGCCTCCCGCTTATCCTGATTGACCAGGCTCTCGATCGCATTGAGGCTATTGGACATGAAATGCGGATTGATCTGCGCACGCCAGGCTTCCATCCGGGCCTGTAATTTTTTCTGCTGCTGCCGCTGGAGGAGGAGCAAGAATATGAGCCCTGCAATCACAAACAGTACCAGGCCCGCCAATAAAATATTTTCACGGTTGGCCGCTGCTTCTCTTTCCAACTCTCTCAATTCCAATTTTCGGATGCGCGTATTAGCAGTAACCAGTTGGGTGGTAATCGTATCCGTAATTGCCTGATAGTTATCATCCAGAAATTGAAAATAGGAATCCCCTAATGTATGTTTACAATCACGCCCTTCTTTTGCTAATTGCTCACAGGCCTGCGAGATACTATTTCCGATATTCTTCATCACTTCAAGGGCACCGACTCTGCTTGCTCCCTCCATCGCTTTCTTGTAATAGACCAATGCTGAATCTATGTGAATTGCGTTTCCTCCACGGGTAGCATGCAAGCCGTAAGTAAACCCCATCAGGTTATGAATATGATATTGATTTTCATTATCCAGTTTAAGGCATTTTTCAAAATCCTGCATGGCATCTTGAAACAAATGAGGCGCTGTCCCATAATAATATTGGAGCATATGCAGATACCCCAGTTTTTCATATGCTCTTCTTTCGGCATTCTGGTCTTGATTTTTCTGGGCAACATCCAGGCTTTCCCGAAAAAGTGTTTCCGCTACGTCATACGATTTAATGGACTGATAGTATAAGCCCAAATCCAGTCCTAGCCTGATCAAGCTCGATTCCTCACCCGCTTGCTTATACAGCTCTTTACTCTTCTCATAGGCAGCTAATGCATCAGGAGAACCTGGAGAAGCCAAATTCCCTACATCATGCATAATCGCTCCACGCAATCGCAAAGAGTCTGCGACCTGATGGGTATCCAGAATACTGAGTGCCTCATTAAAATACTTTTTAGCAGAATCGGGTTCTCCTTGTTTAATGAAATTGTCCCCCAAATTTGTCAGGGTCCGGATTTCCCAATCATGCAGCTCCATTCGAGCAAAAATCCCCTGACTGAATTTGGAATCCTCTATGACACTATACATATCCTCCCCAAATATTTCCTGGCGACCTTTCAGGGAAGACAGATAATAGAGGCTGATTGCATGCGCAAGGGGCCAGTTGTGTTGAACAGCCAGGTTTTCGGCCTTTCGCGCATAGCCTAAGGCTCGTACCTCATCACTATTCTGGAGTCTATCCACCAAATACAGCAGGCGATCGACCTTCATCGCATCTGAAATATGAGCGGTATCTGTAAGCAAGCCTTCAGCAGAAAGCCAATCGGTAGTGTCCCGCACGATTTTTTGTGCCCCACGTGCTATAAACCCCTTACCGGGATCCGGAGTACAGCCCGAAAAAAAACAGATTCCCATTATACTTACCAGTAGAATGCTAAGGGTAAAAAAAAGGGAATGTTTTTTCCGGAAAAGCATGAAATCAGAGCGTTTTGTTTATACAGAATGGCTATTGGCCAAGATAATTCGATTTAATCAAAGATTCGATATTCCAAACTACAAGATGATCATTTATGTCCATTTAGTCAATATAAGGGGCCGCTCACTTCAGGTAATGAACGAGCATAGCATTCCAGGACTTCGGCATCTATTTCCAACCCTAATCCTGGCAAGTTTTCTATTTCGGTCAGCTCAAGCACGCCAACCGGATCGACTTTCAAAGCGGGTTTTGCAAGGTCTTGTTCTAATAGAATGGAACCCAATCCACTATCATATCCAATCAATCCTTGCGCGACAGTGGAAACGACAATCCCGGCAGCTGTCAGTAAACTGGTTTCCCCCAGATAGGCCCCCAATCGGCACGAGACCTCATAAGAGGCTGCTAATTCAAGGATTGCCAGCGTATTAAAAATCCCACCATGTTTGGAGATCTTTAAATTGAGGCCATTGTAATATCCATTCTCCAATAATCCCTGGATTCGCTGGTAGGAAGTCGCAGATTCATCAGCCATAAAACACACCTGAGAACCGTATTTTTCAACAAGAGGCTTCATCGCCCGATCTCGTTCCGGCGGAAACAATTGTTCAAAAACCTGTATCCCTCGTCGAATCAGAACAGGAATTTGCGAGGCTGCATCCTCGGGTTTCCAGGAAGAGTTGGCATCCAGCCTTATTCGCACTTCCCTGCCGTACATATCCTGAACCGTTGCGATCCGCTGTAAGGTGTCAGCTAAATTCCGGCCTATCTTGATCTTAACCTCCTTAAATAAAAAACGACCCATCAAAGGCTTCAGCAAGGAAACAGGCAGCATGGGAATCATTCCTCCATAAGAGAGATACGGTTTGGGGATTCCTCCTAATAAGGAAATCAGGTGGCGGTTTTTCGTTTTCCCCCAGGCATCCAATAAGGCTAGTTCCAATGCGCAGCGAGCCGCCAGCCCAATCCGGCCTTCCAGTTCTTCCCGGATCAGAGACCGGATCGCTCCGATATCAGCGTAGTATCTTCCTATCCATTCTCCTTGCAAGCGGGACAAATCATGCCACACACTGATCGCAGTTTCTCCCGTAACATAGGGCCGGGGACAAGATTCGCCATAGCCCACGATGCCAGACTCGGTCTCCACTTCCACAATGATTGCATTCGACATACGGGTAGTCGTATGGGAAGGAGAAAAATCCCATCGTAATGGAATCTGGGTATTTCGGATGGTGAGCTGAGAGATTTTCATCGGGTATAAACAAAGAGAAACGTGATCGGAACCCATACAGAGTCGTCTCGCAACGGTCTATTCCATATGATGGTCCAATACTATCTCTTCTGATGCTTCTTTTATATAGAGGACCCGTAAGTGGTATCTGCCGGGAGGCAGCATGCATACCTGGTCCTGTAATTGGCAAACACAATCGAAGATAAACGATGGGAAAGAAGAGGAGGCAGGAGAGAGGGGTCGGGGGTTAGAGGGAAGTAAGAAGAAATTTTCAATCGAAGATCACGCCCTGCGCGGGTCGTTTCCTTTTGAAGGAGCCTGTCCCGTACTTGATACGGGAAAACAAAGTCCGCAGATCGGGGTCTGCAGACAACATACAATCGAAG
>CAYGTH010000131.1:0-1443 GCA_964352745.1 uncultured Bacteroidia bacterium
GTGAGGTCGATTGCCTCACAATATGTTAAGCGACTTCCTGTCGCACCATCCCAAATGCATAATAATCCTGCGCACTCCGTACATCCCCGGTAAAATAGTGCCCCAGGGAGAGGCTGCCATCGGGGACCTGTAGCTTTCGATCGGAGAGGGTGGCCAGGACATTGCCCAAGTGATTGCTCACTTCAAAGAACTTGCGCCCGCGTAAGAAGGCGACGCCGACTGTGTCGGGCGGGGCGATTATGCTAAGATAGGTGGTATTGGTCTTGGATGCAAAGTAGCCTTCGGGGGGAGAAACTCGTGCCGTTGAAGGCGAGGAGGGTAGGATTGCGGTCAGCTTGGATGTTCGGGCACAACTCTTTTGGGAAAAAAGTTGGTTCTCGACCAATTTTGGCGGAGCTTGGTTTTGGGCTCTACTGCAAACTGCGGAAAATCGATTTAAATAGCGTTTTTGATCCTACTTAGAAGTCGGAATTTCTACTTTCCGCCAAAATTGGTCGAGAACCAAAAAGTTGCAGAGAAGTAAAGTGAGCGATTTATTCATCCCTAACTTTGTGTCTTTCCATCTTTGCGTTCCAATCAGAGGCATCCCTCAGAATTCAACACTTCCAAGCCCAATTCAAAACACCGACTTCGCCGCCACTTTCAAAAAATTAAAGCCTTCCGTCAGCAGGATTCTCAAATTGACCTTACTGAATACAACCCCTTCTTTGAGGCTAACAGTTGTCGCCTGCATGCGCATGCCGGGAGTGCGGTCCGCCAGGAAAATAAATTCCAGATCACAGAGGTAGCGATCGATGGTGGTGAGCAGGAAAATCTTTTTCCCCTTTTCGGTAAAGCCCTTGAGGCCGCATTGCGTGTCGGTAATGGAAATCCGGAGAAACATCCGGGCAAGCAGGCGCAGAAACTTTGAAATGTGAATCCGCAGCCGAGGAAGATGCGCATAATAGGATGCGTCCTTGATGCCTACGGCGATGTCGGTTTGGCCGGATTGTAATTGTTGGTAGAGGCTCAGCAGACTTTCATGGGTATAGGGAAAATCAATATCCGTAAACATGCAGATCCCATCCGGACGGGCGGCTGCTACGCCGGCTCTTAAGGCATTGCCTTTGCCACGATTGACCTTGCTTTCCAGATACAAAAAATGGGGAAGCCCATGTTTTAGAGCATCTACATCTACATCTGTAATCCCCTTTTGTGAGCCGTCATTCACCAAAATAATCCGAATATCGACTTCGGGAATCGTTTCACTTAACTGGGAAACAGCTTTCAGGATCGTCTGTGCCCAGCCCTGTTGCGGATTATAGCAGGGCAGAACCAGGTCAAGCGTGTGTAGGGGAGTCTTCAATTGTAATTCTCTCTGGTCAATCCTTCTTTTTTCTCACACAGAAAAAAATACTTTCCCGTGCCTCTGTGTTCCATTCCCAAATTCCCTCGCCAACGGCG
>CAYGTH010000131.1:1543-16011 GCA_964352745.1 uncultured Bacteroidia bacterium
CTCTGCCTCTTTGCGCCTTTCCGTTCAGGCCTCTTCTTGTCTCACGCAAAGCCGCCAAGTCGCAAAGCAAAATCTCATCTTCTCTGTGCCTCCGTGCCTCTGTGTTCCATTCCCAAATTCCCTCGCCAACGGCGCTCTGCCTCTTTGCGCCTTTCCGTTCAGGCCTCTTCTTGTCTCACGCAAAGCCGCTAAGCCGCAAAGGAAGTACTCTCTGTGTTCTATCCTTTTACACTTTGTCCCTCGACTCCGCTCGGGATGACGTGCATGATGTTTTTTCTCTGTGCCTCCGTGTCTCTGTGTTCAATTCTTCAATCTTCCACATAGATATTATTCCACATCAAGCCATCCGGCGTAGGCATATACACATCGATTTCATCCGGTCGAATCAAAAAGGACTCCACCTCCGGATATTTGCCCGCAATATACATCTCCATCCGGTTATCGGGAGAAACGGGCGTAAATACATGATAGGCTTCCACCCAATCTCCTGAGATATTCGCAAAAAACTTGGGATTGATTTCCTGATGAAGGAGTTCCTTGCCGGAAGCATCATATTCTATATAGTGCAAAATCGGAAAGTCCGAGGCGCGCACATCAGCCTTGACCCAGAGAGAAGCCCGCATGCGCCTGCTCACCGGGATCGCACCTTCAAACAAGGGGAGGGTATCTATTTTTGTATTCGCCTTTAGGCTTTCAGCCCCAAACGCAGATAAGCTTCCCGCATCAAAGCCATCAAAATAGGTCCAGGCAGGCTCCCGGCTGAATAGTCCTTGTTGCTGATGCATACTATCCCGTTCCGATTCAAAGGAAGTTATCAAAGCTTTTCCATCATCGAATACATCCTCCTGGCGTAACTCGTATAGAGAGATTTCATTTCGGCTGGCGATCAGCCTTCCTTTGGGTACCAATGCCTGCTCATGATGGGTAAGGGGCACCTCATCGACCACGAGCATCAGCAGGGGCTTATCGGAAGGATATTCGCTAAAAACCGTTTTGGGAATCAGCGAATTACTGAGGACTTGTATCGTTTGTAAAGACTGCGAAAGAGAAGTCCGCGACATCATGCCACAGGCAAGTGGCAATCCCGTATCATAGGAGGCCTTAAAACTTTCCCGAACCGAAGTGCGATTGAAAAACTGCGGAATGAATTTTTCCGAACCGAGGAAAAAAGCAGGTATTGGCAATATGGCCTGAAATTCATCTAATGACCGGCCTGAATCACTTAGCCATTTTCCATAATCATCTGGTCTTTCCTGAAACACATTCTGATGATCTCCTTCCTTGATGCGCTTGGTTTTGGTTTGTAAAAACAAGGCAGATTCTACCCCCCAACCCACTACACCGATTCCCAGCATCCCCCAGGCAAAATTCCCCAGGCCGCGCTGCCGCATTCGCCTGAACAAAAGATAGAGATAGAAAACCGCATAGACGCAAAAGACATAATAAAAGACCCAGGCAAAGCGGCCGAGGGATCGAAATTGCTTCAAAGGCGTCAGGATTTCCAGCAAAAACTCCAGCCCGAGCGTAAAAGGGAATGCCATAGCGAATAATAAGACCAATACCGCTGACCAGAAGGCAATTTGTAATTCACCGGGAAGGGTAGGGAGGAGGAGGCGCTTCCACTGCATGCGGAAGATATTCTTTCCCCATCTCACGAGGGTAAAGACAAACACGACGGCGCAAACCAGTCCTGTGTAGGCAAAAGCTTCTCCTTCGGGGCGTTTGACATGTTGTAACAACCTGTTCCATGCATCCCACAAGGGTCCTTCGACCGGGAGGAATATGCCGGACAAATAGGCCCGGTAGAGAAAGAAACCATAGGGATCATTGGGGCGATCTGTGACAGAATCGGTCGCAGCAAGGAATCCTTGGAAAATGGCAATGGGAATCAGTGCTGCCAGGAAAGCCATTCCCAGAGTCAGCCACCGGCGATCTTTGGGCCCCATAAATGCGCTTACACCCAGATAAGCCAGGGCAAATACGGCTCCCATCAAGAGGTAATAGGCATGCAAAAAGCCAAAAAAGGTAATCGTGAACAGCAGTAAGGTATAAGCGATCCATTTCCTGTTGCCGCTAATGGTCTCCAGTAACAAGTTCCAGATGAGCGGGACAAAACAGGCATAGGCAAGGGCATAGTGACCTTCTATTCGGTGGATTTGGGGGGAAAGGGTGGCGATCAAAACCGCTGCAGGAATCGCATACCAGGAAGGCAATCCGTAGTGTTTCAATAGCCTGAATACCAGCACCATGCACAGCAGAATAGAGCCGATCATGAGCAGGTTCAGGACCGCAGGAACCCGGGAAGCAATAGGGTATATATGATCGTCAATGAAGTTGAGGGCAAGAGAGAGGACGGGTTGGTTATCTGTGAATACGATATGCTCGCCATAGGGATAATTCATCCCGGAAAAGCGCAGGCCTTCATCATATTTGACATAATAGGCCGGCGTGTAATAGTTTTTCAGCGCATCGTCTCCTACTACAAACAGATAAGAATTGGGATGAGTCAGCAGACCGCCAAACGACCTGAGAAGGACCATCGAACCCAGTATGAGTAGGATAATATAGGAGAAGTAGCGTTTGTTAGACAGGTCAACAGTCATCTCCTGCAAATAAACAAAAAACAAGGGTAACACAAACGTGCTACCCTTGCGGAGGTGATTCACATCTAAAGGAGGAATCTTGAGGGAATCGGCTTCCTGCTAATTATATAAAAAGGTTTTGGTTTGCATTTCCTAACTCTTTTCATGACAATGGGTTAAAGGTATATACTCAAAATCCATTCTTTTTTGGCACCCAACAAACCGACTGTCCGAAAATGTTACGCATTCAAAACAATATACTGGCAAATGGTGGATTTTATATAGGGGTTACCCACTTAAATTCCTTGCCTGTTCAAGCTATGATTTTAACAAATTTGACTTGTTATCCTGACATTAAGTTCTAGTTTTGTGCGGTACGATTAATCACAGTTACTTGATCATCCGAAAATACTCATATCCCCGTGCCGCGTTGGTTGGCAATCCTTCAGATGGATATTACGGGAAGACCATTGCTTTTGTATTTAATAATTTTCAGGCTGAAGTTGTTTTGTATGAAACACCAGAGCTGGAAATCATGCCGCAAGAAAGAGATCGCAGCGTTTTTAAGAGCCTGAAGGGCCTCTATGAGGACGTCAATATGTACGGCTATTATGGAGGAATAAGATTGCTGAAAGCGGCTATCAAGCAGTTTTGCGGCTATTGCATTGAGCATGGACATCAGATTCATAATCGAAATTTTACCATTCGATATGGAACGAACATTCCCAATAGATTAGGGCTTGCAGGTTCGAGTGCGATCATCTCGGCATGCATGAAAGCGCTGATGACTTTTTATGAAGTTGAGATCCCCCGGCCTCTCCTGGCAAACCTGGTTTTGTCTGTCGAAAAAGACGAACTTCGCATAGGCGCTGGCCTGCAAGATCGGGTTGCGCAAGCGTTTGAAACGCCGGTTTATATGGATTTTGATAAGGCGGTTATGGATCGTCAGGGATACGGAGCTTATCAGGCTTTTGGGGCACAGTTATTGCCTCCCTTGTATATCGCCTATCGGACCGATTTGTCGGAAGGTTCGGAAGTCGTACATAACGATTTGAAGGGAAGGTATAAAGCAGGTGACCCTACTGTGTTGGATGCCGTCAAAAGATGGGCAACCATAACGGAGGAGGTCATGCAGGAACTCGAAAGTGGAAACCCCGATAAGATTGGAGCACTGCTGAATGAGAATTTTGATCTGCGCCGCTCTATTATGAACCTCAGCTCGGAAAATGTACAAATGGTAGAGCTGGCCCGTTCAGTGGGTGCCAGTGCTAAATTTACAGGTTCCGGTGGTGCAATCATTGGAACTTATTCCGGCGAGAAAATGTTTAACGAACTCATTAATGTAACTCAAAAGGCTCATATAGAAGTTATTAAGCCTATAATTATTTCTTATTAAATGGTAAAGAAAGCTGTTATTCCTGCTGCCGGTTTCGGCACACGCCTGCTCCCTGCTACGAAATCTCAACCCAAAGAAATGTTACCCATCGTAGATAAGCCTACTATCCAGTATGTGGTAGAGGAAGCGGTCGAATCGGGGATTACAGATATTTTGATGGTGATCGGGAAAGGCAAAAGAGCGATTGAAGAGCATTTTGACCGGAATTTTGAACTGGAAGCTGCCCTGGAGGAAAAAGAAAAGATGGAAGAATTGCGGGACATCCGTAAGATAACTTCCCTGGCTGATATTCATTTTGTTTGGCAAAAGGAAATGAATGGATTGGGGGATGCGGTCCGCTACGGATTTCACCATGTTGGAAACGAGCCATTTGTCGTGTTGCTGGGGGACTCGATCATGGAAACTTACAATGGGAAGCCAGTTACCCGCCAGCTCATTGAAATGTATGAAACCTATCAACACTCGGTTGTTGCATTGGAAGAAGTAGATCCCCGTTTTGTGTATCGCTACGGCGTAATGGATGGGGTAGGCCTGGGTGATCGTACCTATAAAGTGAATGGCTGGGTTGAAAAGCCCCCCGTTGAAGAGGCTCCTTCTAATTTGGTGATTGCTGGCAGATATCTGTTCACTCCTGAAATATTCGACTATCTAAGTATCATTCCAAAAGGATTGGGGGGAGAGATTCAACTCACCGATGCGATGGCCCTTATGCTAAAGGATAGTCCGATGTATGGACTCCATTTCGATGGGACTCGTCACGATATCGGAAATAAACTCGATTTTATCCGGACCAATGTTCATTTTGGATTGCAGCGGGAAGATATGAATGAAGACCTGACCGCCTGGATCAAAGAGCTTGCAGATACGCTCTGATTGGATAACATAAGCCAAAATGCCCTGTACGCTTGTCGTACAGGGCATTTTTGACTTCGAATGATAGAGGATGGGGGATTAGGATTCTCACAAGGAGGTCAGAGTGAATAGCGGGTGTTTCACTCTGAAACAGCAATTTGTTCCACTCTGAAACAATCAAGGGGCTTCTGAAGTGAGAATTTGGGTGTAAGTATCTGTTAGTCAGTTTGTTATGGGTGGTGGCATACTTGTTGGCAACATATATACAGAATATCTATAAGTCTCATGTAAACGGAACGATCATGAAAGTGTTAACAGCCATCGTAGTTGCCATTCTAACAGCCATTTTCAACTTGTCATTATTAGGGCTGGGTTTGATTTGATGTATTTTCAAGCGCTACCTAACACACACCAAATTTTCTAATTCATGGATCGAGTAATCAAAAAGAATAAATGGAGCCTTCAAAGAATCGCTATTTATGCGGGAATTCCGCTATTGGCGATTTTGTTGATGGCAATGCTCTATCGGACTGCCGGAGCTTCCAAGCTGCGGGTTCAAAAGGAGCGCCTTTCTTTTGGAACTGTTGAACGTGGCCCGTTTCAGGAACGCATTCCGATAAATGGAACGGTGTTGCCCATCAAAACGGTCTTTATTGATGCAATTGAGGGCGGACAGGTCAAGGAAGTATTTCTGGAGGGAGGCGAAACTGTCAAGAAAGGAGATATGATCCTGCGTCTATCTAATCCAAGTCTGGAACTCAACTCGATGAATTTGGAAACCCAACTCCTGGAGCAAATGAATAATTTGCGGAATACACGGATCACCATGGAGGAAAATGGGTTAAATCTGAAAGAGCAATTATTGCAAATAAATGCGGATTTAATCGACCAGGGACAGGCCCATCAACGGAATGAAATCCTGTTTAAGGATAGCGTGATTTCGGAAGTTGATTACTTAACCACTAAAAACGCATACGATTACAGCATGCGCCGTCGCGAATTGATCCAGCTGAGAATCGAAAAGGACTCCATCTTACGCTCACAGCAGATTGGTCAGGTGGAGTCTTCCTTGTCTTTGGGGCAGCGAAACCTCAACGCCATCTCTGCCAGCCTGGAATATCTCACTATCCGTGCGCCGATAAATGGTCAGATCTCTTCCGTCCGGGTAGAAATTGGGGAAACCGTTACCCAGGGTCAAAACCTGGGCCAGATAGATGTACTGGATGGCTTCAAGGTCCGGGCTCGGATCGATGAGCACTACATCTCCCGGGTCAATCCTGGTTTGAAAGGAACGTTTAATTTCTCAGGATCAACTTACGAGTTGATTATTCGAAAAGTATATCCGGAAGTAGTCAATGGTGCTTTTGAAGTAGATATGGACTTTGACGGTTCTGAACCAGATGGAATTAAGCGAAATCAGAACCTTCAAATTCGCCTGGCTCTCACAGAAGAAAAGGAAGCAATCCTGATTCCGCGTGGAGGCTTTTTTCAAAAAACCGGCGGTAATTGGATCTATGTTGTAGATGAAAATACAGGCGTAGCCTACAAGCGCGATATTCGGATCGGTAGCCAAAGTGATAGAAACTACGAAGTGCTCGAAGGACTTGATGTAGGCGAAGTTGTGGTAACTTCCAGCTATGATGCATACAATGATATCGATCAACTGATTCTTAAATAATTCTTTCCTTATCTCAATACTGAACTCTATTAACCCCTTCATATGTCAGCTCAATCAACTAACACAGCAGGAGAAAGCCTTATCAAGACCACCGGACTGGTTAAGTTCTACCGGACCGAAGAAATTGAAACCACCGCATTGAACGAAGTTTCGATTGAGGTAAACAGAGGTGACTTTGTATCGATCATGGGGCCTTCCGGTTGCGGAAAATCAACCCTCATGAACATCCTGGGCCTTATTGATAGTCCTTCTGGAGGCGAATACCATTTTCTGGGAGAAGAAGTCTCGGGTTACTCTGAAAAACAACGCGCCAACCTTCGCAAGGAAAATATTGGGTTCGTATTTCAGAGTTTTAACCTGATTGATGAACTGACTGTGTTTGAAAACGTAGAGCTACCTCTGATCTATACCAAGATGAAAGCCGCTGAGCGGAAGAGTCGGGTAGAAGGCGTGCTGGAAAGTATGAGCATGATGCACCGCCGCAATCACTTCCCACAGCAACTCTCCGGTGGTCAGCAGCAGCGGGTAGCCGTAGCACGCGCCATTGTCAATAAGCCTAACCTGATCCTCGCGGATGAGCCAACGGGTAACCTGGATTCATCCAATGGAGATGATGTCATGAAAATGCTGACGCATCTGAATGACCAGGGAACAACCGTTGTGATGGTAACACACTCCCCTCGGAATGCCGAATTTGGCCACAAAATCATCCGATTATTGGATGGAAAGGTTGTTTCTGAAAACAAACTGAGCCACCACCTCTAGGTCGTCCGATTCCTGAGAGCTGAATACATTCGGTTCTTCTTTTGTACAGGTAGTCCCCGTACAATAATCGCCTTTTCAGGTGAATGGGGTGAGTATTGCCTGGAAATATTTCTTTGAGTTATGCTTCAAAATATCATCAAAAGTGCTTTTAGGAATCTCTGGAAGAATACCACCTCTTCCGTGATTAATATTGCAGGCTTATCAATTGGCATAACTTGCTGTTTGATTGCTTTCCTGTATGTGAATCAGTCCCTGAATTTTGAAGATTTCCACCTGAATAAAGACAGGATTTATCGGGTTACGTATAGTACGGAGTATCCAACGGGGAAGAGTTTTAATGCTCATACCCCGTATCCCCTGACCACAGCCATGCGAAATGATTTCCCGGAGTTGGAGTCTATTTGCCAGTTGCATGAGGAGGTGGCAAAGCTGATCTCAGTAGGGGAGGAGCGATTTGAAGAGGAATACCTCATATTCGCTGATTCTGGATTCTTCGATGTATTCAGCTATGAAGTGGTGGCTGGAAATGGAAAAGAAGCACTTGCCGCCCCTAATTCTGTAGCGCTCACGACTGCCACCGCAAAAAAATATTTTGGAGATGAAAATCCCATAGGAAAGCGCATCAGGTTTTCTGATATGTTTGATTTACAGGTGAATGCCTTGATTGCAGATCCTCCGGGAGATTCCCACCTTCGGTTTAGCATGATCATTTCCTGGCCGATGATGAAGGAGTATAACATGATCGGAAACGATTATGAGGATTGGGGTTGGACCTGGGCAGGAGCTACCTATGTAACCTTACCAGCAACTATGGAGCCGGCGGCTATTACGGATCGATTCCCGGATTTGTTAGGAAAATACCTGGCCGAAGATGAAACAGAACGATCCGAATATTACCTGCAGGCCCTTACAGATATCCATTTTGATGAGAAATACGACAGTGATAACTATTCCCCGACTGTTAGCCGCACCCGTTTGTGGGGCATAGGCTTGATTGCCTTGCTGGTGCTCGTTACAGCTTGTATCAACTTCACTAATCTGGCAACTGCTCAGGCCAGTAGACGATCCCGTGAAGTAGGGATTCGCAAAGTTATGGGCAGCACACGCATGCAATTAGTTCGGCAATTCCTGGGAGAATCAACGCTCATTACCCTGGTTTCTATTTCGCTCTCTCTCATTCTTTCCGAACTCAGTCTTCCTTTAGTGAACGAGTTGCTTGAGTCCGAATTAACATTGGGTTTGCTCACTAATGGTAGTGTCTGGACCTTTTTGGGTCTTGTTCTTATTGCCGTAAGTCTTCTGGCCGGGTTTTATCCCGCTATGGTTATCTCGGGTTATCAACCCGTTTGGGCCTTGAAGAATCACTTACATAGCTATAAGTCCGGTGGATTGAGTTTAAGAAGGAGTCTGGTGGTCGTACAATTCGTGATTTCACAGGTCCTGATTCTAGGCACGATCGTGATTACTACCCAGCTTCAGTATTTCCAATCTAAAGACCTTGGATTTGATAAGGAGGCAATCGTGATGTTTAGCTTACCTGATAGCGAAAAGGGGACCCTGGCAGTATTGGAAAATGAGTTGAAAAAAAACCCGGCTGTCCGGAATGTGAGTTTTTCTTCTGGTCCTCCTACTTCCAATAGTCGACTCAATACTACTTTTGTCTCCAGGGAAACTGACAATCCGGAAGAGTATCAGGTTGAACTGAAGTTGGCTGATGACGAATACCTCCAAACCTTTGGCCTGGAATTACTGGCAGGAGAATGGTTGCGTGAAACGACGTTTGACAGCATGTATGGATTTGTTGTCAATGAAGCTTTGCTCCGGAAGATTGGCATCTCAAATCCTGTGGAGGCACTTGGAAAACTAATTTCGCCGAGTATAAATGAAGGTATGCCCAGGCCTATTCTGGGGGTTGTAAAGGACTTCCATAATGAAAGTCTGCATGATGAAATAAAGCCCTGTATTCTGCTCAATAATAACTACTACCGCCATCAGGGCGCTATCAAAATGGAAGGTGATTCCTATGGAGAGGTCTTGACCAGTTTGGAAAAAAACTGGGAAGCCGCATTCCCGGCCCATTTATTTGACTATACATTCCTCGATGAGCAATTGGCAGAAAACTACGAAGAAGAAACCCGTTTTCAGCAAGCTTTTCAACTCTTTTCCTTTATCGCCATCCTGATTGGATGCCTCGGCTTGTATGGATTGGTTGCTTATATGGCGGTCCAGCGAAGTAAGGAAATCGGAATCCGGAAGGTGTTAGGCGCATCCGTACAGGATATCATTCTTCTCCTGTCTCGCGAGTTTTCGATCCTGGTGTTGGTTGCTTTTGCGATAGCTGCTCCTTTGGCGGGGATTGCGATGCATTACTGGCTTCAGGACTTCGCCTATCGGATCACCCTGGGCCCCGGTTCTTTCCTGCTCACTTTACTCGTTGCCATCTCGATTGCCTGGTTGACCGTGGGGTATAAGGCATGGCGTTCTGCCCGCCGAAATCCCGTAGATGCTATTCGGACAGAATAACAGCTATAAAAAAAATACGATTTGGCGCAACCCTTTCAGTCGATAATTCATCTAGCGTATAGGGACAATCAGACGCCCCACGCTAAAACCAAGATGTTAGACTGTTAAACCACACGTACCTATGAAAATTTCATTACTTATTGGATTTCTTTTCAGCATATGTGCCTTTCAAGTGCAGGCTGATGAAATCCTGAGAGAATTCCCGGCAAAACCGGGGCAGCTACTTAATGTAGATGCTAAGATCGGAACTACCATCAAAGTAAAAAGCTGGGCCGAAGATAAGGTTCAGGTAATTATTAATACCGAAGTGCAAAGCGGGGATTTCGACACTCAATTTATTGAAACAGCGAACGGAATAGAAATTCGCATCAAAAGAGGCGGCGAAAAAAGAGGCCGTCGTAGTGACCAAATCAGATGTGAAATCCTGGTACCCGCCCGGTTTGATGTGCGGGTAGGAACCATGGGAGGCGATATTCATCTTACTGGAATCGAAGGCGAGTTTGACGGAGAAACGATGGGGGGAAACCTGTACTTCAAGGACTTGCGGGGCAAGCTGAATATCAAAACAATGGGCGGCAATGTGAAAGTGATGGATTCTCATCTGGATGGGTTTGTCAAAACGATGGGGGGCAATATCACTTTTAAAGATGTAAGCGGTGGAATCGATGGAAAAACCATGGGAGGACGCGTTATGTATGATAACTCAGCTGGCAAGAGTGCAGGCCCTTCTTTGACGAATGAAGTCAAGATCGAAACTATGGGCGGTGAAATCGAAGTGGCCGAAGCGCCTCAGGGAGCGGTTGTCAAAACCTTTGGAGGAGATATTCATATCGGTACTGCCGGCCAGCATGTAAAAGCAACCACCTTCGGAGGGGATATTGAAATTGAGTCGATCGATGGATGGGTAGAGGCCAAAACCTACGGAGGAGATGTGGAAGTCAAGATGGTGGGAGACCCCAATTCTGCAGATCGACATGTTGAACTGACTTCCTTCGGAGGTGAAATAATTCTCACAGTTCCTGAAGGCCTGGATATGGATATTGATATCGAATTGGCTTATACCCGAAATGCCCGCTCAACTTACCGGATCGAAAGTGATGTTGAGGTGGATTTGTCTAAAACGGATGAATGGGAACACAAGAATGGCAACAAGCGGAAGTACCTCTATGCGAAAGGCAGGACGGGAACTGGCAAGCATCGGATCGTGATTCGGACGGTGAATGGTAATGTTTTTTTGAATACACACTAATCTTTTTCATCCTCACTAATTCTACTCATATGAATACGTCTCAACTAATCATACAAAAAACTTTTTGCCTGCTCACAGCAAGTATATTCTCTTTGGGCTTGGTTGCCCAGGGCATACAAGCCCTTGAATTTGAACAAATCAAGCGAGACGGGAATATGATCTACGATGAATACTTTGCAGAAACCTCCTTTGGCCTGGATCCGGATAATGCGGAGGTTTTTAAGATCGAAGCGGGAGCGGGTGCGATGGAGGTTACGACCTCTACCTCTGGGCGAATTGAAGTCCAGGCCCGGATTTATATCACGGCCAAAAACGAGAAAAAGCTGAATGAAACGATCGCTGATGACCTCGTACTCTCCCTGGAAAAGCAGGATGGTGAAATCAAATTGATAAGTAAGTTAGAGGCAACCCGTCGCACCAAGCATGGAAATCAGACGAATGTAAATGGATTTATGGGGGCTCCGGGCCGGTCAATTGATTTGATGATTGCAGTGCCGGAAGGACTGTTTGTGATGATTCATGACGGAGCGGGAGATATCAAAATTACCAACCTGGAAGGAGGCTTAAAACTAAATGACCAATCCGGTGATATCCGGATTTCGGGCTTACGGGGAGACCTCACTCTGAATGATGCTTCTGGAGATATTCAGATATCAGATGTGAATGGGAGTGGAAAATCGGTGATTCGGGATGCTTCTGGTGATGTAAGTGTAAAAAGCATGAAGGGAGACCTGGAAATACATGATGCCGCAGGAGAATTGAGAGTAGAAAACATCGGAGGGAGCGTACAATTGGTAGATGGCTCGGGTGGTATTAGCGTTAAGGGCGTAGGCGGTTCTCTAAAAGTGGTAGATGCATCCGGGGACATTAACCTCAAGAATATTGAAGGTGCTGGTGCATCAGAATATACGGCCATGATCAGCGATCAGTCTGGAGATATCTATGGCGAAAATATCAATGGAAATGTGAAAGTGAACGATGGTTCGGGCGAGGTTCGGATGCAATCGGTATCTGGACAGGTCCATAAGAATAAAAACTAGCCGGGAAACCCTCAAACTCCTCTCGAACAATCGAACTCTCTTCAAACAAAGCTTGACTATCGAATTGCATTCGGAAGATTGTCCCAATAAGTTCTGCCGAAAAATATATTGTCCATGTTAAAAAATCATTTAAAAATCGCCCTGCGCAGCTTACGGAAGCAATCCTTTTACGCCATACTGAATGTGGTAGGTCTTGCCGTAGGAGTTGCTTGTTGTTTGTTGATTACGCTGTTTGTGATCGATGAGATAAGCTTTGACAAGCATTTTGGCGATTCAGAGAACATACATCGGATCGTCATTGACCTGAAATTTGGGGAGATGGATGGCCAACAAACACATACCCCCGCTCCCTTGGCCAAAACGTTAAAGGAGCGATTTCCGGAAGTGGAGACCGCAGCTCGGTTTCGTTCCTGGGGGAGTCGCCTCATTCGGAGAAATGAAGAAATGGACAACATTAATGAGGAGCAGGTAATCTGGGCCGACGCGGAGATCTTTGACCTGTTTACCTTTAAGGTTATTTCCGGCGATCCGATTGAATCTATGCGCGAGCCTCAGACGATGGTGATTACCCAATCCATTGCTGAGAAATACTTCCCCGGAGAGGATGCACAGGACCAAACCCTGATGATCGATAACAATGTAGAGAAGCCATATAAAGTGGTAGCTGTTGTCGAAGATTTGCCTGCCAATACCCATTTTGGATTTCAGATATTTCTATCGATGGAAGGCCTGGGGGAAAGCAGGGATGCAGTTTGGTTGAGTCATAATTTTCTGACCTACCTGAAACTGAAGCCTGACGCAGACATTGCTGCACTGGAGGCAAAGTTCCCGGAAATGCTCTCCAGCCTTGCCGGGCCGCAATTGCAACAGTTTATGGGTATATCGATTGAAGAATTCCAGGGCCTGGGTAACCGAATTATTTATCATGCGCAGCCGCTGTCTGAAGTATATTTGCATTCAGCAGATATTGAATCGGGTTCTGAAATTCGTTCGGGCGACATTAACTACGTGTACATTTTTGGCATTATCGCCTTATTCATCCTGGCAATCGCCTGTATTAATTTCATGAATCTGGCTACGGCGCGATCAGCGATGCGGGCCAAAGAAGTGGGAATTCGTAAGGTGCTGGGGTCCTTTCGACGTCAGTTGATTCAACAATTTTTGGTTGAATCTATTTTGCTGAGTGTCATATCGGTGCTGTTGGCTTTGCTGATGGCTGAAGTGCTGATGCCTGTATTTAATTCGCTCTCGGGCAAATCACTTGCAATCCCCTTTGCTTCATTCGGCTTTATTGGCCTGATGGTGCTTGTTTCGGGCTTGGTAGGTACGCTTGCAGGGATCTATCCCGCTTTTTTTCTGTCGGGTTTTCAGCCGGTTCAGGTATTGAAGGGCAAACTCTTTTCTCGTGAGAAGTCCGGTTGGCTTCGTAGCTCTTTGGTGGTATTCCAGTTCGTGGCTTCTATTTTTCTGATCATCGGTACGGTTGTCGTGTATCAGCAACTCCAATTTGTTCAGCAAAAAAAGCTCGGCTATAACAAGGATCAGGTAGTAACCCTGCATGATACGTATGTACTGCGGAAAAAAGCGCAAACCTTCAAGCAGGAATTGTTATCCATGTCAGAGATCAGCCATGCAACGGTATCGGGGTATTTGCCAGTTTCCTCTTCCCGCAATAACAGCGCCTTTTGGCCCACTGGAAACCGAACTCAGGAGAAAACGGTAGTTATGGAAAACTGGCAGGTGGATCATGACTATGTTTCGACCATGAAAATGGAAATCATAGCTGGGCGTGACTTCTCGATTGATTTCCCCACAGATTCCCAGGCAGTTATTTTGAACGAATCTGCGATTCGACAATTTGGTTTGATCGGCGATCCGCTGGGGCAGAAAGTAAGCGATTTTTCAGACCTGGATACGGAAACAGGCGAAACCTCTACCACGGATTATACCATAATCGGTATTGTGAAAGACTTTCACTTTGAGTCGATGAAAGAAAATATCGGTGCATTAGGGCTGTTTGTGGGCAATAGCAATGGATCGATCAGTTGCCGGGTTGACCCGGCAAATATGGAAGCAACATTAGCCGAAATAGAAGCGAAATGGTCGGAATTTGCACCCGGTCAGCCTTTTTCATATTCCTTTTTGGATGAGCAATTCACGAGGCTATATGGCAATGAACAACGGCAGGGCAATATATTTGCAGCCTTTTCCTTCCTCGCGATTCTGGTCGCCTGCCTGGGATTATTGGGACTTGCGAGTTTCACGGCCGAAAGACGCGCCAAAGAAATTGGAATCCGCAAAGTATTGGGCGCAACCGTTTCTCACATAGTGGTCATGCTGTCCCGAGAGTTTGGCTGCTTTCTGATGATCTCTTTTGTGATAG
>CAYGTH010000132.1:0-15963 GCA_964352745.1 uncultured Bacteroidia bacterium
TTGGCAGGCCATATAGGGTGCTTTTCCATTATGATACAGAACTTCTGATTCCGGCGTGAGTTCCGCGAGGTGAAAAACCTGCAAATGGGGAGTACCTGGTTCGAACTGGGAGATACGATGGATAAGCGTATCGAGCTGATGCTGGTAGGCAATGTTTTGCAAACCCCCACCTGCCCGCTGTTCCCCAAAATAACCCGAAATCCCAAGTCGGTACTCCTCTGCCAGTTTTTCGACAATAGCCCGGTGCTCTGCTGTGTACATACCTGCACCCATGTGATTATCCAGATAATCGATCCGCAGACCTGTTGCGAGGGCTCGTTCGATCTGGGCGCGAAACTCTATTTCAACCTCTTCTGCCTTGGCGATGTCTTTCCAGCGACTCATCACCTCAGACCGGAAATAGCCCAGCGAATCGACCAGACTGGGAACTGCATTCTTGCCTGCAACCGGACCCCAGCGATAGTTCTTCCACTCAGCATTGAGGCATAGGTGAACGCCCACAGAGATGTGAGGATGCTGTTTGAGCATCTCAACGGTTTCCTGGTACCAGGGACCGGCAAAAATGACAGATATTGAAAAGGGAAGTCCCGTTTCGATTAGCTTCAGATTGGCGGTATTGGAGGCATGACTGAATCCCATGTCGTCAGAGCGAATGAGGTATTCTGCTTGTGAGGGAGATTGGAGACGCTGCATTTGTAGGGCGTAACGGAGGCCAAATTCCCGGGCAGAAGCGGCATCAAAATGGCTGCCGTCGCCTTTTTCGGTTAATCCAATGGCTCCTGCCACGGCGAGATTTGGAATGCTGGCCGGGGCATCGTGCAGCATGCGGTTAAAATCAAAGGTATAGGGCCCTTTGGTTTGTTGCCGGTATTCTCCCAATTCACCTATGACTACCGGAAGATCAGGTTCTTTGAAATCATTACGGACCCTTGCAACGAGTTCTGCCAACTTGGTCAGATACGCTCCCATTTTTTCTGGGGAACAATCTGCTTCTCCCTGGTGCCAGATCATGCCTTTCAGTTTTCCATGTTTCAAGGCAGCCAGAGTTCTCATAGTCATATCATCAAAAGGATGCGTCTTCGTAGCCGGGTCAAATGCCCCAGGTCTCCATTTTTCGATACTGGTTCCCCCTACCGCACAGGGAATCAGCCCGATGGTCCTGCCCGGATTCGCTTCTGCCATGGCTTTCCCAAACGAAAAACCGGGACCGACTCCGACGATCTTGGGTTTGTCAAAATGGACAGGTTCCTGTGCCGGTACAAATTCATGGTCGGCTGTCAGCATATAGACTCGCGGGTGTGTCTCTTGGTCGATCGCTGCTGGTTTGCCTCTACCGGCCATATTCGACTGCCCCATCAACAGGTATAAGTCCATATCTTGTGCCTGTATACCCTGGAATCCGAATGTCAGGCTGAAGAAAAGGAGGGAGGAGAATAAATATTTCATAGTGGATTGCTGTAGGTTTTCGCAAGGTTAATGCACCTTATTAATTCAGAAATCTATATTTTTAAGTTCAAACTCAAAAATTGTTTAACCAATTCTTATTCAGTATGTCTTACGCTACAACTACAATCCGATTTTTTTCAATGGCTATTGTCCTGTGCTTAATGGTATGTGCCTGTACTCCTTCCGAAAGTGGAACCGAAGGAGAGGGGGCTACCGAAGCCAGTACTGAGCCGGGTGCACCTGCATTTGTGAACCTATTGGAAGGCGGCACCCTTGATGCATGGCGCAATTTCAAAGTGGATACCATTTCTGACAAGTGGGAAGTGGTTGATGGCGTACTGGGACTGACTGGTAAGAAAGGGGGAGATATAATCACCCGGGAGATGTACGAAGATTTTGAGCTGGAGCTGGAATGGAAAATATCCCCCAATGGCAATAGCGGCATCTTTTTTCATATAATCGAAGATGATTCTCTGGAAAAGGTCTATCACTCCGGACCTGAAATTCAGGTATTGGACAATGATGGCCATAAAGACGGGCAAATTCCGATGCACCGAGCGGGCGATAACTACGATTTACAGGCATGCACGGTAGAAACGGTGAAAGCAGTAGGCGAATGGAATCAGGTGAAAGTTGTGGTCGATAAAGGCCATGTAGAGCAGTGGTTGAATGGAACCCTCGTAGTTGAATACCAATTGGGCAGCCCGGAGTGGGAGGCACAATACCAGGCCAGCAAGTTTACAAAATGGCCTATGTATGGACGCGCAGGAAAAGGACACATCGGCCTTCAGGATCATGGGGATCCCGTTTGGTTCCGAAATATTCGTGTACGGGAATTGTAAAAAGAGGTGTCAGGAGTCAGGGGAGAGGGAAGAGAAAAGACGGAAGAAGGAAGAGAAAAGAAACAGGGTCAGCAGATCGGGGTCTGCGGACAATATACAATCGAAGATTGGGCCTGCGGGCTCATTTCCTTCGGAAGGAAATGGGGGCAGCGCGAAAGGATGTTCCTCCGCAGCAGATCAGGGGGCTGCCGCCGCAGCAAGGTGTCGGTGGGAGAATATGTGCGGACAAAAAATGAGTATCTCTTTCCCTTCGCTTCCTCTACTGACCCAGTAGCTTCAACATCTTTTCGGTTGACTTCAGGCCATGACCGGTAAAGACTGAAACGATTTGTTCGTCTGCTGCTGCATGGTGGTCCACATACTGTCGAACACCGGCAACAACTGCAGCGCTTGTCGGCTCAATATAAAACCCCTGTTGGCACATCTCCAGCAGGGATTCTTTGATTTCAGGTTCTTCTACCACGAGGAAGGTGCCTCCGGTTTTCCGTACATATTCGATCATTTGCATGCCCCGCTGTGGTAAGGCAATGGCAATGCCTTCTGCAAGGGTAGGGGCGGTCTCCAAAACCGGGACATGGTCGAGCCCCTGGCGCCAGGCCTCATACAAAGGTGCGCATAGGGCAGATTGAATGCCCACGAGTTTGGGGATTTGATGAATGATACCCGCTGATTGCAATTCTGCGAATCCAATATATGCGCCCAGAATCAAGGTGCCATTGCCTGCCGGGAGAATAACCGTATCGGGTGCCTTCCACCCATTTTGCTCACAAATCTCATAGGCAAAGGTCTTGGTCCCCTGGAAAAAGAAAGGGTTCCAAACGTGGCTGGCGTAGAAAGTTGCCTCGGCTGCGGCCATGGCTGCTTGTGCGGTTGCCTCCCGTGAACCAGGAACCTTATTGAGCTGTGCACCATAGAGGGCTATCTGAGCAAGCTTGCCGGGAGAGGTATCAGCCGGAACAAATATTTCGCAGTCCAATCCGGCCTTGGCACAATATGCAGCCACCGCACAACCCGCGTTTCCGGAGGAATCCTGTACGACTTTTTCGATACCGATAGCCTTTGCCTGGGTGATCAGGATTGCTGCTCCCCGATCTTTATATGAACCGGAAGGAAACAAGTAGTCGAGTTTCATCTGAACGCTACGGTCTCCGATCTGAACCGGTACCATAGGCGTCAGGCCGGAACCAAAAGATACTAATTCCGCATCGGGTGCAATGGGCAGCGCTTCCCGGTATCGCCAGAGATTGGCCGGACGGTGTACGATTACTTCCGGATCAAATTCGGGCTGGAAAATGATGTCCAGCAAACCGCCGGATTCGCTTCTCCACCGTACATCATCGAGGGGATAGGTGTCTCCTGTATCCCTGCAAACTAACTGTGCCATGGTATATCAAAATGGTTTATTTATCCAATATTTGGTACGATGTGCAATTTATTATTCAAATAATTTACAATTCGTTCTAATTGTGTGAATGATGGGCAATCTGTTCTCATGGCCCCAAATGCGCTTATTCAAAGAATGCAGGACGATTGGGGTCCTTTGAAATTTCATAACATTGATGAATTTGCTGAACCGTAACCTTGTCAGGTGCGAGAGGGGGTAAGTTGTGAATGGAACACTGAGGCCATTTCGGACATTCATACCTGCAATCAAATAAAAAGCACCGGTTTTCCCGCACAACTTCCCATCCTTTCTAAAATCTAAAATCTAAAATCTAAAATCTAAAATCTAAAATCTAAAATCTAAAATCGTATTAGTACCCCTTTTCGACGTCTGCGATATTCAGGAGGGGCTTCCCGGAGCGATATAGGGCTAAGTTTTCAACAAATCGAATCGCTTTTCTGCGTCGTTCTCCCGCATCTCCTCCGGCGCTGTGTTGGGTCAGTAACAAATTTGGACAATCCCAGGCAGGATGGTCATCCTGCAAGGGTTCTTGTATGGTAACATCTGCTACACAGCCTTTTATGTGGCCATTCTTCAAGTATTCAATTAATGCTGATTCATCTACTGCTGTTCCTCTTCCGATATTGACGAATATGGCTTCTGATGATAACAATCCCAGCCTGTGGCGATCCAGTAATCCTGTAGTTGCAGGAGTGCCGGGGAGGATATTGACCAGAACTTCGCAGGTAGGAAGGGCAGCATCTAATTCCGTCAGCGTGGTGATATCAGCATGAAGTGGCCTCCGCCCAAACATCGTAACCTCACATTCAAAAGGGACAAGTAATTGTTTAAGGCGCTGCCCAATTGCTCCGGGTCCCAGAATAAGTACCCGTTTCTGATACAGGGTCTCCAATTCCTTTCTAATCCTGCCACCCACCCATTTATGCTGGGGTTGAAGGCGGGCGAGGTGATCGATCTTACGATAGAGAGCGAGAATGTTGGCAAGCGCAGATTCTGCACCAGCAATGGCAAAAAAACCTTTAAGGTGGGTCATTTGGAGTTGCCTGCCGAGAACCGGCCAGTCAAGGGAGAGGTATTGGTCAAAACCAATTGACTCCAGACACAACCATCGCAATTGCTGAGCGTGGGGAATCCATTCGGGGCGGATATTGCCAATGCAAATCTCTGCTTCACAAAATCGCTGAAAATGTTCTGCTTTTGGGAGATCTTGCCGCCAAATGTAGTGGACATCAGGAGCTGCTTCTCTCAGATAGTTGCGCTCCGATTCTTCGAAAGAAGTGTGAACGTAAATGTTCATGATAGATGTTGGGAGGTAAGGGTTACTTCCCGCAATATCGCAAAAGCGCAGAAAGGTAGCAATCTGACATGCCCGCCTTTCTGCGTTTTTTATTTCAAATGATGTACGATTTTTGTTTCCCGACGATTAATTACCGGGTATGCTTATCGTATCAATCTTCCTTTTTATTGTAGTCTATCGCATTGATAATCAGACCTGTCTGTCTGCTTAGGAAGATAATTCATTCTCTTCTTTTGGGAGAAGAACCTCAAATCTTCGGTTTCTGGCCATATAATTTCGTGCGTATGCGCACATGGGGCGAACGCTCAGTTTGTCAAAAATCGCTTTTTCCAGGGCATATTCCATTAATCTTGGGCCCACATGGAGTTGGCGGGCGCTCCCTGGGATATTGACTGCGGTAATCAGCCAGGTATCTCCTTCTATTTCGTAATCAAGGGTAACAGGATCTGGATTGAGCGGAACAAGGAATCGTTGGTTTTCTTCTTCATGTAGGACTTTCAAGGAAAATCGTTTCAGAAAACTTGATCGCATAGGCTTATAGTTTTAATGAAATGTATGGGAAAAACACCTCGCTGTTTTGCTGGCTTTATCAGGTAATGTTTGATTTTACCAACCATTGGTAATGATTCCGCAGTTTCATATACGCGATATTAAGTGAGAACAGCAGTTGTATTTTGGGTAAATTCTTACCCCCTGTAAGATTTTGGGTACTTTTGTTCACAGGTTTTCCATCCAATATGTCAGTAAAAAAGTTGTAGTTTTCCTCCTAAGACTTGAAGTATTATGGGAACTATTGCCTTTGCAGAAGCCCTGAGCCGGGAAGTTCAGGGAGAAGTATTGACTGATGCCTATAGCCTGGGCATGTACGCTACAGATGCGAGTATATACCAAATTCAGCCTGTAGCCATTGTTTTACCCCAAAACCGGGAGGATGTCCGAAAAACGGTTCGGCTTGCCGCTGAGTATGGGATTACGCTTCTTCCACGGGGAGCGGGAACCAGTCTGGCTGGACAAACCGTTGGATCCTCTGTGATCCTGGATTTTTCCAAGCACCTCAATCAAATTATTGAAATCAATGAAGCGGAACAATGGGTGCGTGTTGAACCGGGGATGGCCCGGGATGATTTGAATGCGGTTTTGGAAGCCTATGGCCTTCATTTTGCCCCGGACCCTGCCACTTCGAGTCGTGCAAATGTAGGGGGAATGGTAGGCAATAATTCCTCGGGTACCAAGAGTATCCTGTATGGAAAGACTGTCGATCATGTATTGGAAGCTAATATCTTATTGGCGGATGGGACAGAAATGCACCTGCAAACCCACAGCGCTGCTGAATATGAGGAAATCGCCGCACGCCCAGATCGGCAGGGAGAAATCTATCGGGGACTGCGAGAAATCATTCAGCAAAATGAGCAGGAAATTCGAGACCGCTTTCCTAAAGTCATGCGGAGGGTAGGGGGCTATAACCTTGATGAATTGGTAGATCAGGAAAACTGGAATCTCTGTAAACTCATTACCGGGAGTGAAGGAACCCTCGCGCTTACCCTCGAATTGAAGTTGAACCTGGTTCCCCTTCCCAAATTTAAGTCGGTTTGTGTGGTGCATTATGCGGAGTTGCTTGAAGCCATCGAATCCGTAAATCCGATCCTGACCTTTCAGCCATCTGCGGTTGAGATTCTGGATGCTACCGTTGTCAAGCTGAGCCGGGAAAATCTGACGACTTCCAAAAGTTGCCATTTTATTGCGGGAGATCCTGCCGCTATTCTGATTGTAGAATTTTATGGAGATACAGAGGAGGACGTTCGGGAACGGCCCCGGCAAATGGTCGAGCACCTGAAGTCGCTCAATATGGGCTATACCTATCCCTGGTTCCCGGAAGGCCCGGATTATGACGATGTCTGGGTAATCCGCAAAAAAGGATTGGGCCTCATGCTGGGGATTAAGGGGAATAAAAAACCGTTGGCTTTTATTGAAGATGCGGGCATTCCGACGGATGTACTGCCGGAATATATAGATCGGGTACTGAAAGTGTGTGCAGATAATGATACCGAAGTTGCGATGTATGCCCATGCAAGTGTGGGGGTTATTCACGTTCGGCCAATTCTGGACCTGAGAGAAGCATCCGATATTCAGCATCTCAAAGATATTGCAGATCAGACCTTTGAGCTGGTGATGGAATATGGCGGCTCCTGGAGTGGCGAACATGGCGATGGCCTGGTTCGCAGTGCCTATAACGAACGCTTTTTTGGAACGCAACTCTACGAAGCTTTTCGGGAAGTCAAAAAGCTCTTTGACCCCGAATGGCGGATGAACCCCGGAAAAATCATAGATGCCCAGACCATCGAACATAACCTGCGCTACGGAACTACTTATGATGCCAAAGAGCCGGAGACGCAATTTCAGTATCGCAAAGACCAGAGTTTTTCAGCTTCGGTGGATATGTGTACCGGGGTAGGGGAATGCCGAAAAATGCTGGGCGGGACGATGTGCCCGAGTTTCAAGGCTACGCGGGATGAGGAGCATTCTACCCGGGGGCGTGCCAATGCCTTGCGACTGGCCATGTCTGGTCAGTTGGGAGAAGAAGGTCTGACCTCCGACCGGCTGCATGAGGCCCTTGATCTCTGTCTTTCCTGTAAAGCCTGTAAATCTGAGTGCCCCAGCAATGTGGACATGGCGAAACTGAAGAGCGAAGTCTTGCAATTGCGCTATGATGCCCACGGGATGTCCTTGCGGGATCGACTGATTCGGGACTCCTCCGCAGCGGCGCGGCGCTTTTCCGGATGGACAGCGCCTGTCATCAATTTTATCCAAACAACATGGCTATTTCGGAAAGGACTGGAAGTCCTGACCCAATTTGATGCGCGCCGGGAACTACCTGCCTACGCCTCGGAGACCTTTGTGCAGTGGTTTGGAAAGCGGACAAGCTCCCAAAATAACGGACAGGCACAAGTTGTCTTATTCGCAGATACCTACCTCAATTATCACGAACCCCAAGTTGGAAAAGCAGCAGTTGCCCTGCTTGAACAGCATGGATACGAAGTGCTCGTAGCGGATGTCGGCTGTTGCCAGCGTCCGCGGATCTCGCATGGATTCCTCAAAGATGCGAAAGCAGGAGGCGCAGCCATGGCAGCTCAATTGGATGTGTACCTGCAGCAAGGCTTGCCCGTCCTGGTCTGCGAACCGAGTTGTGCCTCAGCGCTGATGGATGATCTCCCGGATTTACTGGAAGATGCTGCCTTAGCGAGTCGGATGGAAAAGCAGATTCATATGATTGATGTGTTTTTGGGAAATGGGCAGAATGGAAAACAGAAAGCGGGAGGAGTTGGAAAAACGGACAGGAAAGTCTTGATCCACGGGCATTGCCATCAAAAGGCGCTGTATCATACGCAATCCATGAAAGATATGCTGGCGGGTTCTGCCGAAGTTGGAGAAATCCCTTCCGGTTGCTGCGGCATGGCGGGCTCTTTTGGCTATGAAAAAGAGCATTATGCCCTTTCTGAAAAAATTGGTAATCAGATTCTCTTTCCAGCGATTGAACAAGCTGATGCAGGTACTGAAATCATTGCTTGTGGATTTAGTTGTCGGCATCAAATCGAGCATTTCACCGGTAAAAAGGCCAAACACTGGGTTGAGGTGATGGTTGAAGAGTTGCCTTGACCACAAAAAAGAAGCACCTTATTTTTGGGGTGTAGGCCAAAAATCCACAAAGAGAAACCACTCAGGCATTTAGGACACTGAGCATACACTAAGCATGTTGTACATGAGACCTCGGAGATTTCGCTTAGTGCTTTCTTTGTGATCTGAGTGCCTCAGTGGTAAATCCGGCGCCATTTTCCTTTGCGAACCTTGCGATTATCTTGGTTTGTAGGAAAACTGACCTACACCCTATTTTTGAACCAAGATACTTGTTGTCATAGCCTCGTCTTTATGGGAGATGATCACGAAATACACCCCTGTTGGTAAATCTGTTTGGTTTAATTCCGATTGAAAAAAGGCCTGAGTCTTTACAAAATGACGGATTTGTACGACGCTCCCGGTAATGTCAATGATCTTGCATTGTACAAGACCCTGCCATGCGTTCTCGAATTCAAGGGTAAACTGACCCGCAGACGGATTGGGGTAGAGGAGGAGGTGTGAATCTTCTTCCAAAAGGTCCGGAATCCGGGTTGAACCATCGAGTTTCCACAATTCATGACCTCTCACGCCGTCATTTGCCTGGAAAAACAGCGTATTGTCCACGACAGTCAGGTAATCAAGATCTGAATTACCGATGGGATTGATCTGGGCAATCATATAGGTGCCTGCCGCTGTGCCATCAGATTGCCACAATTCTCTGCCATGCGTGCCATCATTTGCCTGGAAATACAGGGTGTTAAGGTGGTTAATGAATTCATCGGGATCCGAGTTAAAAGTAGGATAGATATTGCTGACCATTACGGTGCCGGATGCTGTACCGTCGGTTTTCCATAGTTCGGTACCCGCTACTCCGTTATTAGCCGAGAAAAAGAGGGTGTTTCCCACAGGTGTCATATGTTCAGGATTCGAGCCCATAGTCGGGTGAATATCCTTGACCATGACAGTGCCCGTTTCTGTTCCGTCGGATTTCCACAATTCCCGTCCATTCACGCCATCTGATGCCTGAAAGTATATCGCACCCATAAAGTCGGTAAGATGATCAGGATCGGAGTTCCCCTGCGGATTGATGTCAGCAACGAGTTGTGTGCCAAGGGGAGTGCCATCGGATTTCCATAACTCAAATCCATTACCTGGGCTACTTGCCTGAAAAAAGAGCCAATTGCCAGAAACTGCGAAATTTCTTGGATTGCCATGACCCATAGGATGGATATTCGCTACGAGTTCTGTGCCTGCCAAAGTTCCATCGGATTTCCAGAGTTCCCTTCCATGCGTATCATCTTCTGCTGAGAAAAAAATATTATCCTGAAAGACGATCAACTCCATCGGTTCGCTTGCTCCTGCAGGGTCAATATCACGAACCATTTTTGTATTTAGGCTACTGCCATCAGATATCCACAATTCCTGACCACTTACCCCGTCGTTTGCCTGAAAAAATAATAAACCATTTATCCAGGTGAGGTATTTGGGCGTACTGCTACCCGCAAGATTGAGATCGGCGACCAGATGAGTTCCGGCCTCGGTTCCATCGCTTATCCATAACTCTTCGCCATGCACCCCATCATTGGCGCTAAAATACAGGGTGTCGCCAGCAGCAGTCAGCTCTTGTGGCGCTGCATCACCGCTGGGGTTTATATCCTTGACCATAGTTGTTCCATCATATGTTCCGTCGGATTTCCACAATTCATCTCCATGGGCACCGTCATGAGCCTGGAAGAAAAGGGTGTCGTTTACATCGGTGAGAAATTGGGGTTCAGAGCCTCCAATGGGACGTATATTCTTGACGATCTCAGGACTTTGGGCAGCAAGCCAGGCAGGAGCCAGAAGAGCCATCAGGAATAGGATATTAGTTTTCATTATAAATGAATTAAGGATGTGGAAAAAGAGGTGTACCTATTGCTCTACCTGTGATGGGCTTCACGTCATCTGACTGGATTCAGGTTTATCCGTTAGGGCCATGCTCTGTAGGACTGCTAATAATCGTATCATAGCTCACCTGATCCAGGTATTGAGGCACATAGGTTTCGCCCTGTACATTCAGATTGCGTACAAATGCTCGCAGGTGATTACGTGAGCCTTTCATGAGATTACCAAAGACATAGAGGATATCCTGATTATCTACGTATTCCAGCGCATCTGCCAGATCTATAATATCTATCTCTTCAATTGTCGCCCCTACTTTGAGCGCATCGATAAGGGAAGACTGGCCGATGCTGATCAGAGAGTCGGAGAGTGCTTGCAAAACGGGGTGAGTAAATGTGCCAACAGGCTGATCCCCTGCTGGATCATTAAGCTCGTAGCGGTCCAGTAATATCTTTACCGCGGCCATGTGAGTCGCTTCGCTCTCAGAGATATTGTCAAAAATCCGGGCAGCCCACTGATTTCCTAAGGTTATATATACATCTCTGGCCAGTTTTTCTTCTTCACCCATATATTTCAGAATGCTTTCTTCTTCGGAAGATAGTGGCTCAATCGGGAGTTGATTAATAGCTGTGGTCAGCACTTGATGATTGAATGAAGTATTTCCCTCATCATCTACTTGTAAGAGGTTTTGAGGCTCAGGCGTATCGTCATCATTACACCCGACAACAAATCCTAGACTCAGGAGAGCGATGAGGGGGATGGCAAATAAGATGGTGCTTTTCATAATATTATTATATTATAATTAATTAATATATTTGATAAAAAAATATAATACTTCTTCTCGCTACCCCAAAAACAACAGGTGTTCATCGAGCATAGCGGCTGTAACAAATATTATTGGTTCTTTTTTACAGGCTATGATTTTTCCTATACAACCTAAAGTTGGGAGAATCGATTCGAAGGGCCAATGAGCATTCTAACCTGTGCAACTGATACATCTCATCTTGGAGTAGCCAAATCCTTCACGGATGGCGGAAATACCTACACGCTTGCTAAAGGAAGTGCTTTTAAGTCGTTTATGGTGTGATTTTGGGCGTAATTGAAGATGTAGATATGATTGGGAACGGAGAAGATTCCCACATAATATTAGCTACTAAATCAAAACGCAATGAAGAATATAAAGCATATCTTACCCGTCGCAGCGATGCTGTTTACTTTCCTGACCCTTTCGATTAGTGCCTCCGATTTGTTGGCACAGCGCAGGGGGAATACAGGCGCTACCTGCCCACCGGCTGGACAGGGCTATGGCTATCAGAATCAAGGACCACGGGGATACTCGACCCAATACCAGAATAACAGAGGCCGGGATGGTATCGTCCGAAATGTTCCTTCCTCCGCCCGTAGGCATAAGCTGGGGAGAGATACTTATTTTTCTCACAGGGGAACTTATTACCAGCAAGTGCGCCGCGGATACCGGATTGTACCAGCTCCAGTGGGTTTACGCATTCGGGTGTTGCCCAGAGGTGCCAGAATGATCGAAAACGGTCGCCGTCCTGTATTTGCCTCCAGAGGTTCCTTCTTCCGGTATGTCCCGCGCTATGATGTGTATGAAGTGATTCGCGAACCCAGAGGAGGAGATGACCGTCAGTATGACAGAAATGAAGATCGTGGCCGGGACCGTGGCAGATCAGATGATTATTCCTATGACAATAACCGGGGACCGAGCAGAAACCGATAAATAGTAGGGCAGATTTAAGAAGTGAGTATTGAGACTGGATACTGAATTTCGCTTAATCCTAAAACCTGTCTGCTTACCTAATATTCTCTTTATATGGTCAGAGGTTGCCTCATTCGAGGCAGCCTTTTTGTGTTTCGAGGATAACTCACCTGCAATCTCCCTCTTGGAAAAAAGATCAGAGTGCCTTTGGGATGGTTGGGGACAGCGTTGAAGCGAAAATGGGCCAATGGAGGAAGATAAGCAGGCTCTCAACAATCAAGACTCCTTGTAAAGAGAAAGCGCCGCGTATATCTGTCCATTTCCGTAAATCGATGTTCTACTGTTCATTTTATGAGGCAAACTGAGCCCCAGAAGTGGGGCCATTTGTTGCCAGGTCGAAAAGTCAATGGGGTAGGGGACCCAGGTATTACCGGTCTGAGTATCGTATTCGATCAATAGAAAAGTGCCATTGGGTTTGAGATGGGAAAGCAATAAGGAAAGTACTTTTTCCGGCTGAGGTGCATAATGGAGTGAGTTGGCCATCACGATGCCATCGAGGGAAGGAAGTGTTATGGGCTGTGTGAAATCTCCTTCCATGGGAAGGATAGGAGCAAAATCTTCTTGATTTGCATGAACAGGATAAGTGAGTACGGGAAGCTGTTGATCAACGGCATACACCTTGCCTGTTGAACCGAGTAAATCAGCCAAGGCAAAGGCGAATGTTCCTTTACCGGTGCCAAAATCTGCCCAGGTTCCTCCTGTATTCGGAACAGCATCCCGGATAAATGCAATTGCCTGCTCGTGAGTCATGATATACGCCTGTTCTCAAATGGAAAATCAGCTATCTGCCAACTCTTGAGCAAATTCCTGAGCTCGCTGAAACTGTCGGGAGTCGGGGTCTGCATCTTTAAGTAATTCCATGGCACGCGCATATACTTCCTGGGCTTTTGTTTTATTCCCAGCTGCGAGGAAATTGCGGGCTTGCTGAACTTGATCATAGGGCTGTGCCGGATCAGAAAGCAGCTTCTGATCGACCAGCATAATAGCTTTTTGTAATTGGTCAGACTTCCGGAAAATTTCAGCGTTGCTGGATTCCAGGGAAGAAATGCGGAGACCGGTGTTTGTGAGGTAGGTTTCTAATACAGTTGCTGCACCCTTATAATCTTTCTGCAGCATCAGCAGACCGGACTTTGATAGGTATTTGAAATTGTCCCCCATGTAGGTGATGAGGACACCTTCGCATTCGGTACTCCATTTTTCAAAGGATTCCAACTCCTGTTTACCAATGGCATATACATAATTGCCGACACAAGAATAAGCATAAGCATTCTGTGGAAATTGATCTCGTATTTCCTGCAATTTTTCTTGAAAAACTGCTTCTTGCCCCAAATCGGCATAGATGGACGCATGCGTAAAAAACCGATTGAGGGTTATGCCGGTTTGTGGAAAGTAATGGGCCATTGTATTCCATTTCTTTTCCGAGTATTCCAGATATCGCCGAAGTTGACCTGTTCTAATGTAGTAGGATTCCCATTCGACATAAATGGCAACGGAGTCCTGGGGGGTTCTGGCTTTACGCAGTGCTTCGTTCAGCAGGGTTTCCATTTTGGGCCAATTGCCCGTCCTGGCCTCAATATTGGCAAGCCTGACGGTAACAGAATTATCATTCGGATTGACCAGGAGCAATTTCTCAAAATAGGTGCGGGCTCTATCTAATTCCCCCTGATCTATATAAAGCGTTCCCAACTGAACCAGTTTTTGAGATTTAGTGGGATACAAACGGGCATATTCCTCATAATATTTTTCAGCAGTTTCGTAGTCATCCGTTTTGCTGTAAAGATTGGCCAGGGTTAACAGAGTGCGTCCTTTGTGTCCATTCTCTAGTGCTTCTTCCCCGATTTGTTTGGCCTTGTCATATTCGTAGGTCCGTTGATATTGATTCATTAACATGCCATATGGCTGATAATCACTGGGATATAATTCTTTCCATCTTTCCATCAATGCCAGGCCTTTGTCTGGCTGATTATTGGCAATATAATAGAGCGTTTTCATAGTCAGCTGCCGCCTTTCAGGCAAGTCTCCTGCTAATGCTATTGCGGTTTCTAATGAAGCAACAGCCTGCTCCCCACTCGTACTGGTTATCTGTATATTCCCTAAGGCTGCATGGCATTCTGCACATCCCGGGTCAAGCTTTACTGCCTGTTTAAGGCCTTGAATGATTTGGGGAATAGCAGTAATATTTTTGTAGCGTGTCAATTCGGCTGATACATATTGCTCCAGCGCATCAATATTGCTGGAAATCAGGTCAGCAGCAGGGAGATCCACATATTGCAAACTTTCTGGACTTTCTCCCGGAAACAGATGGCTGGAAATGGCATCATGAAGCTTATCAGATACCTCATACACATCTTTGCCACGAATCGTGAGACTTAATACCGCTTTGCTTGTTTGGAGGCTATACATACTCAGCGCTACTTCCAGGCTATCTCCAGCTGTAGAAATCTGGCCATCAAAAAAATAATCAACATATAAATCCTGAGCGATTTTGAGACGGGTCGCGAAGGGCATATCCTCCAGAAAAGGGACCCGATAATCATCGTAGTACTCTTTAAGCACCATGGTATGCAGGGAATATACCCGCATATCTTGTCCTAGTTCCTGATTCAGCAAGATCGGAATGGCGAATCTGTACCAGTCCTTTTCTGGGTTTTTGAGCTGATTTTCAAACGGAAAAATCAACACTTTTCTAACTTGATTCTGTTTCGGAGTTTCCCGGATTACGACATTTCCCTGTTCATCAACATACTCCACAGCCTGGGTGTTTTCTTTGCTACTCATTGCGTAACCCAGCCAGAGCAGGGCACCAACTGTTACGCCTAGAAAACCATATACTAAACCGCGCATGAATATCTTGCTCCGAGCGGGCTGGTCGGGTAGGCGCTGACCTTTTCCGCTGAGGGATTTTGCATCTGGTATAGCAAGGCCCTCACTGGTGAGTGCAAACACTTCTATGGGTTCAGCCGAATTCTTAAATTCAAATTTGCCGAGAGAAACGGTGGGCAGGTCGGGATGGCTCCGAACATCGTGAATCACCCGTTTTGTCATTAATACTGCCCCTGGTACGCCGAGCGATTCTACACGAGAGGCGAGATTGACCCCATCGCCGTAAATTTCTTCTCCATCCCGCACGATATCACCGATGTGAATACCGATTCGGAGTGATACCTGAGGGGCTTCCTGGAGCTGTAACTGTATCTCTTTTGCGCATCGGGCTGCTTCTACCGCACTCCCAAAAATACTCAGACTCCCATCTCCATAATGCTGTAATACTTCCCCGTTATGTGCTTCAGCCTGCTCTTGCAATACCTGTCGATACCGTTGGGCTTTCTTCCGGCCCAGGGTTTCATCTGCTTGCATCATCGCAGTATATCCTGCGATGTCGGAAAACATAATAGCGGCTAATTGGCGATTCGACATGGAGGGCTATAGTTTTTAGGGAACAAGATTTATCCTGTTCTTTCAAACATACGAAATTTCGGTCAGGCAGAGTGCGCTTCCAGGAAAGAAAGGACTTCTTCCCGCAGGGGAGCGGAGGGTTGTGCCCCGAGGCGGGTAACCGAAATGGCCGCCGCCGCTGAGGCAAATCGAACGGCTTCGATCACGGATTGTTTTTCGGCTAATGCAACGGCAAGGCTCCCGCAAAATACATCTCCCGCTGCGGTGGAATCAACCGCCTCTACCGAAAAACCCGGTACCAATTCAG
>CAYGTH010000133.1:0-15844 GCA_964352745.1 uncultured Bacteroidia bacterium
ACACAAGAGCCCGTCTGAATGATACAGGTTTCTGAGTAATTGGTGTAGCCGACTACTGCACCTGCTGCTGCGCCTATGAGCGCGCCTATGACGGCTCCCTTTTTGAGGGGGTTTCGGCGGGTGAAGCGCGCATAATCAGTCTGAATAGAATATTGGGCTTGAATGGCCCTGTTTGCTTTAATAGAAGAAGCAAACTGAGATTGGGCATAAGCATCAACAACAAAAATTAAGAGCAAACCAAGGGTTAGGAAAAAGTGCATCATGCAAAATGGGTGAAGTTTGAGACGGTTAAAACAGGTTATGCTACCTGTTAAACATAAACCGTGCCTAAGCGGTGCTGGGCAGTCAAAAACTTCGCATGAATGGTTTGTTTGCCGGCTAAAATACCCGAATTTCGTACCTTGGATTACTTTTCCTCCTCTTCCTCCAGCAATTTGAAGTCAAAATTTAGTTTCTTTTCTTCTTTGAGTTTTTCATATACCTCTTTATCGAAACTGTACAATCTTGCCGCTCGATGGGCAACGCCTTGTTGCATTTCATTAAGTGGCGTGAGGAGGTTCATGTTCAACAGCTTTTTGCGGGTATTTCGCTTGTCAATAGGGCCATCAAGGATGGATTGATATAGATTCTGAATTTGTGTTAGGGTGAATTTCTCAGGAAGCAATTCAAATCCAATGGGTTCTTCTCGGATTTTTTTGCGGAGATATTCCCATCCTGCCTCTAAAATATCCTGGTGATCATAGATAAGGGGAGGGATATCCTTGATGTTGAACCATTGCACCATCCGGTTGTCCGGCCCGGGTTTGAGTTGATATTGAGCCGGTGCTACAAGTGCATAATAGGCAACCGTAATAGCCCGGTGAGTCGGTACGCGGCCCGCATTGCCAAAAGTGGCAATTTGTTCCATGAAAATATCCCCCACACCAGTAAGTCCTTCAAGAACAATTTGAGCCGAAGTGTCCAGGTCCATATTTTCCTTAATAAATCCTCCGGGAAGAGCCCATCTCCGCGGAGTTGTTGGCTCGGGCCATTCTACGAGCAAAACCTGCAGGCTTTCTTCTGCGAATCCAAAGATGACACAATCCAGGGTCACGAATGGCTGGGTGTCTTGTGGAGACTTCATCAGATTAGCAAGCTTATTGTGGGCTACGTGAACAGAGTGTGGCATAAATAGGAAAACAGTTAGGGCGCAAAAAATTAGTTAGTAATCATAAAACTAATACATTTTTGTATAAAGTACACTAAGTCTTTTGTAATGCCTGAATCCCTAATATTTTCTACCTGCCAGTTGACAAACTCAAAATTGCGTTTTTGCAGGTACCTGGCTTTTCGGGCCTTCGGAAATTTTTATATATTAGACCCATTATTCACACAAGTCTAAGACAATATGAATCGAAAGATGAGAATGGGTATGGTCGGTGGAGGCCGGGGTGCCTTTATTGGGGCTGTCCATCGAATGGCTGCTGCATTAGATGGCGAGATAGAGTTGGTATGCGGTGCTTTCAGTAGTAATCCTGAAAAGTCAAAAGCCTCTGGAGCCGATTTTTACCTGCCGCCAGATCGGGTATATGGATCATTTGAAGAAATGATTCATGCCGAAAAAAAGTTGCCAGAAGGAGAAAGGATGGATTTCATCTCGATTGTAACTCCGAATCATGTCCATTTCCCTCCTGCCAAATTAGCCCTGGATAATGGCTTTGCGGTAATCTGTGATAAACCACTGGCTTTTTCCCTTGCCGAAGCAAAAGAATTACAGGAATTAGTTGAGCAAACGGGCTTAACCTTTGCCCTTACACATAACTATACCGGTTATCCGATGGTCAAAGAGGCCCGAAACATGATCCGGCAGGGGAAGCTCGGGAAAGTGCGAAAGGTAGTCGTTGAATACCCGCAGGGGTGGTTATCTACCCTGCTGGAAGTGACAGGGTATAAGCAGGCGGAATGGCGCACAGACCCGGCACGGTCAGGGGTAGCCGGAGCCATGGGGGATATTGGAAGTCACGCCGAAAATCTCGCAGAGTATATCACAGGATTACAGATCGTCGAATTGTGTGCGGATTTGAGCACCTTCGTAGCGGGTCGGAAACTGGATGACGATGGAAATGTCCTGCTTCGCTTTGACAATGGAGCAAAGGGTATTTTACATTGCAGCCAGATATCCGCAGGAGAAGAAAATGACCTCAATATTCGAATTTATGGGGAAACTGGAGGCTTGCAGTGGCATCAGCAGGAGCCGAATACACTTGTTCACAAAACCAACGACGGTCAACGAATCATCCGAACCGGGGTAGGGGACCTGAGTGAAAGTGCACAGATGCATACCCGGATTCCGGCAGGACACCCAGAGGGATATTTAGAGGCATTTGCAAATATTTACCGAAATTTTGCCCGTACCCTTCGAAAGCGACTCAGTGGAGAAACTCCCGATGCAAATGACCTTGATTTCCCAACTGTTGCTGATGGGGTTCGGGGAATGGCCTTTATTGAAAATGTTGTTGCCGCAGGCAATAGTGATACAAAATGGCATTCCTTTACGATTTAAGCAGGATGACCTGGAATCGTAATTCCTGCAATTTCAATTTTCCTAACCAACCATTTGAACTTATTAACTCTTTCTACATGAATACAATAAAAGGACCTGCGGTTTTTCTGGCGCAATTCATGGGTGATGAAGCCCCTTTTAATTCTTTTGAGAACATCTGCAAATGGGCGGGTAGTCTGGGATTTAAAGGCGTGCAAGTCCCTACCTGGGATGGTCGCGCAATTGACCTGAAACTAGCTGCCGAAAGCCAAAGCTATTGCGATGAAATGATGGGGATTGCCAAAGATGCTGGCGTGGAAATCACGGAGCTTTCTACCCATTTGCAAGGGCAATTGGTTGCAGTTCATCCTGCATACGACCTGATGTTTGATGGATTCGCACCCGAAGAGGTGAGAGGTAACCCCAAGGCACGTACTGAGTGGGCAGTTCAACAATTGAAATACGCTGCGCAGGCTAGCAAAAACTTTGGGCTGACTGCACATGCTACCTTTTCAGGGGCTTTGCTTTGGCCCTTTATGTATCCCTGGCCTCAGCGTCCTGCCGGACTCGTGGAAATGGGTTTCAAAGACCTGGCAGACCGTTGGGTACCCATTTTGAATGTATTTGACGAAGTGGGAGTAGATGTGTGCTACGAGATTCATCCCGGTGAAGACTTGCACGATGGGATTACTTTTGAGCGGTTTTGGGAGGCGACGGGCAAACACCCACGCGCAAATATGCTGTACGACCCGAGTCACTATGTTCTTCAGCAGATGGACTACCTCGCACACATAGACATCTATCATGATTTCCTGAAAATGTTCCACGTAAAGGACGCAGAGTTCAACCCCTCCGGCCGATCAGGCGTGTATGGGGGCTATCAGGGTTGGGTAGATCGTCCGGGTCGTTTCCGTTCGCTGGGGGATGGACAGGTAGATTTTAAAGGAATCTTTAGCAAGTTGACCCAGTATGGATACGATGGATGGGCGGTACTTGAATGGGAATGCTGCCTCAAGCATCCGGAAGACGGAGCGAAAGAAGGAGCTCCTTTCATTCGGGATCATATCATTCGGGTAACTGAAAAAGCATTTGACGATTTTGCAGATGCAGGTACAGATGATGCAATGAATCGTCGTATCCTTGGCTTGTAAATAATTGTTCCTTTCAAATCAAATTTATACCTTACTTTAGCGTTACCTTCCTTATACACCCATTCTCGATAACCTGCAAAAAGCCAATGAACAAAAAGGAATTGCTACAACAATCGGACGAGTTGAGGCGAGCCATGCAAAAAGCATCTGGCATTGCTGATCGTCTTCGGGATAGTTTCAATGAGTTGAAACAACCTGCTATTCGGGCTCAGTGTAATGTGATTCTGGCCTTTTTGGAGGAATCCGTAGCGCATGAAAAACTATTTTCAGATATGGTGAATAAGAAAATCAAAGATTGATTTTTTTATCAGAATAAAAAGCCCTGCTCATTAAATGGTGAGCGGGGCTTTTCGTTATATAAGAATTATTGGCGACTCCTTAGCTCTGCAAGGGCTATTGGCGGATTCCGTTCCGCCAATCCGGGCGAATCCTGAATAGCAGACTTGCTAATCCCGATTCGTCAAAGGTCTCAATCCGAAAAGTATGGGTATCCTTTAAGGGGACCTGTACAGTTGTACGAATCGGACCGGGTCGTGTTGACCACTCGTCCAATACCAGTGTGCTGTCAAGATAGAAGCGTAATCCTTCATCAAAACTCAGATCAATTTCATAGATGCCCGGCTTGAATTCGCCTTGTGATTCTGCCACAACGGCAAACCGATCTGCTGGCACCCGGTTGGCAGGTCTGTCTTCCCAGTAATAATTCAGGTGTGGACTGCTGGTTCGGATCCGCGGGGTTCGGGTTAATAATTGGGAAAAAGCATCTGGCTGCAATAGGGGCGAATTTTGCTCATTGTACGCATAAAAAGCCATTGCCCAGGTCAGGGGATGCTCATAGTTCCTGTAGCTAAAAGGGCAGGGGGCTTCAGCTGGATATTCTTGCCCAAAAGGCCCCGTGATTCGATCGCCGATAAAGGAAAAGGCAAGTCGAATATCCTGTATTTTATCTCCTGTGGCTTCTGCGGTAAAAACAGAAGGTACCTGACCAGACTCAGCTGATAGGTGCGTCAGGCCTTCCGCCTGATTGATTTTCCAAATACCCTCTGGCCCCAGAATCTCAAAAGTAAGTAGCCCATTACTCGCGGAATCCAATAAGCGGCAAACAGGATATTTGAAGTTATAGGGGCCCCATTCTGTGATAAGGATATGTTTGCGTCCATAGGGATGTTCCGGAGAGAGCAGCGCATTTTTTCCGCCCTCAATGGGTTCGGGAGCATATTGCATCATTTGTACGGATTCCGGATCCGGGCTCACGAAGTTGGTATCTTTTATCCACTCATTTTGGGCCAGATAACGGTAAGGCGCATTGAGGGCATGAATTTTATTCTGGGTAAAATCCACCGCTCGATTATTATGAAGCAGATCACTGAACCCGGTAAAAGTATTTCCCGAAGCACTGATTTGTTCCGATTGGAGAATCTTGAGTGCCGTATCCACTCTAATAAAGGCATTATTGACGATCAGGTAGTCCCGGCTTTTTGGATCGCGTGCAGCAATATATCCCCATTGAGGTGTCTGTCTTCTTTGCCAGATAGCGATCCCGACTTCGTTTTGTTCCAGGATATTTCGGTCAATAAAGTTGTCTTGCCCATGCTCTATCGCAATTCCATATTGATTATTCCGAATTACATTACCTGCGAATACGCTGTTGTAGCTAAACCCTCCCCAAATTCCATAGGTGCATCCTTCAAGCCGATTATTGATGACTTTATTTCTACCAAAAGTTACTTCGATACCATGGGTGGAGGCATAGGAAAAATCATTTGCAAAAATCAAGTTGTCATTGCTACCTCCTTCACCTGTTTGGAGGGTCGAAGTACCCGGCCAGATAACCAGACCAGCACCGCAATGCGTAGCCGAATTGTAGGTAATGGTATTTTCGCTGCTGCCTGAATACAGGAGAATCCCACCAGAATCCTGGCCTCGGGCATATTTCCCATGGCTATAGCCCCTTACATTCCAGTCGAGTTGGTTATGCATAACCCGATTCCGGCTGGATTGATAGAGGCCGATTCCGATTCCGGAATTAAACATGAATTCATTGTTGAGAAATAAACCATCGGAACATCCCGAAAGCAGAAGTGCATTTTGGCCATTTCTGACCTGGCAGTTACTGACTTCGGCACCATTGCAGTTTTTGAGGTAAATCCCTGCCCCATATCGGAGCCATTCATCCGATCCGTTTTCTTGCAAAGCCAGCCAGTCTGCTAGGTCTTCCTGCTCACGGGTACTCCCGATTTTTTGTCGGTAATTGTAGCTGAGGTCAGATTTGGAAATGATGAGTTCTTTAGAGTCTTCTGCCAAAATCCCTACTTTGAATCCTCTAATGCTGACATTTTTGATTTGAATATTGGATCCGGACTTAATGTGAATACCAATTCCGGCAAACTGGTCTGGAGAATCAATTAGGGTATCACCAATGAGAACAGAGCCCTGAAAATCAACGACTATATCATCTCCTTCGATGAGGATGGCAGCAGAATTGTTCAGGCTATCGGAAGATAGGAAATACGTATTGGCTTGTATTACAACAGACTTTGAGATCTGCATGCCTAACGTGACGGGTATACCAGGAGACCTGGAAGTGCATTGGAGAAAGAGAATACTGATGATTAAAAGCGGAAAACAATGCTTCATTCGTTGACCTTTGAACATGATTAATATTTGTAACCTCCGGGATCAGCTTCCAATTCCAGGTCCAGCCCCATTACGACCCTGTTTACAAAATTGAAATAGCTTACGACTAATACTGCGTCGAGTACGGCACGGTCGGATAGTCCTTCTCGTTTAAGTGCCTGGATGATAGTATCTATGTTACCTGAATTGGGTTCCTGGGTAAGTTCGCGTGCGAGGTCGCAGAGAAGGCGATCTTGTTCTGGAAGTTCCAACTGCGTGTAATCACTGATGAGTTGCCTGAGCCGGGCGGGTGCTTTCCAATAGTGATTGATTGCCTCTCCATGATGGGCTATGCAATAGGCGCAATTATTAAATGCCGATACAACCACGGCCATCATTTCCCGTTGAACCCGTTTGAGGGGGGAAGACCCAAACATAACAGCCATATAGAGATCCATATGATGTACAATCAGCTGTGGGTTGAGGCTCAGCGCCTTATGGATTTCTGCAATCTTACCCCGACTTTGGATTAATCCCTGGTAGATTGCGGTTAATTCATCATTTGCCTGATCTGCTTCTATGATCTCTATTCGAGGCATGATTTGTTAAAGTTTGAATTTGCTCCTATATTTCTTCTTCTTAATTATAACGAAAATATCTATGTCAACCCTAAATTCAACTCAGAAGATTTTATTGGGAACATCCGTTTGGCTGGCTGGAAAGACCGGAATGGACGTTCAGATGATTCGAATCTTCTTTATCGTCTTTGTACTGATAGGAGGTTCCGGAATATTACTATACTTGTTGCTCTGGCTGGTCAGTCAGATCGCTAAATAAAGATTACTGTAAGTGTTTTGTAGTTTCGAGGTGCTTTAGTACTTAAATACTACAAAAGTATAGGCAAATTGTATGCCTAATCGGCAATTCATACCCCTTCCAGAGTGAGCGGGTTGGGTTGCCGATTTTTTTTTCATCCAGAGAAGCCTTTGCCAAAACAATTGCCCGCCCTGCAGGAGGGATGTTTTTGAGGAAAAGTAGAGATGTCAATGGATATTCTTAAATCTTGTGAATTTTTTATAGATTCGTCCGTTTTTTTTAGATTATTTTATCAACCGCTCACTAATCTTACTACTGGATGAAAAAACTACGACTATTTTATGTCTTTACGCTATTTATGACCCTCGGTCTGGGAGCTGCTATTGCTCAGGATGGACCGGAAATAGATAGCGGGGCTACGGCATGGATGATCACATCTACCGCTTTGGTTCTATTAATGGTCCCGGGACTGGCCATGTTTTATGGAGGACTCGTACGATCAAAAAATGTCCTGGGCACCATGATGCATAGTTTTGTGGCTATGGGGATCATGAGTGTACTTTGGGTAATTGTCGGATATGCGATGTGCTTTGGCGACAATGTATTAGGAGGATGGTTTGGTTGGAATTCTGACTACTTATTCCTGGCTGGTATCGATACTACCATCATGGAGGGCGGAGTTCCTGAATATGTATTCTCTATGTTTCAAGGGAAATTTGCCATCATTACCCCTGCATTGATTGCAGGCGCGTTTGCAGAACGGGTTTCTTTTAAAGGATACTGTGTTTTCATTGCACTGTGGGGGCTTCTGGTGTATAATCCTTTGTGCCATTGGGTTTGGGCTGGAGATGGCTGGTTGTTTAACCTGGGTGCAAATGGCGCAATTGATTTTGCCGGAGGAACTGTGGTACATATTTCAGCAGGGGTGAGTGGTTTGGTAGCTGCTATCTATCTGGGCGCCAGGAGGGGGTATCCTGAGACCGGCATTCGACCTTCTAACCTCGTAATGACTATGATTGGTGCAGGCTTGCTGTGGGTGGGCTGGTTTGGTTTCAATGCAGGTAGCAGTATCTCCAGTGGCCTGGCAACTGCGCAGGCCCTGACGGCAACACAGGCTGCTGCTGCATCGGGTGCGCTTTCCTGGATGTTGATCGAAGGTTTCCATCAGGGGAAGGCAACTGCATTAGGATTTGCCAGCGGGATTTTGGCGGGATTAGTCGCAATTACGCCTGCCGCTGGAGTGGTTCAGCCCATAGGAGCCCTTGCACTCGGAGCGATTGCTTCCTTTGTGTGCTATCAGGCAATTATTCTCAAAAATAAATTGGGATACGACGACAGCCTGGATGCGTTTGGCATTCACGGAGTTGGGGGGATCGTAGGTGCACTTTTGCTGGTATTTTTTATCAGGCCTTCATGGATGGAAGAAGCGGCGGCTTTGGCTGGGGGATCCTGGTCAATCTGGCAGCAGCTAGGGGTTCAGGTTGCAGCGGTATTGATCGCAATTGTCTATGCAGCGGTATTGACATACCTGCTGTTATTACTGGTCAATAAGACATTAGGGCTGCGGGCAGATGCAGATTCTGAAATGCAGGGACTTGATGATGCTTATCATGGAGAAAGAGGCTACGGAATGTTGAACCCCAACTAAGTAAAGAATCATGAAACTTATTACTGCAATAATCAGAGAGAATAGACTGGATCAGGTTAGAGAATCCCTGATTGAGTCAAAAATATCCCGAATTACGGTGAGTCATGTTTCCGGACATGGACAACAAGTTCAGGAAGAGATTTACAGGGGCCGAAAAATCATTCCTACCCTGATCCCCAAGGTGCGGATCGATGTGGCAGTGAATGATGAATTTGTGGATATGACCATCCAGGCCATTATTAAAGCAGCGCGAACTGATTTAGAAGGTCAGATTGGCGACGGCAAGATCTTCGTAACTGCGCTGGAAGAATGTATTCGGATTCGGACGGGCGAACGAGGAGGGACCGCTATTTAGGTTGCCCAAAATATTCAACAAGAGCCATTCCCGAGTTTGAGAATGGCTCTTGTTGCTAGTTCCTCGTTTTATAAATAGAGGCTATGCTCCGGGAAGTTGTATGAACTCGCGTTCAATCCCACGGCTGCGGAGCCAGTCGCGTAATGCCACGCCAGTACCCATGGGCCATGGTTTCACCTCCTCGACCGACACCTCTTTATATCCTGCTAATTCTTCTGTATCAAGCTGGATATCGCCAGCTTCGGCGATGACATGATAGGCGATAATCAGTTGATTCATCTGATAAAAAGGGTACATGCCAATGTAAGAACCCATCTGGACATCGAGTCCTATTTCTTCCTTTACTTCCCGCAAAACGGCCTCCTCTGGCATTTCCTTATACTCCAGAAAGCCCGTTATCAATCCATACCACTCAGTTGGCCAGCCATGACTTTGGACCAATACTACATTTCCTCCCCGCTCTACAATTGCAGCAACCACAGGAGCGGGATTGTTCCAGAATACATAGCCGCAAGATTTATCTGCACAAACCGGCCGATCTTTACCCCCTCTGGTTTCGGTTTGTAACGACTTTCCGCATTTGGGACAAAAATTCATGATGGGCTTAGGCATAAGCTTGATTATTGAGGAGCGACAAGAGAGAGGGTGCGGTGAATTTGACGGGTGTGTCTTTTCTGGTGTTCAATAAAAAATTGGAGGGTATGCGCCATCGTAATCCTCCCAGCGAATGCATGTTTGAGTACAGCATGATCCAGATATTCAGGGGGAAAATGCTCAAGACAACTATTGAGGTGTTGTCTTACTTCGTCCCATTCTTGTTGAACAACTTTTGGATCTCTGACATCCGAAATATTAGCGACAATTGCAGGGGCTTTTACCTTAATCGGAATTCGCATATATACAATTGCCAGTCCTGCTCGAAGGTGGGTGACAATTCCTGCTTTTGGAATTCTGGTTTTGTAGTGAAGTTTCTTTGCTATATAGGCCATTGAGCCATTTTCTGTCTGTATCAGGTGCTGCATAACTTGCAACACAGACCATGCGCCGGGTTTAGGTGCCTGACTGAGGAGGCGGAGATCCACAGGCTCGATCAGGTCATAGATTTGTTGACGTCCTGTCTCCAATTGTTCAAAATGTGTTCGGAAAGGGGTATGCATACAATAGGTTTCTATTTACTGACAGGGAATAACCAGCTAGAGTTGTCATCCCAAAGGTAGGCTTTATTTTACGAAGAGGCCTGGAATACCCACGTTGAAAATTGTGTAAATTGCCTGGCCTATGATAGAAAATTTACACCCCGCCGTCAATCTGAATTACCTCGATGAGGGAGAAGGGGTTCCCATCGTATTTCAACATGGCCTGGGCGGCGATTTAGAGCAGATCCACACCCTGTTTGGGGCTGAAAGAGAAGCATTTCGCCTGATCTGTATGGAAAATATAAATCACGGGGACTCAGGCCGAACGACTGACCCGGAACAACTCAATTTACCTGCTTTTACGGAGGACTTGATTGCTTTTATTGAGGAGATGGACTTGGGAAGTTCTTTTCTATTGGGAGGCCTTTCCATGGGAGCAGCACTTGCTATGAAAGCGGCATTAAGTTTCCCGGATCAGGTCAAGGGCCTGATACTATTACGGCCTGCATGGTTGGATAAACCTGCCCCTATTCACTTATCTGCATTTCTTGAAGTGGCTGATTTTCTGGATGCATATGGTCCCTGGGAAGGGAAGGAGCTTTTTTGCCGAACGCAGGTCTATCGGGAGTTAGAGGTGGAATTTCCAGCATGCGCCCGTTCCATTCTTCAACAATTTAAGCCGGGGGACTTTGAAGAGCGATCGGCCCTTTTTCGAGGGGTAGTTAATAGTGTCCCCTTTTCAAACAAGGATGCCTTGGCAGAATTGAAGATACCTGTTTTGATTTTGGCTGCTCAACAAGACCCCTTATATCCCTATGAGTTAGCAGAAGAGCTTGCATCCCTAATTCCTCATGCTCAGTTGCAGGAAATTCCTTCCTGGTATCTGTCGGAAATAGATCATAGGAAGGCGTTCCAGGCAGCTGTAAAGAAATTTACTGAGAATCTGTAGCTCATAACAAAAAAACCTGTGAACTCACTCAGGAGTTCACAGGCAGCAACTATTCATCGCGAACGCGAATCATATGCAATCGCGATTACTTAACCACAACCACTCTTTTGATCGAGCGAGTAGTCTCTGTGGTGAAAACCACAGTATGTACACCCGCTGATAATTCGTCGGCAGAAAGTTGAGTAGAAACGATTCCTTTGTTTTGAAAGTCCCATGCTTGACGATAGGCTACGCGGCCTGAAATGTCTAGTACTTCCATCGTCAGAGCACCCGCCTTTTCCATTTCATAATTGATGGTAGCAAGTTCTGAGAAAGGATTTGGGTAGGCTTCTAATAAACTGTTGTTGAGAACCAGCTCCTCTTCCAATGCAGTGGTGTTGGTGAGCAACTGAGCAGTACCATCAGGTAATACCAGCAGCAATCCAAATCCTTCACCATTCTGGTTGTCAGCAGGAGTCAGGAATCCGGAAGCAAGGATAGCGCCTGCGCCACCTGCAAGTCCTGAAATGTCAGCCAGGAAGGTCGCTACAACAGTACTGTTGTCAGATCCAGGTGTGATGACCAGGGTGTAAGCAGAAGGAGGCAAGGCAAGGTATCCGGTAGCTGCACGATAAGGAGCATCATCTACCAGGGGAGTTGGGTTGCCTGCGGCTAATACATCAACGGTAGGCGCATCAGTTGCACCGTGAACCACGCGTACATCCACATCGCCTGCGTTAACGGCAGCTTCCTGTGCATTATCAGCTACGAGGATTTCAAATCCTGTTGCGATGGCATCAGGGTTAGCAGCAAACATGGATGGGTCTAATACGCCGTTTGCGATTAGGTTGTAAGCACCTCCATCAGCAAGGGTAGCAGGAATGGTTGCGATGGCATCTCCAATTCCAGTACTGGTAGGAGGAGCTACTACAATTTTGACTGGATAGCCAGAAGGCAGGTCCACAAAGGGAGTAGCTGTGCGGAATGCAAAGTCATCCAGGAACAGGGTGTCGGCTAACATGTTGACATAAATGTCTACAGTAGCAGCACCTGGATCAGCAGCATTGTGAATCACCTGCCCACGTGCAGTACCTACTGCAGTAAGTGCAGCCACAGAACCATCAGCAAATGCAGCAAAGAGGCCGAAAGCTGGCCCACTCTGATTGGCAGAAGGATCAAGGAATCCGGAAGCAAATACAGTGGTAGCACCTCCATTAAGGCCGGTAACATCTACATAGAAAGGAGCAATCAAGGTAGCAGGGTCATTTGAACCTGTAACGTCAATTCTGTACTCAGCATCAGGTACACTCAGGTAGCCTGTGAAGTCTCCATAAGAAGCAGTCGGTACAACCGCACCTCCGTTTGCATTTACGCCAACAGCTGGTGCATCAGTCGCTCCGTGAAGAACTTTGATATCTACATCAGTTCCAGCACTGGCAGCTTCACGAACGCCGCCTTCCAATAATAAGGTAAAAGCTGTGCTGGCACCACCTGGGTTAGCAGCAAACATAGATGGATCCAATACTCCATTGGCAACAATTGCATACGTTTCACCATCCATTACGGTTGGGGTGAAAGTAGCAATGGCTTCAGAAGAAGTAGTACTGGTAGGAGGAGCTATTGCAATTGTTACTGGGTATCCAGCAGGCAGATCTACAAATGGGGTAGCGGTACGGAAAGCAAAGTCATCAAGCTTGAGGGAATCCTTTATCCAGTTGATATACACATCAACGCTTGCTGCACCGGGGTCAGCGGCATTGTGAATTACTTGAGCACGCGCTGCCCCAATAGCAGTCAAGGGCAATACGGTTCCATCAGCCAGTGCGGCAAAGAGTCCAAAAGCGGCTCCATTCTGGTTGGCAGTTGGATCGAGGAATCCTGAAGCAAATACGACTGCTGATCCGCCTCCAAGTCCACTCAGGTCCACGTAGTAAGAAGCAACGATGGTCGAGTTGTCGCTACCAGGTGTTACATCTAATACATATTCTGCAGCTGGAACAGAAGCGTAACCGCTGAAGGTTCCATAGGCGAGATCATCGATCAAAGGCATCATACCTCCGTTGGCGAGTACGTCAACAGTAGGAGCATCGGTAGAACCGTGTGCAACTACCAGATCAACATTCCCACCAGTTCCCATTGTTTGGGCAGGCGTCAATACTTTCAGATCAAAAGCAATGGCTGCTCCATTCGCAGTTTGGTCAAACATCATCGGGTTTAACACCCCTGAAGCAACTATTACATAATTTTCATTCGCAGTCAGTGCGGGTAAGGGAATATTGGCAATTACATCACCAGGGCCTGTGCTGGTACTGGCTCCTACGCCAATTGTAATTGCTACGCCTGCTGGAACCTGAATAAATGGAGTTGCAGTACGGAAGGCAAAGTCGTCTGCTGCGGGGGTTGCGCCGCCATTCAGATAGATATCGACCACTGCTGCTGCCGGGTCGGGTGAGTTATGGATGATTTGCACATTAGCAAATTGTGCGTGGCTAAGTGCCGGGAATAAGGATAATAGCATCCCTGCTACTAATGGTAGCATTAGTTTTCTCATGGTAAAATAGGTTATTGGTTAAATAGATAAAAGTAAAAGTTTTGTCTTTGGGAATTGCCCCTGCAGGCATCCGGGAATAATTCCCGAATGTTCTGCCGGAGCGTTATTGCACCTTAGTGCAACAATCACAATCAAAAAGAACACACAAAAAGAACGAACCCAAAGATTTACGAAATAATAAGACTTTAGTGGTTACGGTTGTTATCAGTTATAATGAGATAACATCATTCATAGGTGTTTGTTTGTATTTTCTAGGGTTAAAATCGGAAAGACCTTAATTTCCTTGATAGGCTATCCGCTTATTGATTATTCGATAATTAATTTTTTATTCACATAGCCTTTGGGGCTCACAATTCTAAGGAGATAAAATCCACGGCTTAGGTGTCCAACGGCGTATTCAATTTCTTTTCTACCCCGCACTTCTCTTCTTTCCAGTAATTGCCCGGAGGGACTCAATAATTCTATAACCGTTTCAGATGCGAGCTCTTCATTGGTAATCTGAACCATTACTTGTTCAGATGCGGGATTTGGAAATATGCGAATCTGATCTGCTAATTCGGATAATAAATTCTCTGTACTGGTAACGACAGCCACTTGAGCCACGCTAACACTTACGTCGATTGTACTACCATCTTCACGAATCAGCCATACCCGTTGAATCTTAAGATTCAGCATCTCAATCCCACTAACTTTCCCGGCAATATCATCCACGGTGATAATGATGTCAGCTATTTTCCCATACCCTGATCGTTCAACGTGATCGATACGGGTTATTCCGCCGTCTATCTGATCTGAATTGGGGAAATCATATCCCAGTGCTTCCATATCCACTGCGGTGTCTCCCAACCAGGAATCTGAAAAGTCCAGTCTGGCTGAACCAGAATCTACCAGGGTATGGTCATAAGCGATCGAAAAGGCAATTCCATAAATGCTATCTGCCGGAAATGTCGCCGTACCCAACATGATAGAAGAGACTATCGTGTCTCCAGGTGAAAAATTGCTTGATGGAACATCTATGTATAGCAATACCCCTGACACACTCCCTGCACTACCCCCGGGACTTTGCTGGGGCAAGACGTAGTTTTGTCTGATGCCCTCTATGTCATAAGAGTCAATTTCCCCATCTCCTGCAGCATCTACATGTGCGTAGTTGACGCCACTATTAAAACTGTGTGCCCAGGAAGGTGCTGCCTGTCCGATCCAATTGAAATGCGGGTCAGGTCTTGTAAGTCCCTGCGTTCCAAAGGCCCGTCCTATCATGAGCAGGTCGACATTGTTTGCTGTACCATCTCCATTCGCATCGCCTGGCCACACGCATTCAGGCAAACCAATTACTCGGATGGAATCAGCTGCAAAGCCCCCTGCTGAATCTGTTACCAATACGGAAAAGACCGAATCACCCACTTGCGGCATAATTATAACCGCCGAGCTGGTATCTCCTGTACTCCAGCTATATGTATACACACCCGAACCACCACTCACGCTTACAGAAAGCTCATACGGAGCATTTACACATGCATATGCTGTGTCCCGAGAAAATTCGACAACAACGTTTCCCGACTGTGCCGCTACCAAAAGCGGCAGAATAAATGGGAACAAGGCGAAAAACCGAGCCAGTTGAGTCCACATAATATTATGATTGAGTGTTCGCGTGTGATTGTAATTACGAACGTATAATCAACATTAGATGCCTTTTGTTTAATCTTTTTATCAGACGAAAAAAAACTGATCTGAATAATGTTTTTTTAAACAATTTCCATATAAAATTGATTATCAGTATGATAGACGTTTTATATTGTGTATTTTCTGATAAATATTAGCCAAGAAGCTATGCAACGACCTCGAATAATTGCGCTGCTCGAATCATTAAAGCCTGTGGAAATCAAGCGATTTCAGCAATATGTGGAATCCGGGTATTTTAATCAAAATCAAAGGTTGGTCAAGCTTTGCCGGTACCTGATTCGCAAATATCCTCAGTTTTCGGCAAAGGGATTGACAAACGAAAAACTGTTTAATGTTTTATTTGAGAAGGAGAAATCCTTTGAAGAGCAACATGTGTACGACCACCTTCCTCAACTTCGAAAGTTGCTGGAAGGCTTTCTTTCCCAGATAGATTTTGAAG
>CAYGTH010000134.1:0-9548 GCA_964352745.1 uncultured Bacteroidia bacterium
TGTACATGAAACCCCGGAGCTTCCGCTTAGTGCTTTCTTTGTGCGCTGAGTGCCTGAGTGGTAAATCCAGGGCTGTTTTCCTTTGCGAACCTTGCGGTTATTCTTCGCTTGCAGGAAAACTGGCCTACACCCTAAATGAGAACGAATATGCAAAGTTCCTTTGCCCTTCCTATATTCGCACTATCGCAAGTCAAAACTGTTAGGCGGCGCATTGTATTAATTCCTACTCGAATCATGTCTGACAAAAAAATCATCTTTTCCATGCAGGGCGTTAGCAAGATCTATCCGCCCCAAAAGCAAGTCCTCAAAAATATCTGGTTGTCCTTTTATTACGGCGCAAAGATCGGTGTCCTGGGTCTCAACGGTGCGGGAAAATCAAGCCTGCTGAAACTTATTGCGGGCATCGATACAGATTATCAGGGCGATATTGTATTTGATAAGGACTATAAAATTGGATATCTCCCCCAGGAGCCGGTGCTCGACGAAACCAAAACAGTCAAGGAGATTGTGCAGGAAGGCGTACAGCATATCGTAGATGTGAGCAATGCCTATGAAGCCATTTCTATGAAATTGGCGGAGCCAATGGAAGAGGATGAAATGATGAAACTGATAGAGGAGCAGGGAGAATTGCTGGAGCAAATGGATCACCTGGGCGGCTGGGAACTGGACCACACCCTGGATCTGGCAATGGAATCGCTGCGCTGTCCTCCCGATGATGCCAATGTTGCTGTCCTTTCTGGAGGAGAACGCCGCCGGGTAGCCTTGTGCCGCCTGTTGCTCAGTAAGCCTGATATTCTCCTGCTGGATGAGCCTACTAACCACCTGGATGCGGAGAGTGTGCATTGGTTAGAGCAATTTCTGAAATCATTTCCGGGTACCGTTATCGCCGTTACGCACGACCGGTATTTTCTGGATAATGTCGCAGGCTGGATACTGGAATTGGATCGCGGAGAAGGCATTCCCTGGGAAGGAAATTACAGTTCCTGGTTGGATCAGAAATCCAATCGCCTTGCCAAAGAAGAAAAGGCCGAATCCAAGCGCCAGAAAATCCTTCGCAGAGAACTCGAATGGGCACGCATGGCACCCAAAGCGCGTCAGGCAAAAGGAAAAGCTCGTCTCAATGCCTATGAGGAGATGAATAGCGCTGAGATTAAGGAAAAAGAATCTAAGCTGGAATTGTTTATTCCGCCCGGACCCCGATTAGGGAATAATGTCATTGACCTCACAGGAATTTCCAAAGGCTATGACAATCGCCTCTTGATTGATAACCTCGATCTGTCTATTCCTAAAAATGCTATTGTAGGGATCATTGGTCCCAATGGAGTAGGGAAGTCCACCCTCTTTCGTATGATCATGGGAGAAGAGCAGCCCGACAGCGGAAATATTGAAATCGGTAGTACGGTTAAGATCGCCTATGTAGATCAGTCGCATAAAGACTTGCTTGCCGACAAAACCATTTATGAAGTGGTGAGTAATGGGGCCGATTTTATGGAAGTGGGAGACACTAAGATTAATTCGAGAGCCTATCTGGGTAAATTCAACTTTGCAGGAGGGGATCAGCAAAAGAAAGTGGGCGTATTATCCGGTGGAGAGCGTAATCGCCTGCACCTGGCCATGACCCTGCGGGAAGGCGCGAATGTCATTCTTTTGGATGAGCCTACCAATGACATCGATGTCAATACCCTCCGCGCATTGGAGGAAGCTATTGAAAATTTTGCGGGATGTGTCCTGGTCATTTCTCACGACCGCTGGTTCATTGACCGCCTCGCCACGCACATCCTTTCCTATGAGGATGATGGACAGGTAATCTTTTTTGAAGGAAACTTCAGTGATTTTGAGGCGAATAAAAAAGCGAGACTGGGAGATATTACGCCGAGACGGCCTCGCTTCAAGAGTTTACTATAGGAGAATAGGTACCTGATAAAATGCCCCGATTACAACTGTGATCGGGGCATTTTACGTAGTGTCACAAGCCGAATTTATCCAATTTAATCCCGGTCGCCAGCGGAAAAGGAAGCTGCTTTGATGAGGCTGAATCTGTCAGAGAGTGGGGTCCTGTTTTGGGCAATCGTATGGCCTTTCTGCTTGCCGCCATTTTTTTACACAATTATTTACTGGCTTTTTCTATATTTAATATCTGGAGTGAATGAACAAGTTTGTGTACAGAATGGGCTGCCCTAATTATCTGATTTTCAGGCACTATAGCGAACTGAATTTATTTCTCCATCCGATTATTGAATGCACACGCCTGTCAGTTAATTAGTAAAGATAGCCCCATTCAAGTAGGGGAAACTCCTCCAATGTCATATTATCTTTTCTGATATGAGCTTGCTGCTTCGCATTTCTCCCGTACTGTTATTCATTTCTATTGGTTCCCTCCAGGCCCAGGCACCAACTGAGCCTGCTGCGATTCTGGCTGCCGGCACCCAATACCTCGAATCCATTTATCATGAAGAACAGGATAGCCTCGCACCGTTGTTTGATGGAAAGCATTACCTGCGGAACCAACTAATCACGGACGGACATGCTTTTTATCCGGCAAAAGACCCGGTTATGGGTTCCATCCAAATTGAGAATTACGCTATTTCCGGGATCAGCTTGTGCTATGATGCACACCAGGATTTGCTTGTATATGTTCCTGAGAAAATCTGGGTGGGAGAGATTATCATGAATCCTGAATTGGTTGATCGATTTAGCCTGGGCGCTTACGAGTTTGTGAATATGCAAGCCTTTCCACCGATGGCAAATGAAGGGCGCTTGCCTAAGTCTGGGTATTATGAGGTTTTATATGCGGGGAAAACACAAGCCTACGCAAAACGGATTAAGAGTTTTACCGAAAATCTGGATAACCCTTTCAACCAGGGGAAATACTGGCAAAAAGATGCTTTTTACTTAGTATCTAAAGGCCGGACATACCCACTCCGAACACAAAAGGATTTGGTGAAAGGCCTGAATGATACAAGCGGCTCTCTTCGCAGTTATATCCGAAAAGAGAAATTTCGATTTAAACGGGCCAGTTCCTTAGAGCTTGCTCGTCTGCTGGCATATTATGACTCCCTCTAGCAGCCTTATCTACTACTATTACCATGTCTCGTAACTTATTCTTGTTGTGGATTTTTGGAGCTTGCCTTGCGCTACCTATTCGCGCCCAGGTCGGTGAGCTAACGATTCGCACAGACTACCATGGCAGCTATTTCACTTCCTTTGTGCAGGAAGTAGAAGCGCAATATCCGGTACGCTTTTTTTATGTGCCCGCCTGGGTGGATTCTATTCATATTATTCAAAACGCGAATCCCACTACATTGCGACAAGTGCTGGACAGTAGCCTGAATCAGGTGGACTTGTATTGGCATGCCGATGAGGTTGGGAATATTATCCTCGCACCCTATGAATTGGAAAATACGCTTCCAGTATATACGGAAACAGCGCGGGTGTTGCCGAGGCGCCTCGCAGCTAATCGGCCTGCACAACCAAATCCAGCGGCAAACAAAGCGCCTCCACCGACAGCAAAAGAGGAAATCCTGAAAATTGGAGTAGCCGGAGGGGGCGAAGGCGGTACAGCTACGCTTTCCGGGACGGTTCGGGATGTGCAAAATACGGAAGCCCTCATCGGAGCTTCTGTGGTCGTGGAAGCCATGAAAGCCGGAGTTTCGACCGATCATTATGGATTCTATTCCCTGACGTTGCCTATGGGAACACACGAACTTACCTTCAGGAGTTATGGGATGGAAGAGCAAAAGGTAACAGTCCAGCTCAATGGCAGTGGCAAACTGGACAGGAATATGACCTATGCGATTCGGGAACTGGACGAGGTGTTGATAGAAGCGGAGCGGGATCAAAATATTGCAGGTGCCCAAATGGGGCTTTCCCGCTTGGATATAGGCACTTTGAAGGCACTTCCGGCCTTTATGGGAGAAATTGATGTGATAAAAGCTGCGCTCATGCTGCCCGGAGTTCAATCTGTGGGAGAAGGTGCATCGGGGTTTAATGTAAGAGGAGGAAGCGCAGACCAAAATCTGATTTTAATCAATCAGGCTCCCGTGTTTAACCCCTCTCACGTATTTGGTTTTTTCTCAGTGTTCAATCCCGACCTCGTCAAGAGTTTTGATCTCTACAAAAGTGGAATTCCCGCTCAGTTTGGGGGGCGTATTTCTTCCGTGCTGGATATTGCCATGAAGGATGGGAACAAAAATAAACTGTCAGGAAGTGGAGGCATAAGCCCGGTAACCGGACGTCTGACATTGGAAGGCCCGCTGCTGGGAAATGAAAACTCCTTTATCATTGGGGCCAGAAGTACCTACTCTGATTGGATTTTGAGGCGCTTGCCCGGCCCGGATTTGCGCAACAGCTCGGGGGGATTTTATGATGTGAATGCAAAAGTGAATGTTAAACTCAGTGAAAATGACCGGCTCGATATAGCGGCCTATCATAGCAGGGACCGGTTTCGGTTTAATGGAGATACGAGCTATGTCTATCGAAACCTGAATGGCTCCGTGAGTTGGAAGCACCTGTTTAATGATCAGCTATATGGGGTCTTTTCGGGTGTCATCAGTCAGTATAACTTTGAGATCGCATCAGACGAACCCCTTAGTGAAGTGGCAGCTTTTCAACTCGATTACGCAATTGATTATAAGGAAGCCAAGGCAGACTTTACCTATATCCCCGATGTCCGGCATCAGATAAAAGCGGGGACCAATCAGATTCTCTACGGCCTGCGTCCCGGAGAGATTCGGCCTGTTGGTCCGGCATCAGAAATCGTTGTAGAAGAACTGGAAACGGAAAGGGCCTGGGAAGGAAGCGTGTATTTTAGTGAGGAATATGATGTAAATAACCGATTGAAACTTTATGCGGGGCTCCGGTACTCCTATTACCTCATGTATGGAGCTCAGACCGTGTATAATTATGCAGATGGGCAGCCCAAAGAAGAAGCCTTTATTGTCGATAGTACGGTGTATAATCCTGGAGAAGCGATCCGCTTTTATCATGGGCCGGAGTGGCGATTTTTGGCGCGATATGGGTTGAGTGAAAAAAGTGCGATCAAAGGTAGCCTGACGAGAATGCGGCAGTATATGCACATGCTCTCCAATACGACTTCTATTTCTCCCACTGATACGTGGAAACTCAGTGATACTCATATCCGACCGCAGGTTGCCGATCAGGTTTCGCTAGGGTACTATCACAATTTCCGCCAAAACTCCATCGAAACCTCTGCCGAGATTTACTACAAATGGCTGCATGACATCATCGAATTCAAAAACGGGGCGGACCTGTTACTCAATCCCTATATCGAGACAGATATCATCAATGCTAAGGGCAGGGCGTATGGAATCGAATTACTTGTCCGGAAGGAAAGAGGAAAACTCAATGGATGGATCAGCTATACCTGGTCTCGTACGGAGGTCCAGGTCGATGGCGAATTCCCCGAAGAGCGCGTCAATGAGGGGGCGTTTTTTCCTGCGAATTTTGACCTGCCGCATAACTTCTCCCTGGTAGGCAATTTTAAACTGAATCGACGACTCAGTTTTTCCAGCAATTTCATTTATACAACGGGTCGGCCCATCACCTATCCGGTTGGGCAATATCAATTTGGTGGGGGAACCCGTCTGTATTACTCCTTCCGGAATCAATTTCGCATTCCGGATTATTATCGCTGGGACCTCTCTGTCAATATCGAAGGCAATCATAAGATCAAGAAACTGGCGCATAGCTCCTGGTCATGTTCCATTTTCAATGTCCTGGGACGAAGGAATCCTTATTCTGTTTATTTTGTGGGAAATAGCAGGGGAATCCAAGGCTACAAACTTTCTGTTTTCGGACAGGCCATTACGACGGTTACCTATAATTTCAAATTCTAATGAACAAGCTTATACCGTTAGTGGGAACGCTGTTTTTCCTGTTTGCTATCGCTTGCATCGAGCCATTTAACCCTGAACTGGGCGAGGCACAGGATGTGCTGGTGATTGAAGGGCAGGTACTCGAGGGCGCAGAAGTCTCCGAAATTCGCCTTTCCCGGACTGCTGAGATCGGCTCGACAGAAGAGCGTATGGTAAGCGATGCCGAAGTCATCATTCGAGATGACCAGGGAGGGGAATACCTGCTTGTGGAGGAGGAGCCGGGGATTTATCAAAGCGACTCCACACAGTTAGTCGGAACCTCCGGTGTCAGTTATAAATTATCTGTCAGAACTGCTGCTGGAGAATCTTATGAATCTACCTGGGAGATCATGCGAGGCACAAGTGGAATCGAACAGATTTATTACGAAATAGAGCAGAAGGAGGATAGCATAGCAGGAGAGTTTACTGCTGGAGCCCAACTGTATCTGGATACCCGCGATACTGAGAAGAAGAGCCGCTATTACCGCTGGGAATGGGAGGAAACCTGGGAATTTACCGTACCTTTTCCGGTCTATTATGCCTGGGATTTTACCCTCAATCGGGCCGTCGAAATTCCAGAAGAAGACTGGGGATACCTCTGCTGGGGAAATCGGGTTTCTTCCGGAATTTTACTCGCGACAACCGCTCAATTGGAAGAAGATGTAATTGATCACCAACCCCTGCGCTTCGTCTCCCTGGGAACGAATCAGATATTTCGCAAATACTCCATTCAGGTCAAGCAATATGTACTCACTCAGGAAGCGTATGCCTACTGGAAAACCCTTGAAGCCCTCAATGAAAACCTGGGCACGTTATTTGACCCCATTCCCTCCCAAATCATTGGAAACATTAGAAACCAGGACAACCCAGATGCCCCTATTATAGGATATTTTGGGGCGTATGGGTATGCAAAAGAACGCTACTGGATAGAACGAGATGATCTTCCTCAGGGAGTTAGGGTATCCAGTGGGTATGAGGAATGTGCGGTGGATTCTATTACTAATACTGCTGACTTCGCAGCAGCAGTATTATATGGAAGCAATGTTTACCTGGACTCGATTGTAGATGATTTTGGGCGATTTGGAGGATGGGTTGTCGTGCCGGATTATTGTGGAGACTGTAAACTGGCAGGAACCAATGTGAAACCAGATTTTTGGCAATGAAAAATTACCTGAATTTCATTCGATTCGCCCTGATTCTCGTGGCTGCCTTCCCTGCTGAGCGGCATCATTTGCATGCCCAGCAGGCAAATGATGCAACAGAACAAATTCAACTGTTTCAATCGCTGGCTTCCCAGATGACGCAAGAAGCAGTTTTTGTGCATATGGACCAGCAGACCTATTTTTCCGGAGATAGCATTTGGCTGAGTTTATATGTCGTAGATCAGCGATTTCACCGCCCTTCTCTCTGGAGCCGGAATGCATATGTAGATTTGCTTACAGTAGATGGGAAAAGAGAAAGGGGTATCGCCATTGAACTGGAAAAGGGAAGGGGATCGGGTCAAATTCGGATTCCAGAGAACCTGGCTAGTGGGATTTATTTCATCTGTGCTCATACGCGATGGATGCGAAATGCCGGAACAGATCAGTTGGCGATTCTTCCCCTCTTTATTGTGAATCCTGGACAAGGAGTGCCCGAATTCAAAGGGGAAGGCCTGAGTCGGTATATCGATTTCTTTCCTGAAGGCGGGAAGTTGATTCGGGGAATCGAAAACCGAATGACATTCCGGATTTTATCTGCGACCTATTTGCCAGCGGATTTTGAAGGGAATTTGGTGGATGATACCGGAAAGAAAATCGTCTCTGTGAAAAGCGCTGTGCCGGGTATGGGGGAATTCTCCTTTATCCCGACAGTAGGAAGGTCCTATTTTTTGGTTCCGGATAGTGCTTTTGCAGGAGAAGTCCGAAAGTATCCCTTGCCCGCCAGTATAGAAAATGGGGTGGCACTGCGTATAGATCCGGTTAAGGATGGCTTTCACATTGCCACTCAGATGACGGGCCAACCCAATGCCCACTTGTATTGGGTAGCTCATGCAAATGGGCTGATTCATCAAACCCGGGAAATATATTTGAGAGATGGGACTGCTCAGTTTCCGTTACCTTTTTCAGAATTGCCGGAAGGTATTAATATCCTGACCCTACTGGATGAATCAGGAACTGTTTTGGCGGAGCGACGGGTATTTGTGCCCATCGAGGAGCGTGTGGAGATCCGCTTAACAAATACGGAAACTTCGGTAGGTCGGAGACAGGAAGTTATGCTGGGTATCGAATTGTCAGATGAAAAAGGGAACCCGATTCAGGGGGACGTTTCCCTAAGTGTAAGTCTGGAAGATCCCCTGGGACATGACCCCCGTTCCCTGCCTATGCAAATGGCGCTTTCTGGCGAACATCAGCCCCTAAGTGGAGTAGATAATTTATTTGATCGGGAGGAATCCGATCTGTGGATGCGCGCTCATGAACCTGCAGAAATACAATGGACCCGTTTTCTGGAGGGAGCCCAGAAGGCTCCTGTGTATGTGCCGGAGTTATACGGTCCGGTAGTAAGTGGGAAAGTTACAGATCCCAAGACGGGAGCAGCTATGCCGGGGGCTACAGTTGTATTGGCGGTGCCGGGAGAGCAGGCCCATATATATATAGGCAAATCAAATCGGGAAGGTATGTTCCTGCTATCCGTACCTGGCCGGGCACAGGGCAAAGAATTTGTTATTCGAAGTATAGGGCCAGATGGAATTCCTTCTCAGATAGAGATGCCCCCCCTTCCCCGATTGAATGCTACCCAGCTTCCCGAACCTCCTCAGTGGCCGGTAGATGCACGGCAGCGGATGCGGATGGCTTTTCTGCATAAGCAGGCGCGCGATGCCTATCAGGTATTTAGTCCACGTACAACTACCTTGCCTCCACAAAAGAAACGGTATTCTTTTTATGGAAAGCCGGATTATGTGTACACCTTGGATGAATTTACCCGATTTACCACAGAGGAAACCTTTGTGGAAATTGTTTACTCGGTTTCAGTCCGAAAAAAGAAGGGACAGTATAGCATGCGGGTATATAATCCAAACGCTGATATGGTATTTACGGATAGCCCCCTCTTGTTGGTAGATGGGATTCCGATCACCGATGCCGGAGAAATCCTGGCCCTGAAACCCCGCCAACTCAAACGGGTAGAAGTAATCACTTCCCGGTACTGTAAAGGACCGTCAATTTTTGGGGGGATCGTTCATGCGATTACCTATGAGGGGGATGCTAAGCGAATTGCCAAAGGGGATGACTTGTTTTTGCAATCGTATGATTTTCCGGAAGAACCTTCTTCCTTTTCAAGGCCTGACTATTCAATCGATTCCCAACAAGAAAGTCGATTACCTGATTTTAAATCGCTGTTATACTGGAATCCTGCTATTCAGACGAATGCAGAAGGAAAGGCTCAGGTTCGGTTTTTTACGGGGGATGGGGCAGGTGCATATGTCATCCGTGCGGAAGCTCTGGCACCTTCGGGCAAAACAGGAAGTGTCATTCATCGCGTTGAAATTCAAGCTACTGAGTAGGGTTTTGTATGTGAATTAAAATATAACACCGTTATGGACTTGCTATAGAAACCTACCCTCCTGGGTCGATTAGGTAGTCGGACGGAAATACCTCTGCATTTCAAATGAGTTCCCTCGCCGCACAAGGTTTCGCT
>CAYGTH010000134.1:9648-11262 GCA_964352745.1 uncultured Bacteroidia bacterium
CCTCTGCATTTCAAATGAGTTCCCTCGCCGCACAAGGTTTCGCTCGGGATGCTCCTTTGGATTAGGGAGATATCCCCACACTCCCGGGGTCACCCCGAATCCGAGGCTTTGCGAGGAAAGGGGCCTCATTTCCGCACAGCCAGATTGTTCGCTTGCTGTCTCCGAGTCTGTTGAGTCCTGGAGTAGCTGGACGGAAATACCTCTGCATTTCAAATGAGTTCCCTCGCCGCACAAGGTTTCGCTCGGGATGCTCCAGTGGGTGGGGTAGAGCGAAATAGTAATTATTTTATTGATGACTTAAAATATAACGATGTTATTGGGATGGGAACTGCAAACATGGGATGATTATGGGGTGAGGGGAATATAGAGTCGGGTAGGGGCTTTAGCGTCATGAGATTATCCGAAATGTTTGCTCGCTTCCAGAATCTCAGGTAATTTGTGCCTGTGACCACATTGTCCTACTACATTTTGTAACACAACTCTATGAAACCTATCTACGCGATTGTAATTACTGTCCTGTTACTGGGGATGTCAGCTTGCGGAAAAGCTGAGGCGGATTCTGTTGAGACAAACTCCCAAGTAAAATCCACCCGGGAATTCTATCAATTGAAAACCTATGTATTTGACACAGATGAGCAGGTGCAAATCACGGACGCATATCTGCAACAAATCTATTTGCCAGCGTTGAAGGCTATGGGGATCGGGGAAATCGGTGTATTCAAGCAGCGACCCAGTGAATCCGATTCTACGCTCAAAACCTGGGTGTTGATTCCTTTTACTTCCCTGGATCAATTTGAAGCTACAGAGGCTGCTATGGGACTAAAGGAAGCAACGCCAGACCCAGCAAGCGCCTATGCATCTGCTGCCCACGACAACCCCCCTTACCGCCATATTGAATCGGCCCTGTTAAAGGCGTTTACCGGTATGCCGAATATGGTAGCACCTGCATGGGACGGCCCCAAAGAAAGCCGGGTCTATGAACTGCGTAGCTACGAATCGGCTACCGAGGCCTATTACCGCAAGAAGGTAGATATGTTCAATGCCGGAGGTGAAATTCCGCTATTCGATCGCCTGGAATTCCATGCCGTGTTTTATGCAGAAGTAATCTCTGGCGGGCACATGCCTAACCTGATGTACATGACCACCTTTCCGGATATGGAGACCCGCGATGCAAAATGGGACGCTTTCAGGAATGACCCCGCATGGCTCGCACTCAAAGAAGTGGAGAAGTATAAACACAGCGTTTCCCATGCTGATATTATGCTGCTGTATCCAACTGAATATTCTGATTATTAACTGCTGCAACAGCTTAGCGGGATTTGTAATCCCGCAAGAGGTACAAGGAGCATGCTCAAAACAGTCTATCGGGAACCGGGATTACAAATCCCGGTGAGCGCGGTGAGTGCGGTGAGTGCAAGCGAGCGAAAGAAGCAACAGCTTAGCGGGATTTGTGGGTATGCTCAATACAGCCTACCGGGAACCGGGATTACAAATCCCGGTGAGCCGGCAGAAGGGATGCATCTAATATCTATAATCTGCGCTCTAGTCTCTTCTTCCTGCTTATTCCCCCTGCTCATATTCCAGCTTCCCTTGAAACGGATTTTCTTCCATTGT
>CAYGTH010000134.1:11362-15806 GCA_964352745.1 uncultured Bacteroidia bacterium
CTTATTCCCCCTGCTCATATTCCAGCTTCCCTTGAAACGGATTTTCTTCCATTGTTGCCTGATTGCTGAGGCTACTGAGATAGGCGACAAGATCGACCAGCGCAGTTTCGCCCATAGCTGTTCCTAGGCCTTCCGGCATCAGGGAATTGGGCAATACTTCCCGGGAAACAATTTCTGTTTGCGGGAAGTCCAGTGTACTTCCATCGGCAAGGGTGAGGGCAACCTGATCGGGTGTTTCGGACTGCACATAGCCGACCAAATTACTGCCATCTTTCAATTGGTAGTGGACCCCTTCAAATCCATGACTGATGGCTGCGCTGGGATAGAGAATGGCACTATACAGGGCATCTTTCCCTAGCTTGTTTGCAATTTCTGAAAGATTGGGACCAAAAGCAGTACCAGCGTCTCCGACCTGATGGCAGGTCTGGCAATAGGTGCCAAATACGGTTTTGCCCGCCTCGTGATTTCCGGTTTGGCTGACCAGTTGTTGGATAGGGGGTAATGCCGGGTTGCTGCCCGAGAGATCATCCAGGTATTTCATGCCTTCCGCCCTGTCAACCGGTCGTGCCGCACTGAGCAATCGGGTAGCAGCTGCAGTAACCAATTCTTCCGGAAGGGACTCCGTTTCCAATAGCTTAATCATTCGCTTTTCCCAGCCCCAGTCATAGGCGAGGACATCAATTGCCTGTTTCCGCATCGCCATTTCCTGTGAATCCGAAACGATAACGGAAATGATCAAGTCTTTGGATTCGGATTGATTGATGTGCCGCAGTATGGCAAGGCACGGCGCAAGGCCTTCTCCCTGCATGGCATCCTCGATCACTTCCCAGCCTTTCAAGCGGACAGCCAGGCGTGCCGCATGAATTCCTAATTCATGATTGGGCCGTTCGAGGGCCAATGCCAGTAGCGTGGGGACTTCTGATGACAACTCCAGTTTATCTACCAGATCGAGGTATTCCCGACTTCCTTCCAATTGAGGGAGGAGGTTCTGTACCACCTGGCGGATTTCTGTTGACTGCCGGGCATATTCCGGAGAAATATGCGTAAGGAGCATTTGCTGAAAAATAGCTTGATCCTGGCGCTCCAATCCTATCAGGCTTGCCAATTGATTTTCCTTATTGGGTGCAGTAATAAAGTCCGTAGCCCGAAGGTAGCGGGCAAGTTCAGCAGCAAGTACATCTGTGCGGGACAAGAGTTGAATCAGGTGGTCCAACGATTTGGGTGCGCGGGATCGCCATACGATATCCCGACCTGTTGGGGTATCCCACTGATTGTCAATTTCTGTGAGCCATGCATCATAGCAGGACTCCCATTTGCCCATTGCGCCAATTCCCAGGGCCTCCAGGTACCAGCGGTCCTTTCGGTCGTGCTGCTGTGCGAGTTGTGCCCAGATAGTCGCTGTCTCGGCAGACGCAGGGAGTTCCCGGAGGGCAATGGCAATTTCCCGACGAACTTTGGGAGAGGGATCTGTTTTTGCCGCCTCGAATATCGAAAGGAGCTTGTTGGGGTGATTTTGTCGGGTAACCCGAATAGCCGTTGCGCGGATTTTTTCATCGGAATCGACAAGGGCGGCCTCCACATGAGAGAAATGGAGCCGGGCCAATAGCCAGAGTGCCCGTGCCTGATAGATCGGATTCTCTGATTTCCAAAGTGTCAACAGAGCAGGTTCCGCTTCCGCTCCAAATGCTTGCAAAGCTGTCCAGGCGATATGGCGAGTAGCTGCATTCGGGCTTTTGAGGGCTTCCACTGCACCGGCAGGAGTGGCTATGTCAATTTCTGGAATTGTATAGGGGGTAGATTTGGGGGCAATTCGATAAATCCTGCCCCGGCTTGCATCTCCTGCCCAGTGGCCCCCCACGCCGGGATCATACCAGTCAGCAGCGAACACCGAACCATCGGGCGCTACCGAGACATCAGTTGGGCGAAACCAGGCATCGGCCTCGCGCATAAGCATAGGGACTTCACTCGTGGTAAATCCAGCCCCTGCATCCGCAAGCGGAAAGGCGCGAACCATCCCGGGTCCTGCATCTGCATGCATGAGAGAACCTCGAAATACTTCGGGCAACAAATCGCCCTCATACATAATAATGCCGCAGGGAGAACCGGAGCCCAGAATGCGAAGATTGGGCACTACGCCGGGATCATTCTGGTGCCAATGCCGTGAAGGAATATCGGGATGCATGCCCGTTCGGCTTGCTTGCCAGGCTTCCCGACTCATTTCATCCCGATAGCCAAAGTTGCCATATTCCATGACATAATTGAGTCGCACGGATTTGTTGCCATCATCGTCATTATCCGATTGCCACATTCGGCCGTAGGAGTCCACACAGACCTCGTAGTTGTTTCGGAAATTATTGCCGAGGGATTCCAGTTGCGAACCGTCCATTTCACAGCGGAACACCATGCCTTGCTGATAAGCGGGACCTTTGCCTGTTGCGGCATTTCCCATTTTGTCGATAATAGGCTGCCCCTTTTTCTTCAGGATTTCTCCACCGTAATTCCCATTGCCGAAATAGAGTCTACCATCCGGTCCAAATGACACGGTATGAATCGTATGGTCGCCCTGCTTATGTCCCATGCCGGTAAAAAGGGTATCCACCTTATCGGCCCGGTCGTCTCCGTCTTCATCTGTGAGGATCAGGATGTGAGGACTCGATGAGAGGTACACCTGATTCCCAAATACGCCAATGCCCATCGCGCCATCGACGAGGAGGTCTTGAAAGAATACTTTTCTGCTGTCCGCTTTTCCATCTCCGTCCGTGTCCTCCAAAATGGTGATCATATCCCCGCCTTCTTGGTAGGGGTTGTCGGGATTATTTTCCGGGCGATAATTCACATTTTCTACGACCCAGACGCGGCCCTTGTGGTCAATATCCATGTTGGAAGGATTGCGGACCATGGGCTCTGCCGCAAACAAGGTCGCTTCTAGTCCTTCTCCTGCATACAGACCGTCCAGTGCATGTTGGGGCTCTCGGGTTTCCGCTTCGGTAAGGGGCGTTTTTGGCTGGCTCGAAGGGGTGCAGGCCATCAGGGTGCTGAGAATCGGGAAGAGAATTGCGATAGGGAAATGTCGCTTGTTCATGAGGATAGGATTGCAGGAGTAGGTGTTGACAAAGACAAAAGATAGGAAATGTTTGGGAGGGAGGCATCCTGCATAGAATGCAGGTAAACGGAAATCGTTTTATTCGCTGGTATTCTTCTTTGCGACTTCTTCTATTCACTTGTACTTTTGGAAGGTGCCAAAAGTACCAAAAGCACCCTCGCAGCCTAAGGCCTCCCGCGGTCCGACCCCCGACCACGAGGCTGCTGGGCCTACCCGCCTTGTGGTGATCTCCGATTGGATTGGAGGTAAGACAAAGGGTTCCCAGGTGTTGTCCGCAGAGCCCGATCTGCCAAATGCTTCAATCGAAGATCACTTATCAGGGGGTTGTTTCCCTTCAAGGGAGCCTGTCCCGTACTTGATACGGGAAAACGGGGTCGTGCGGGAAGGGTTCATGAGATAGCAAGCGCAGCGCGCATGGGGAAGCCGCTCTCAATCGAAAATCACAACTGGAAGTCGGGATGAAAATGGCATTGACTTCTGCAAATTTTGCGTCCCTGTATTAAAAAAGTGGCAAGAGATTTATGATTTCCTTCATACAATACTCACCTTCACCCTATGAAACTACTCAGTAATAGATTGGTATTGCGGCTCATTGAATCTTCGGATCTGAAGGTGATTCACGACTTACATTCCCGGCCTGAATCGGATGTGTACAATACCCTCGGTATTCCGGAAGATCTGGGAGAAACGGAGTCTATTATTACCCCCTGGATTTTGCTTCATCAGACAAGCCCCTGCCCGCAATACACCTTTGCCATCGAACAAGCATCAGACCAGGGCTTTGTAGGCTTGATGGCCTTGAAAGTTGGAAAGAAAAAATATCAGCGAGGAGAGGTGTGGTATAAGTTATTTGCTGAATATTGGGGGAAAGGATACGCTACCGAAGCACTGAATCGGGTGCTACAGATGGGATTTGACGATTTGGGCTTGCATCGAATTGAGGCAGGCTGCGCTGTAGCGAATGTCGGTTCGATTCGGGTGCTGGAAAAAGTCGGGATGAAAAGAGAAGGCCGAAAACGGCAGATTCTCCCCCTTTCATCAGGCTGGTCGGATAACTATGAATATGCGATTTTGGAATCGGATAAGCGGGGAGTTTTTGGAAGAAGATAGGGGAGCGATGGTCTTTGAATGTGCCTTGGTCGGTTAGTTATTCTTCTTCCAGGTTATTGTGAGCGGAAACTCCGAAATTCATTTTTACTTAGTACGTCTTTCGGGAGTTAGGGGTTTACGCTTTAACCCGGGTAAAACAGGAAATATATATTGTCCTATATCCATTATGCGGGTGTAGGCCAGTTTTCCTACAAGCGAAGATAACCGGTAGGTTCGCAAAGGAAAACGGCC
>CAYGTH010000135.1:0-15735 GCA_964352745.1 uncultured Bacteroidia bacterium
TAGTGTCCTAAGTGCCTGAGTGGTTTCTCTTTGTGGATTTTTGGCCTACACCCTATGAATCATCAGCAAACCCAAGGTACGCTAGCATGGCCCACATCATACTCCCGGCTACTTTTCAGGGTTATTTGCAAGGTAGTCCAGCAGTAACATTTTCACATCCCCAACGGTTCCCTCTTGTAAGCCGTCATTTACATTTGCCCCGGTAATCCAGTACAGTAGCATGCCGGCATCCGAGCAATCCCATTTTCCTTTTTGAAAGGTTACCACATTATCCACCTCTGCCATTTTCCCCATCAGCCAAATCCATTGGATACGGTGATCGGTATGATTCATGGCCCAATCCCATTCATGAATATCGACTTTCAACTTAGTATTTTGGTCGGGAATCCGAACTTCTTCTACCCCAAAATCCAATATGTCCTGCCATTTGTAAAAATCACCTGCATTATCGTTAGCCGGGTGATGCGTAATCACTTTTACAAACTGATGTTTTTTTTTGGGGGTAGCCGCCAGCGCAAACCCAATGATATCAGGCTCGCCAGCTTCAACAATCCAAAGGGGATCGTCAGCTGTAGATGCATGGATGGCTTTACATAGATCTTTTACGGTTTCATCTAATTGCCATTTTGCATCATAAAAGGTGAGTTTTTCAAATCCTCCCCAACGCCTGGCAGTTCCGTCGCATGCAGTTTGCATCATGGCATGTCTTTCTTTTTCGGCTGCTTCCGAGATTCTTTTTAAGACCACCAAATCACAACTGTGCGAATAATGCACAAGCCGGTTTTCCACACCAGCTGCCCGTAACAAAGCAAGTGAAATCGCAGTTCCGCCCAGGTCATCCGGGTCGGGGGAATTCCCATCTGCGACAATAGCAATCCTTCCTGCCGGAGGCTGTATGTTTTGTGCCCTTAGCACGGAGTATCCAACTAAGATGGCTATGAATAGAAATGTTATCTTATTCATCCTTTTATATCTCTGATTATTCATTAACTCAAAGTCAAATTGTATTTCGAAATTCGAAATTTTTTTTCACCCCCCAACAGGACATTCTTATCATTAAAAATACTTCTCCAGCGCCATCATGGTAGTCACCACAAAGCTTAACGGGATGATGTGCCGCTCATCCACATCCCTTAATAAGCAGGAGAGTTTTGCATCTGTTCTATTCGAATATTCGGAGCAAGATAATCCAGAAATACATTCTGAACAACCTGTTCAACAAGCTCCATATCCGCCACTGTTTATGCCGTTATTTCTTCCCGACCTTGATTTCCATAGATTTAGATACCCCTGTCCCGACCAATATTCACCCTAATTTGCAACATTACATCAAAGCCACAGAGGGGTCCATGCAGAAATAGGCCTCCTCGTTCATGGATGAAAAAGGGGGAATTTGCTGTATTGAATTATGAGGAAATAGTGAAATCGAAAAAGGCAAATTGAAGTCAATTTGCCTTTTTCGATACATCCATACCATAAGAAGTGTGCAGTCCTCAGTTTTCCAACACTTGTTTTCCTGTCAACAACAAGGGTTTTAGTTGCTCATACGGCACATCCTGAATGGACAAATCATTGTCGATCGCGATACCAGCCGCTGTCGCTGCCGACTGCCCCAGGACCATGAACACCGGCTCCATGCGAATGGAACCAAAGGCGATGTGCGAAGCACTCAGGCAGACGGGTACCAGCAAATTGGTACATTCCGTACTTTTGGGGGTAAGTGAGCGATAGCTGATTGGGTAAGGCGCCTGAACTTTCGCTTCAACATTCCCTTCATTTTTCACAAATCCATCGGCAGTAACATATCGCTGAGTATTGTGAGAATCCATGCCATAGGCTCCCATGCCAACCGGATCTTCCGCTACTTCCAGGCCTTCGCAATTGTATTGAGTCATGACATATTCGCCGATCATGCGACGGGCTTCCCGAACATACAATTGCTGCTGCCAGCCGTCTTCCCTGGCAAACTCGTCTTTGCTCATTCCCCATCTGGATACCTCTTCTCTAATATGTTCGGGGATGCGGGGATGGTACGCGAGGGTCCACATCAGGCCTTTCTGATACTGCCAGTGTCGCTCTTTTATCGCCTCTCTTTCTGCATAGCTGGCTTCCGGGTACTCGTAATTTTGCCCGATGAAATCCGTAGAAAATCCGGTGCGGTTATTCGTATCAGTCTTGCGATTGGGCATTTTGGAGTTAATCCAGGGAAACCCTTTTTCCCCCGCCTCAAAGTTTCGCAAAAGCAATTCATAATCCCGTTCGGCATAGCCAGCGGGTTTCTCAAAAGGAATTCTATTCTCAGGGTGATCGGTGAGACACATCCGGAAACAATAGGCCTGAACATGGTGATCGCCGCTCCCATATACGCCGGGGCCGTCAGGGTTGATGCCGGGCAGTAATCCGCTACCTGGGTCCCCTTTTACGACATAGGGATCCACACCGTCTGCAAAATTGTGATTAATCGCATTGCGGGCAGGGTAACCGGTGATGGTCGTATCGGTGAGTCGGGTATGGACGCCGTTCATGGTCTCCTGGTAGGTGTCATTGGATTCCCTCCCGACTGTATAAGAGACACCAGCCGCCGCCATCAGGTCCCCTTCGTAGGTAGCATCGATAAAGACTTTTCCATAGTAGGTTTCTCCTGAAAGCATAGTAATCGCTGAAATCCTGAGGCCGTCTTTATCCACACCCTGCTGTCGGTCCAGTTGTTTATCGATCACCAGCTCGATATTATTCCTGTTAATCCAATCCTCGTAGATGCTTAATGCCGCTGAAGGCTCAAAGGTCCACATGGCAGGTTCTCCTTTTTCTGTACGAGTCTGTCCCCCGTCAATATACTCGTCTCGTTTTTGCCACTTCCAGTTTTTGGGATCGTCATAATAGGTTTTAACGTCCTCATAAAACTCTCTGGAAATGCCACCGATAGCAGATTTGTTTCCAATATCTGTTTGCCCCAACCCGCCGGTGGTCAGGCCCCCAATTCTCGAGCTCGGCTCAATCAACAGGACCGATTTCCCCATCCGTTTGGCCTGGATGGCAGCAGCAATGCCGCCAGAGGTGCCTCCATAGATGACAATGTCGTAGGGATTGGGCTTACTTTCTCTTTCTCCACAGGCAAGAAACAGCAGGCTAAGGAAGAAAAGGATACAGGTTAGTCGGGTAACTCCAGGCATAAAAATATAATATTTGTAATACATTAAGCAGATGACAGAGGTAAGGAGTGAGTAATGATTTCAGGGAGCAGGAATCGTCAGAATCTGCTCATCAGCCAATAGGCGCTCACTCAACTGCTGATAGGCCAGATCCTGCACGGCAATGCCCTGTTCCATCGCCATCACAGCAGCCGTGGCGGCACTTTGCCCCAGGATCATGAAAACCGGCTCCATCCGAATCGAACCAAAGGCAATGTGGGAACTGGATACACAAACAGGCACTAAGAGATTTTGACACTCTTGTTTTTGAGGTGTCAGTGCCCGGTAATCGATTTGATATGGCCGGGGTACTTTGACGCCAATATCTCCCTCGTTCTGTACAAATCCATCGGGTTTTACATATCGTTGAATGTTGTGAGAATCCATGGTATAAGAGCCCATTGCAACGGGCTGAGGCACTGGTTTTTTTCCCAGGGTCTCGTGTTCGGTCATGACAAATTCCCCGATCATCCGGCGGGCCTCGCGCACATAAATCTGGTGCGGCCAGTTGCCGTTGTCGATGAATTCATCTTTGGCCAGCCCCCATTCACTCATCGCCTTACGCAGGTCTTCCAGGATGCTGGGATCGTTAGCGATGAAATACATCAATCCCTTTTGGTATGCTTCATGTTCCCGGATGATTTCGCGCCGTTTTTCGTACGAACCCTCCGGATACTCATAATTCATGCCGATGTTGTCGGTACTGAACGGGCCGTGGTTATTGGTATCCGTTTTCCGGTTGGGAATGGGATCAAATTTGTTGAAAGTACCGTCCCATCCTTTTTCATGAATCCGGGCCAGTAGCTCGTACTGAGCAGGGTCATACTTATCGGGTTTGGGAAAGGGCACCCGGTTTTCAGGGTGATTGGTCAAGCACATCCGAAAGCAATAGGCCTGAATTTTGTCATCCCCTTCTCCTTTTTGGCCTGGATCTTCACCGGATATTTTGGGTAATAATCCGCTGGAGGGATCTCCGGGAATCACATACGGGTCAATATCTTCTTCAAACCAGTGATGGTGATGCAAAACCCCTACCTGAACGCCATTCCATTCTTCATTGTAAACGCTATTTGCTTCCCGCCCGACGTGATAACTCACCCCTGCTGCCGCCATCAGGTCCCCTTCGTAGGTGGCGTCTATAAACATTTTTCCGTGATAGGTTTTACCACTGAGGGTTGTAAAGGAGACGATCTTTCCCGCTTTCATGCTGACGCCATTTTCGCGGTTTAGCCATTCATCTCTGTGTACCGGAATGTTGAAATCAGCAACAAACCCTTCAAAGGCCTGTTCTGCCACATGGGGTTCGAATATCCACATAGTCCGCAGGTTTCCATCAATGGCCGGAGTCCCCTGGCCTTTATTACCATAGTCCGATTTATCCTGCCATTTCCAGGCCGCTGGCTGTTGATAATGATCATAAACCCGCTGGTAAAATTCCCGGGAAAGCCCTCCGATTACACTTTTGTCTCCCGTATCCGTGTACCCCAGGCCACCTGCAGAGAGTCCCCCCAAATGTATATCGGGGGATACAACGATGACAGACTTGTTCATTTTACGGGCCTGAACCGCGGCCGTAATTGCAGCGGAAGTCCCTCCGTAGATAATCACATCTGCCTGATGGTGGTTGGGGTCCTGGGTAGAAGTGCTGCAACCGAGTCCCATAAACAAAATGATGGATAATAGATAGCCTTGTATTTTCATGGAATTCATAGTGTATCTCGATTGTGTTGTCAATTTACGCGAAAGGGTAATATATCTGCATATTCGGCCGGTATTTTTCTGTTGGGAAGCGGATTTTCGCTTAATTCTTTCTGAATCGCATCGACGGGAATATCCTGTAGGATTTTGTCTGTATCCATAGCCATCCAGGAAGCGACTCCCGCTGCTTGACCAAGCGCCATAAAAACGGGTTCCATGCGTAAAGATCCGTATGCCGCATGAGAAGAAGACACGCAAACGGGAACGCACAGATTGTGGATCTCTGCTCTTTTAGGAATGATCGATCGGTATGAGATGAGATAGGGGTCAAAGCCATGAACAGAAATATTGCCTTCGTTTTCGACGTGGCCATCGATAACCACGCGCTGCACCACATGAGAATCAAGCGCATAGCCGCCTTTGGCAATGCCGTCAGTAACCGGCCGGGCACCTACGCATTCGTGTTCTGTCATTACAAAATCGCTAACCATCCGACGAGCCTCCCGGATGTATAATTGATGGGGCCAGCCGTCTGTATCCAGAAATTCGTCATGGCAATACCCCCAGCTATTCATCTCCTTGCGGATATGAGCTGGAATTCTGTCATCAGTAGAAAGGAACCAAAGCAGGCCTTGCTGGTACTTCTGATGTTCGTTCCAAACCCGGGCTCGTGTCGCATAATCTCCGTCGGGATATTCATAATTTCCGCCTACGTAGTTGGAAGAAAAACCCACCAATCCATAATTGTTGATGTCTGTCTTTCCGTTAGGCATCATGGCAATATTGAAGCCGTTCTTCAGTCTTTCCCAGGGCTTGAGTTTTTGTAGCCTGGCCATGAGCTCATACCGTTTGGGATCATAGCCTTCTGGTTCGCTGAGCGGAATTTGATTGTCTTTGTTTTGGGTGAGGCACAACCGGAAACAATAGGCCTGAATCTTATTATCGCCGACACCAATGGCGGTATGCCCGATCCCATTTACCTCGGGAAGCAGCCCGCTGGAAGGTTTGCCGGGGATGACATAGGGGTCTACATCTACTGCCCACTCCCGTGTTCTGATCGTCTGGCCGTATGGTCCTGCTTCCCTGCCCGGGACCACCCCGTTATATTTTTCCCCGTATGTACTGTTGCTTTCCCGGCCCGTGGCATAAGAAACCCCGGCCCGGGCCATAAGATCGCCTTCGTAGGTCGCATCGATAAATTGATGAGCGTGTACCGTTATGTTCGTCATCTCCAGATTACCGGCATATTCCAGCTCCACGGAACGGATCTGCGCATCCTGAACCTGGGCGGTTTTTACCCGCCGAGAAAACATTACTTCGACATTGGCTTCGTCCAGATATCGCTTAAAAATCGCCTCTGCTACATGCGGTTCGAATTTGTATGCCGGTTTTTGTTGCCCATAATAATGACCAACGCGTATATAAAACTCCTGCGACAAACCCGTAATGTAGCTGTCTTGTCCACCAGTATCCGTAGCGCCCAAGCCTCCGGAACTCATACCCCCCAGATGCCGACCGGGCTCCACGAGAAGCACCTTCAGTCCATACATTTTGGCCGTATAGGCAGCGATTACGCCCGCGGATGTTGCACCATAGACCAGCACGTCGTAGTTCAGGGCTCCCGGCACCCTTTCATACCTGTGGCCCATTTGATTTTCAGGTGTATGATCGGATGCAGCCTCCAGCGAAAAAGGACTTGCAAATACCCCCGGAATAACTACCGACATGCCCTTTAAAAAGTATCTTCGCGACTTGTGTTTGTGTTGTCCTTCAAAATCTTTCATACCTGGCAATCTTTTGCAAGTTTCAATTGTCGAATGATACCTCATCCCCAGTCAGTTCTTCCAGTCTGTTTTTCAGTCTGGAAGCTACCTCCGGATAGTCGTCATAGAGATTTGTCGATTCCGATTCATCAGTGGACAAATCGTACAGTTCCCCCCTGGGGCCTTCCGGAGATTGAGCCTTATCCTTTTCCGGGCTGACATATTTCCACTTGCCCTGAACGATCCCAAATAACCGACCGCTGGATTGTACGACGATTTCTTCCCGGATTTGATTTTCTTCCCCCTCCAACACAGGCAGAAAACTGTGACTATCAATAGCTGATTTTTCGGCCCCTTTGAATCCAATTGCTTCCGCCACCGTAGCCATGACGTCATTCAATGCGATCATTTGATGACTGATGGTGCCGGCCGAAATATGTCCTGGCCAGCGCGCAAGAAAAGGAGTCCGGACCCCTCCTTCATAAATGCTCCATTTGGTTCCTCTAAGTGTCCCATTGGGACGGTGTGCGGAAATGGTATCCTGATCTACAAGGACATCAGCTGGGCTATTTGTAGCCTGAGCAAGGCCCAATTGATTGCTAGTCATCCGGAACTGTGAGCCATTATCGCTGGCAAATAGTACGATCGTATTTTCCTTTAACCCCAAACTGTCCAGGGTATGCAACAATTTCCCGACGTAGTAATCGAGTTCATGAACATAATCGCCATACGCACCCGCTTCTGTCCGCCCCCGAAATGCCTCGCTGACGGCCAGGGGAATATGCGGCACATAAGGGGCGAAGTATAAAAAGAAGGGTTGCTTTTCCCTGCCGCTACCCCTGCCCTCGAGAAAACCCTGGGTCTTTTCACTCATATAGGGAAGATAATCTGACAATGGGATCACCTCGATATGGTCATGGTTAGGAGTGGCCTCAATCGTGTACAGGTCATGACCGATTGCACCGGCTATCGTATCTCCTTTGAGGATCCAGCATTCACTGGCACAACTGAAACCCAACCAGTGATCAAAACCATGATCGAGCGGACCATCTGTTACCGGTTTGCCAAGGTCCAGGTTGGCACCATTGTCATCTGCCCGGAATTTTCCGTAGCCTGCCGGTTTTTCACCATCCAGGGTGGGAAAGGTCGTTCCCAGGTGCCATTTGCCAAAACCAGCGGTACTATATCCCGCTTCTTGCAACATTTCGGGCAAGGTCATCAGACTGGCATTGATCATGGAAGGCTCGTAATTGGCCATGACTCCACTTTTTTTCCAACTTCGCCAGGCGTAGCGTCCGGTCATCAGGGAATAGCGGGTGGGAGAGCACACAGAAACCGGACAATAAGCCCGGGTAAACCGCATTCCTTCCGAAGCTAAGGCGTCGAGATTAGGGGTGGGAACCCACGATTCGGTATTATAAGCGCCCAGATCTCCGTAGCCCAAATCGTCAGCGAGGATCATGACAATATTGGGAAGATCTGGTTGTTGCGGGTCCCCACACGAAAGGAAGAAGAAACATCCCGTCAAGAAGGAGATACATGTTTTTGTTAGCATAGTATGGTGAGCAAGGATGTTATAACTGTTACCAACCCGGATTTTGGTCTGCCTGTGTCATGGCCTCATTGTTATCAATTTCCTCACTTGGGAGGGGCCATTTCAAATGTTTTTCTTCGATCGCAGATTTGGCGGAGCCGGAAGCACGAATGACCTCCAAAGCCTTTCCGGTGCGCAACAGGTCGTACCAACGCTTGCCTTCCATGACAAATTCCTTAGCTCTTTCCAGGAGCACCTCATCTTGAAAGTCGGCAGCATTTAACCCCGCAGGGATGTCAATTGCAGCGTCGGGCGTATCCAGGTCCTTTCCGTGGGCTCTTCTCCGAACCCTGTTCACGGCGTCATACGCTTCGGCGGTAGGCCCTCCGTTTGCCTGACTGGTAGCCTCAGCAAAAATCATGAGGATTTCCGTGTAGCGAACGACCGGGAAATCGTTACCGGGAAATTCCGATTCCGTATCTCTAAACTTCTTGAACAGCATAGGAATCTCGACACTGAGAAAGGCCTCATCTGCCGGACCGTTGTACATCCAATCAGTGGTTCTCAGATCCGGGCCGCCGATTTCTCCTATCCAGTCGCCCAGCCAGGAATCGGGATTTCCGAACCATGCATGTGCGTTTCCCCCCAGAGAATACCCCGAGCCTGCGCGGTGCATCAACCAGAGGGGTTCAAATTCCAGCCCGGCGATTCGGGCATGCTTCAGCGAAAAAATCTCTTCTGAATGGGTAACGACGGTAGGGCCAAATATTTTCTGAAAATCTTCCGGAGTTTCTACTTCTACCAGACTGAATAATCCTGAATCCATGATCTCTTTTGCCTTTGCAGCCGCATCGTTCCATTGGGAACGTGTGAGGTAAACGATGGACAATACGCCACTTGCAGACCATCGGGTGGCCCGGCCCTCGTTGTAGGCTACGTTTGGCAGGTTTTGCTCTGCAAACAAGAGATCGGAGAGAATTTGATCATAAATGGCACTCTCCGGGGAACGGGGAATTGCCAGGTTTTCCAGATTCGTCTCAGGTATCGTACGCAAGGGACAATCTCCAAAAAGACGAACGAGGTGGAAATAACTCAAGGCGCGCAGGAAGCGTGCTTCTCCGATTAATCGATTTTTCAAAGCGGCATCTACCCCTTCGATTTCTTTTTCCTCTAGTTGCTGAATGACGATATTGGCACGGTTTATTACCTGATATCCGCCTCTCCAGATGTTTCCTATCCTTCCAATCTCCCGAGAGGCAAATTGGTACAGACTTGCCGGAGACTGACTACCGCGACCAAATATATAATCCGAGCAAAATTCCAGATTTCCCAATAGCCACCAGCCGTAGAGATTATTCTCCCGAAAAGGCTCGTAGATGCCATTAGTGGCTGCAATCGCCCCTGCCTGTGAGGAGAAGACGGTTTCCTGTGAAAGAAAATTCCGAGGTACTTCGACGAGTTCATCTTCACAACCCGTTGCGAAGCAAAGTAAACCCAGCCCCAGAAGCAGTTTATATATGATTAATTTGTTCATGTCTTAAATATTTTAAAAACAGTTACCTACACATAAAAAAAGGGTGAAATCGACTTTTACAATCCCAACTTAACTCCAAACAGGAAAGTCCTTGCCGTTGGATAACTGAGTCTGTCAATTCCGATTCTCAAATCCCCGCTACTATTTGTGTTGACGTCCGGCGTGTACCAGGAGTACCCTGTCAGAGTAAGGAGGTTCTGACCGCTAAAGTATACGCTGGCAGTTCTGAAGCCCGTTCCATTCAGGAGATCAGTTGGGAGGCTGTAATTAACCCGCAGGTTTTGGAGCCGAAGGTAACTTGCATCCTCGATATACCAGTCCGAAGGCTGCTGATTCAGGGTATTGGAAGCCCTGGGGAATGGTGCATTGGGATCGGGATTGGCCTGGGTCCATCGGTTTTCGACCACCTCAGCAATTGCGTTTGCACCCCGGTGGAAAGAAGAAGCAAAGCGATATTTATTCGCATTCCATAGTTCAGCACCCAGTACGCCCTGAACATTCAGCCGTACGGAGAAATTACCATAAGAGAAACTTGTACCAAATCCATAAAACAGGTCCGGATAGGGATTGCCCAAAATTATCCGGTCTGCGTCATTGACCTGTCCGTCTCCATTCTGGTCCACAAAGTTGAATAGGCCATCATCTGTCAGGCCATCGGTTTCAAATCCAAAAAAAGCAGATAAGGGTTCTCCTTCCCGGACCACATTACTGGGGCCGTTGATCCCAACAGCAGGGGCAATGATGTCCTGGCCACTGGAAGTTTCGGTCACCTCATTGCGGTTATGGGCCACGTTGAAATTAACATCCCAACTCATATTGCTGTTGCTGATGATATAGGTGCCGACGTTAAATTCAACTCCGCTGTTTCGGGTAGATCCGATGTTCTGAATGGTTGTCGAAAATCCGGCAGTCGGGGGCAGGTTAACCAATGCCAGCAAATCTTCCGTGTCTTTGGAATAATAGTCCACGCTGAAGGTGAGGCGCTGGTTCCATAGGCCGAATTCCAGTCCTACGTTGATTTCTTCAGTTGTTTCCCATTTCAGATCGGGATTGCCGAGGTTAGCCGCAATAAAACCCGTTGTCGTTGCGCCACCAAAGGCAAGGCCTACATCTGAGAATCGCTGCAAGGATTGATAAGGGGAGATCGCCTGGTTTCCGGAAATTCCCCAGCTTGCCCTCAGTTTCAGGTCGGACACTGCGGTCAGGTTGTCCCGGATAAAGCTTTCCTCAGATACTCTCCATGCTACGGCTGCCGAGGGAAAAAAGCCCCACTTGTTGCCTTCTCCAAATCGTGAGGAGCCGTCCCTTCTGCCCGATAGGGTAAAGAGGTACCGGTCGTTCAGGCTGTAATTTACCCGTCCCAAAAAAGACAACAGGGTCCACTCATTGAAGGTTGTATTGGGTGCTGCAAAAAACTCACCGGATCCCAGTGCCTGATTTTGCAGGTCATCTGTAACGAAGCCACTTGCCGATCCGGAGAGGAAATCATTTTGTTCCTGTTGCCAGGCGAACCCTACTGTAACATCGAGGCGGTCTACTTCCCGGAGGGTCGTATTGTAATTGAGGGTATTCTCGTTCAGGAGGGAGGTAGTGGAGGAAAAACTTTTGAGACCTGAGCCTGCCGGCAAGCCTCCTTCCAATACCCTTGGGTTATAAAAATCGCGTTTGTTTGTGATTTGGTCTACCCCCAGTAAGACTTTGGCACTCAGACCTGGCAGGATTTCATAATCACCGGAAGCATTTGCCAGGATGCGGTCGATGGTTCTTCTGTCGAGCTGTGCATCTGCCAGGGCAACCGGGTTGTCTCCTGTACTCGGACTGAAGGCAAACGGCTTAAGGTCCTGGCCCAAAACATAGGTTCCGTCATCGTTAAACGGCTTAAAGAAAGGCGGTGCCTGAAGGGCACTGATCATCACATTTTCTTCATTGATTTCGTTGTTGATACCGCGGGATATCAACAGGCGGGAGCTTAAGCTGAATCGCTCACCGATGTCTTTGTCCAGGTTGGCACGTAGCGATCCCCGTAGGAAATCGGAACTCCTGATGATCCCTTCTTCATCAAAATAGTTGCCGGAGATCAGGTAGCGGGTGTTATCATTTCCTCCGGAGAAGCGCAGCGTATGGTTTTGTACCAGGGCCGAACGGAAGATTTCATCCTGCCAGTTGGTGTTGGTTTGAGAAAGAGTAGTAATGTCCTGAGGACTGAACTGAACGGCATTTCCGTCGTTAAGCAGCCGTTCATTGGCAATCTCCATAAATTGCCTGCTATCCATCATATCAATGGTTCTCTCCACATTTCGGAATCCCAGGGAGGATTCAAATTCGACTCTGTCGGTACCTGATTTACCCTGTTTTGTTGTGATCAGGATAACGCCATTGCTGCCTCGTGAACCATATATGGCGGTGGCCGATGCGTCCTTTAAGACCTCAATCGATTCGATATCTCCCGGATTGATGGTCGAAAGCAAATTGGTTTCTCCTGCATTTCCTGAGGTTACCGGAAATCCATCCACAACGTACAGGGGATCATTACTCCCGATTACCGAATTGTTCCCCCGAATTCGAACAATCATGTTACCGCCAGGAGCACCGCCGTTCATGGTAACATTTACCCCTGCTACTTTGCCCTGCAACCCCTGAGAGACATTGGAAATCACCTCGTCCTCAAATTTCTTTGCATCCAGCGACCCAACCGAACCTGTCAAATCTCTTTTCTTCATCGTTCCATATCCCACCACAACCACTTCATCCAGTTGAGAGATCGATTCAGTTAAGGTTATATCGATGGTGGTACGCCCCCGGATTTGCACTTCCTGCGCGGCGTAGCCGATATAAGTGATGACCAGGGTCGTAACTTCGTCGGGAATCGTAAGCGAGAATTTTCCTTGCGCGTCTGTCATGGCGCCTTTATTGGTCCCTTTTGCGATGACAGTAGCACCAACAAGAGGTTCGCCGGCTTCGTTGGTAACGGTTCCGGAGAGGTTTTTTTCGGCTATTAGCTCAAGGGCATTTTTAGCGATTGATTTGATCATGGATGCATTACTCCCCTTTCGCGATTGCAAACTCAGGTTTTCTCCTTCTTCTAGTTTTTGAATTTTGTTAATGTATTTACCGAGTTTCTGAGCCGTTTTTTTTCCTTTTTTCGTTTTTTGATAAATCACAAAATACTTTTCCCCAAAAGATTTATACTCAAAATTGATGGGGGTTAGTAAGCGTTCAATAGCTGACTCAAGTTTTTCGCCTTGTCGAAACTCGAAATTACCCTCAACCGTGTCCAGTGATCTGGAATCATAAGAAAACAGCACTTCATACCTCTCCGAAAGCTCCTCCAGCACTTCCTTTAGTAGCCGGTCTCCTGCTGGTGCAGTATGATTAGCGAGTATCGGAAGGCCGGTACTCCCGCACAGGAGCGCAACCAAAAAAGCGCATCGAATGATTTGGTAGTAGTTTGTTAAGTTCATAAGTTTGAAGTTTGATATTTACTAATTATGCCGGGGCAATTTTGCGGATTGTTCCGGTTTTCTATTTCACGATCAGGAGATCGTTTTGCAGGTATATTTCCATCCCTAATGTTCTTTCTAAAATCGGGATGGCTATTTCTATTTTATCCATAGGGATTGCTACTGTTTTCCGTATATCAAGTAGATTCTGCCTGTTTACTTTTACTTCATAGCCATAGATTTCTTCCATTTTTTCCAATATCATTTTCACGGTTTCATCCTCCATAATCAGTGAGCCCTCCTTCCAGGACGTATGTGATTCGGCCACGACTTTTTTGTGTTCGGTAATTTTCTTTTGATGGGCAGAATAGGCAATGAATTCTCCGGGAACCATTACCTGTTCCTCTGCTCCCAGATCCAGGCGTACCTTTCCTTCTTGTAAGAAGACCCCGGTCTCCTCCCCACGGCTATGAACATTGAAAGCTGTGCCCAATACTTCTACTTCCAGGTCTTCGGTAATCACAGTAAATTTGGCTCCCTCGGGATCTTTCGATACCTCAAAAAAGGCCTCTCCTGTTAGCCATACTTTTCGGTCCGCCCCTGATTCCCAGTATTTGGCAAAAGAAATCCCGGAATTAGCATTCAGTTTAATCTCAGATCCATCAGGCAGGGTATAGGTCTTCCACTCTCCATAATCTGTGGCGATGGTCTGCATCTGCCCCGGGTTACTTACCCAAAACCAGGAAACTGTTCCCAGCATGAATAGGATAGAAGCCGCAACAGCAAAACGTCGGATAAACTTTCGGCGATTCAAGCTAACGACTGTAGCATTTTGCGCATTGCCCATCTCTTGTTTCAGGTTGGCAATGAAGGATTCATCAAGTGCTTCATTCCTCAATTCAGCAGGCTGAAAATGATTCTCCATTTCTAACAGTAGCATTCGGGCTTGTTCTGCTACTTTTTCCTGATCCGGATATCGGGTGATTACCTCCTGCCACCATTCATTATTTCCTGGCTGTGGTTGCAATACCCAATTCCGAAAATCCTGATCCTCCAGGTAATCTTCCGCAGTATAAGAGCCATAAATGTTAAAATCCTTGGACATAGTTTACTAGTGATTATATAAGGAGATAGGAAAGGCAGATGATTTCTAACCCTCCAAATTGATTTTTTTTAAATAACTGGAGAAAAAAGAGTGGTCCTCTGACAATTTTAGCGGAGATGCCCGCTGGCAAAAAAAAGCAGGCGAATAAATTCGCCTATACGGGCTTGTAGAGAACCAAAAGAGTTATCGCATGTTGGATCAGGCTAAAAACTCCCCTGAGCCCCAAATATTTCGTGTATCCCCATGAGGAACGGAAATAGGAGGGTTAAATGGTTGAGTTGTTTCTTCAACCTTTTGATAGCTCTGGATACATAATTGTAGGCTACCTGCTCACTGATGGACAAAATTGCTGAAATTTCCTTGTAGGATTTGTCCTCGAAATACCGGAGATACAATATTTCCTTTTGATAGGGGGCAAGTTTGTCTATTTCCGACCGAATGAGACTTGCCTTTCCTTGCTGTTCTTCTTTATGGATATGTAATTCCTCAGGAGAATGATCCGAGGTTTCTTGCAACGGGGTTGTTCTATTCACGTACCGTTCAAAACTTGCCTGGGACCCCTGGCCTGCCTGCTGTTTGGATTGCAGGTTTCGTCGAATGGATTGAAACATGTACACTTCAAAATTACGGATCTGCTCAACCTTATGATAATGCTGTGTCAGCCACATGAAGAAATCATGAATAACGTCCTCTACTTCTTGCTGATACTCTCGTCCGGCCACCTGAATTCCATAATAGCGAAGCCTATGAAAATAAGTCCTATACGTTTCCTCAATTGCCTCAGTATCGCCTTTTGCCAACCGCTGGAAAAGTTTTTGAGGATTTGGTTTTTTCTCGTCGTATGTTGGATTTTTTTTCAAATCAAGTCGATATCCTAAAAATAATTATCGTTAGCATAATGTAGAATTTTTTCATGAAAATAGATAGTGAGCCCCGGATAATGTAGGCATCTCCGAAACCTCATTACAAATTAACTCATATTAACCTCCTGCCCCCCGGACAATTTAAGACCGGCCCTGATTATGCCCAGGCTGCCTATCCTATTGCGTTAACCGGGGAGTTTGAATCACTCCCTTCCCTGTTAAAAAATCTCTGTAATTAATTGCGTAGTTGCCTATATCAAGCTTCACGTTCCATTTTTGCAGGTAATAATCACGCTCTTTAAAATCATCTCCTATATTTTCCAGGCAAACCTCAAACAATACAGTTTACGAAACTATTCCAAATAAAAGACCTCTTCCAAAGGAACAGACACCGGGGAATTATCTGGATTTACCACTCAGCGCACAAAGAAAGCACTAAGCGGAAGCTCCGGGGTTTCATGTACAACATGCTTAGTGTCCTAAGTGCCTGAGTGGTTTCTCTTTGTGGATTTTTGGCCTACACCCATTATTTTCCATGAACATCATTTGATTAAAAAAAATGTCAACCCAATGCCAAAATAAAAAGGTCAAATGATAAATCCGAAAA
>CAYGTH010000136.1:0-15707 GCA_964352745.1 uncultured Bacteroidia bacterium
CACCTGCCGATTGGCCAGCAGCATAAAGTCCTCAATCAGCTTGTGTGCGTCTTTTCTGACTTTGCGCTTTACGCCAATAGGGCGATCATTTTCATCGAGGACAAACTTTACTTCATCCGAGTCAAATTCGATACTCCCTTTGCTAAATCGCTGCACCTGTAAGGCTTTGGCGATTCCATTCAGGATAGTTAACTCTTCTTTATAAGGCCCTTCGCTGTGCCCCTCTATCACATCTTGCGCATCTTCATACGAAAACCGATGGTCGGAATGAATTACCGTTCTACCGATCCATTCTTTGTAAACTTTCCCCTTTTCATCCATCTCAAAAATGGCAGAATAGGTCAGTTTATCTTCATGTGGACGCAGGCTACAGAGGTTATTGGATAGTTTTTCGGGTAACATGGGGACTGTTCTATCTACCAGATAAACAGAAGTTGCCCTGCGAAAAGCTTCCCGATCAATTAACGTATCGGGCCGGACATAATACGAAACATCTGCAATGTGTATCCCCACTTCATAATGTCCATTTTCTAATTCGCGAAACGAGATGGCATCATCAAAATCCTTGGCATCATGTGGGTCAATGGTAAAGGTCAGGATATCCCGAATGTCTTTTCGGGCTTTGATTTCTTTGGCAGGAATAGCCTCCGGTATCTTCTCAGCTTCTTGTTCTACTTCCGGTGGAAAATTAGGGTCAAAGCCATATTGAAGTAAAATGGCATGCATTTCTGTGTTGTGTTCCCCTGCTTCTCCCAGGATTTGCTCCACCTCCACTTCCGGAGAGCGGCCTTCCCAACTGAGAAGCTTAACATATACTTTCTCTCCGTCCTTTGCGCCATTGAGATGCTTTTTAGGAATAAAAAAGTCGATATTCAATTTGGGGTCATCGGGTAATAAGAAATAAGTTCCCGGAAGACTCTCCTCCACAGTTCCGACAAAATGGGTTCGGGCCCGCTGGACAATTTCCACAATTTCGCCCTCGGGCTTGCCATTATTTTTACGCCTTTTCAGGATTTTGGCTTTTACCAAATCACCGTTCATGGCTTTCCCCATCGAGCTGGAGCTAATAAATACATCATCGCCTTCCTCCTGAAGGACAAATCCGATACCGCTGCGAGTAACTTGTAATTTTCCGGCTACTATCTTAGTTCTTCCGGCTGTCAGGTAGCGATATTGTCCCTTATCAAGGTATTCCACTTTTCCGGCACTGGCCAGGCTGTCCATGATGGACCTGATTTTATTATTATTAGATCGATTCCACAGGCTGGTACCTGCTATGATTTGTTTGGCTGAAAAAGACTGATCTTTATTTCTGGCCATAAAGGACAGAATCTCATGTTTCATTTGGCGTTCTGCCTTATTTTTTCCGCTCGACTTCTTTTTAGGTTTGTTGGATCCCGCATTTCGGGATTTATTCTTTTTTCTATTTGTCATGGTAAGTTTGTTCAAAAAATAATTGTCTCCTGCTTCCAAAGCAATGAGACTAGACTTCATACGCTCATTGTGGGCAGGGGAATAATAGGTAAGGTACCGGCTAAACCAGAATTTACAGGTAATATATTTAGGGGGGAACTAACATACACCTAACAACATCCGGCCCCGCGTTTCTCCATCTCTACATTGCTAAAATACGAGAATTATCCAAAAAGTTTCATATATCTGCCCAGACAACAGGATTTTTTATTCCAATAGGAGAATTACTACCTTTGGCCCATTAAAGCCAGATCAGTAAATGTATGAAGCTAAGTGTTGAGAAAATTGCCCAGTTGATCGGCGCAGAAATCGAGGGAGACCCTAATGCCGAAGTCGATCAAATCGCAAAAATCGAAGAAGGGAATCCCGGCAGCATCTGTTTTCTGGCCAATCCCAAGTACATTCCTTTTTTATATACAACACGAGCAACAGCCGTGATTATTTCGCGAACCTTCCAGGCAACTGAACCTGTAAGCGCTACCCTTTTACGAGTCGATGACCCTTATAGCGCCTTTACTCAACTCCTTAAACTGGCCCAACAAGCCCAACAACCCGATGGTGGAATTGAGCAACCTTCTTTTATTCATGAAACTGCACAGATCGGCAAGCAGTCATATATAGGCGCATTCAGCTATATTGGGAAAGGGGCTGTCATAGGCGACCATGTCAAAATCTACCCCAATACCTATATTGGAACAGGAAGCGTGGTGGGAAATGGCAGCATTTTATATCCCGGCGTAACCGTGTATCATGGTTGCACCATTGGCAAAAATTGTATTCTTCATGCTGGCGTATGTATAGGGAGTGATGGTTTCGGTTTTGCCCCCCAGGCAGATGGTACTTTTGAAAAAATCCCGCAGACGGGAGGGGTTGTGCTGGCGGATGAAGTAGAAATCGGTGCCAATACAACCATAGACCGGGCGACACTCGGCAATACTGAAATTGACGCCGGTGTCAAATTGGACAATCTCGTACAGATAGCCCACAATGTAAAAATTGGCTCCCACACAGTAATTGCAGCTCAGGCGGGTATCTCTGGCAGTACCCACATCGGCGCAGGCTGCATGGTGGGAGGACAAGCCGGATTAGTCGGCCATCTCCGGATAGCTGATGGAACTAAAATAGATGCTCAGTCAGGAGTCATCAAGTCAGTCAGTCAATCAGGCCTGGCATTCAGGGGTTCTCCGGCACAGCCCTACCGCCAACAACTAAAATCCGAAATTCTATTCCGGCGGCTAGAAGAAATGAATAAACGCTTACAGGAACTGGAAAATCAAGCTCAATCCGAATAAGAATATCTCCTTGGAGATCTGCACTTATAATCTTACTTCATTAATACAATTCGCATTTGCATACACATCAACATACGATCCAGCAATCGGTTTCTGTCTCAGGACGAGGCCTGCATACCGGAAAAATGGTCACTATGACTTTTTATCCTGCTCCCGAAAACCACGGATATGTCTTTCAGCGGCAAGACCTGGATGAACATCCTAAGGTAAGGGCAGATGTCAATAACGTAGTTGATACTTCTCGCGGTACCACTATTGCGGAGAACGGGGCCAAGATCCACACCGTAGAACATACCCTGGCTGCCCTTGCGGGTCTCCAGATTGATAATGTCCTGATTAGCTTAGATGGCCCGGAACCCCCAATCATGGACGGCAGTGCCCTCGCTTTTCAACAGGCATTGATCTCTGTGGGCTTAAAGGAGCAATCAGCAATAAGGGAATACTTTACGATTGATGAGCCTATCTGCTATGAGGAGGTTGATCGCAATGTTTCCCTACGAATAGATCCTGCCGAGCAGTTTTCAGCGAATGTTGTCATCGATTTCGATTCCGAAATCCTCCCTTCCCAGGAAGCAAGTATTCCCACGTTATCAAATTTTCCAAATGAATTTGCAGACAGTCGAACTTTTTGTTTCCTTCACGAACTCGAAGCATTATTAGCAGCAGGATTAATTCAGGGAGGAAGCCTCGAAAATGCTGTAGTTATCGTTGAAAGGAAGTTGACCGATGAAGAAATGCAGCGATTGGCAGCCCTCTACGGAAAACCAGACCTTGAAATCAGGGAAGGAATTCTAAATCCTGCAGGTCTTCGGCATCCCAATGAGCCTGCCCGGCACAAATTGCTGGACATTGTAGGGGATTTCGCGCTGATTGGGACGCCGATTTTAGGCCATTTGCATGCAATACGCCCGGGGCACAAGGCAAATATAGAGCTTGCAAAAATAATTAAATCAAAAATCAGAAAGAAACGTATAACCAGTAAATTCCAAAAAGTGGAGAAAGAAGGAGTCATTTTCGACATCAACGCCATTCAGAAAATCTTACCGCACCGGTATCCTTTCCTGTTGGTAGATAAGATCGTAGAGTTTAACGACAAAACGATCGCAGGGATAAAGAATGTAACGATTAACGAGCCCTTTTTTACCGGTCATTTTCCGGGAAATCCGATCATGCCGGGCGTGTTGCAATTAGAGGCAATGGCGCAGGTAGGCGGAATTTTACTATTAAACACCATTGAAAATCCGGAATCCGTTTGGGTATATATCGTAGCCATAGACAACGCTCGCTTTAAAAAACCTGTTATACCAGGTGACACAATACGCTTTGAGCTGGAACTCTTAACCCTGCGGAAGAATATCTGCAAAATGGCAGGCAAAGGAATTGTGGATGGCAAAGTAGTATGCTCGGCAGATATGATAGCCGGAATAGTTCCAAAAGACGAATCATGACTCCAATAGAAACGAATCAACTTTTTCCCTACGCGAATGTCCACGCTGGTGCCAGAATCAGAGGCAATGTATATATCGGTCCGCATGCAAGCATCTCACAGGATGTAGAAATAGGAGAAGGCTCCTGGATAGGCCCTAACGTCGTCTTGATGGATGGAGTTAGAATTGGCAAAAACTGCCGCGTAATGCCTAATGCAGTTATTTCTTCAGATGTTCACCAGTTGGAATTCTGGAAAAAAGACGACTTCAAGACCAATGGTCGCCATCCACTTGTATTGATTGGCGACAATGTCCACATCGAATCCAACTCTACGCTCCATGGTGAGATTGTTATTGATGAAGATTCCTGGATTGGTTCAAATGTTACCATCCATGATGGGGCGCGTATCGGTAAAAATGTAAAGATATTCCCTGGTGCGATCATTTCTGCCATCCCTCAGGACCTCAAATTTCAGGGAGAACGGACAACGGTTGAAATCGGGGACAATACAACAATCCGCGAATGTGCTACCCTCAATCGGGGTACGGACTATCACAATAAAACTTCGATTGGAAAAAATGTGCTCATCATGGCTTATGTGCACGTTGCGCATGATTGCATCATCGGTGATCATGTGATCCTTTCCAATGCAGTCAACATCGGCGGCCATGTCGAAATCGGAGACTATGCCATCCTGGGTGGTATGTCAGCTGTACATCAGTTCGTAAAGATCGGGAAACACTGTTTTGTTTCTGGCGGCTCGCTTGTTGGTAAAGATGTGCCTCCTTATGTAAAAGCGGGCAGATTCCCCCTTCAATATGCCGGCATCAATTCAATCGGTCTGAGGAGAAGAGAGTTTACAAATGAATCCATTCATAATCTTCAGGAAATTTATCGATGTATCTTCCTCAATGGGATGAACACCGCTAATGCCCTTGACTATATCGAAGCTCATTTGCCCCCTACCGAAGAACGGGATGAAGTTCTGACTTTTGTTCGGAATGCAAGTCGAGGAATCATTAAAGGCCATAGCGGGAAAGAAGTTGAATCATGATGATCTCGGCAACTGAAGTCGGGAAGAAATTTTATCAGCGCTGGATTTTCAGAAATATTGGGTTTGAATTGTCAGCAGGGGAACGCCTTGCCCTGACAGGTTCCAATGGTTCCGGAAAATCTACGCTCCTTCGTATCATTGCCGGTCAACTCAAAGCCTCCAGCGGAAAGCTACAGTTATCTCACAATTCACAGGTCATTCCAATCGATCAACTCTACCGATATGTGAGTTGGTCTGCCCCGTACATCGACCTATACCCGGATTTAAGCCTGAAAGAGCATTTCCAACTTCACTTTCGGTTTAAACCCTGTATCCTATCTGGTATCCAGGAAGCCTTCCAACTCCTGAAACTGGAGGCACATGCAGATAAACCCCTGCGCATATTCTCTTCCGGTATGCTTCAGCGGGCAAAAGTGGGCATGGCACTTTTTACCGACACTCCCCTACTCCTGCTGGACGAGCCCACCAGCAATATGGATGCTGGAAATGCATCTATGATGCTTAATCTTATCACTCAATATCAGGGAGATCGAATCCTGATTCTCGCTTCCAACATGGATCGTGAGTTTGGAGAAATCACCAAACGAATTGCTCTTAGGAGCTAGCTATGCCATTCTGGATTCGATTTCCTATCTTTATTCCATGAAGCATGCAATCGGCCTTTTTCTCTTCTTTTATTTATTGGCAACAGTCGCCATTGCTCAATTTGTTCGGCTGGATTCAATCGATTTCGTTGAAAATAACCGAGTCCTGCGCAGCCCTTACGCCGGGGGAGTGAATCAACCACAACTATCTCCATTTGATCTGAATGGAGATGCCTTGATGGATCTGGTTAGCTTTGACAGAACCGGTAACAAACTCACTACATATATCAATGAAGGTGCAAATGGAACGATTGCTTTTCGGTATGCGCCGGAATATCAGGTGCGATTTCCTTCATTGCTCAACTGGGTCTTGTTACGTGATTATAATTGTGATGGAAAAGCTGATATTTTCACAGCTGTTCCGGGTGAAAATGCAATTCGGGTATTTGAGAATATTTCTGGCCCTGACGGTATCGCCTTTCAATTGGCCAGTGTAGAATTAATGGCTGATGGCAACAGTATCTATGTCCCTGCTGCTGATATACCGGCTATTGCAGATATAGATGGCGATGGTGATCTCGACATCCTTAGTTTTGACTCCGGCGGTTTTTTTGTGCAGTATTTTGAAAATACCGGAGGGTGTAACAACCTCACCTACCGACTGAATACGCCTTGCTGGGGTGAATTTCAGGAAGACCCCTTCACCAATGACATCTACCTCAATACAGCTTGCAAAGGCGGAACCGGGTCGGAATCCGGTGGCCTGCACTCCGGCTCTACCCTGGTTACATTAGACGTGGATGGGGATGGCGTACAAGATCTCCTCCTGGGAGACATTAATTTTGATAACCTTGTGTACCTCCACAATGGCGGCACACAGAGTCTCGCAGAAATGGATCAATTCGTGTCCAATTACCCTGATAACACCATTGCGGTGGATATTTTTTTATTTCCTGCTGCTTATCTGATTGATGCCAATAACGACAGCCTGCCTGATTTGATTGCTGCGCCTAATGCCACTAATATTTCCGCCAATTATAATGCCTCCTGGTATTATGAAAACACAGGGACAGCGACCCAGTATATTTTTTCCCAACAACAAACTAATTTCCTACAGTCAGACATGACAGATGTAGGTTCGGACGCGCATCCGGTTTATGTAGATTTGGATGCCGATGGTCTCCTTGATTTACTCATCGGCAATCTCCGATACAAAGACACACAAGGGAATGAAAAAACAGCCTTAACCTTCTATAAAAATACCGGTACTTTACAGCAACCTGAATTTACGCTGGTATCTCGGGATTATCTCGGCATTTCCAGTCTTTTCAATCCCCCAATCCTGGGTGCCAGTCCAGCCCTTGGCGACCTGGACGATGACGGCGACCTGGACCTACTGATTGGCGACCTGGAAGGCCACTTGCATTATTTTCGCAATGAAGCAGGAAGTGGAAATCCCGCTTCTTTCACCCTCGCAAATCCCGTTTATGCCGGGATCGATGTCGGGCAGAATGCAGCCCCCCAATTAGTCGATATCAACCGGGATGGATTACTCGATCTCCTCGTCGGGGAAAAATCAGGGAACCTGAATTATTTCCCCAATACCGGAACAGCTACAGCAGCAGATTTTTCGAATGGAGCAGATAATGATTTTGGGGGGATTGACATCAGTCCTATGTGCTGTGGCGGCCTGAGCACCCCTTTTCTATTTGAAAATGAGGCTGGCATTTATGAGCTATTAATAGGAAGCCAGGAAGGAGGAATTTTTCATTATGGAAACATAGAAGGTAATTTGGAAGGAGTCTTTGTAATGAAATCGGACTCCTTTGGCCTGATCGCTGAAGGCGTCAAAACAAGCCCTTTTGGAGCTGATATTAACGGGGATGGAAAAATAGAATGGATCGTTGGAAATGGAAGGGGCGGAATCGCTATTTATCAGGACAGCAATTTCCTGAATACTGATATAGTTTCCGACTTGTCTGGTAAAAAACCTCTCCGCTTATTTCCCAATCCCGGAAAGCACCCTACCCTCGCCCTCTCCACTCCAGCAGCAGCGGCTATGGAAGTTTACGTCTTTGATCTCATGGGACGACTCATTCCCCATACAGAAAGGGAAATTAACTCATCCTCTCGCCAGCTAGATTTGAAAGATCCGACTCCCGGTATATATCTCATTCAGGCCCAGGTAGCAGGTGCCCCTCCGCAATACGTCAAATGGGACTACCGGTAAATCCTCTTTCTTAAGGCTATTTTATCCTGCCCATTCGTGCCCGAGACCCATATTTTTCTGTATTTTTGTAGTTGACATACACATACCTCATGGAACAAATCAGAACTTATATTGCTCAACATCAAGAGCGTTTTTTGGAAGAGATCTTTGAATTTCTCCGCATCCCAAGCATCAGTGCCGATTCTGCTTATCAGGCAGACGTAAACCGAGCCGCAGACTGGCTGGTTCAACAATTTGAAGCCCTGGAGGTGGATGCTGTAGAAAAATGCGCAACGCCTGGCCATCCCATTGTTTTGGCCGAAAAAATTGTGAATCCCGCACTACCAACCATTTTGATATATGGACATTATGATGTCCAGCCCCCTGATCCACTTGATTTGTGGACCAGCCCTCCTTTTGAACCCGTCATCAAAGATGAGAAAATCTATGCTCGCGGAGCATGTGATGATAAGGGTCAGGTATATATGCACCTCAAGGCTCTCGAAGTTCTCAATTCAATGGGGAAACTTCCTTGTAATGTAAAGTTCCTCATCGAAGGGGAAGAAGAGGTGGGAAGTAGTAACCTCGAGACATTTGTTAAGGCGAATAAAGAACGTCTGAGTGCTGATATTATATTAGTGTCTGATACGTCGATGATCGCCAATGACACCCCTTCCATCAATGTAGGCTTGCGAGGCATGTCCTATCTGGAAGTTGAGGTTACGGGCCCTAATCGGGATTTACACTCGGGCGTGTATGGCGGAGCAGTGGGAAACCCGATCAATATCCTCTGCGAAATGATCGCTTCCCTCACAGATGAAAATGGAAAAATCACCATTCCAGGTTTTTACGACGGGGTCATTGAACTTAGCCACAAGGAGCGCGATGCCCTGGCCCAGCAGCCATTTGACAAGGAATCCTACTATGACGCCCTGGGTATAGCTGAAACCACCGGAGAGAAGGGCTACAGCATCCTGGAGCAAACTTCTATCCGACCCACACTCGATGTTAATGGAATTTGGGGCGGATATACTGGAGAGGGAGCCAAAACCGTACTCCCCTCAAAGGCCTTTGCCAAAATTTCCATGCGCCTGGTTCCCGGACAAAACTCGGCACGCATTACTCAACTATTCGAGGAGCACTTCCTAAAAATCGCTCCACCCGCCGTAACCGCAAAGGTAATCCCTCATCACGGAGGAGAACCTGCTGTAGTCTCTACAGAATCAGCCGGATTCCAGGCTGCAAGCCAGGCTATGCTCGACTCCTTCGGGAAAGTACCTATTCCTACGCGCGCTGGCGGCTCCATTCCGATTGTTGCCCTGTTTCAGGAAGTATTGGGACTTGATACCGTATTGATGGGTTTTGGCCTGAACTCTGATGCGATTCATAGCCCTAATGAGCATTACGGAATTTTCAACTATCTTAAAGGAATCGAAACCATTCCGCGTTTTCATCATCACTTTGCGGAATTGGCCAGAAAATAACTAGTTCGCCATGAAATTTATGAAGCGACTTCTGATCGCCTTGCTCATACTAGCTGTACTAATTGGTACTGCTTACCTCCTTCGCGGCAGTATTTTGCGAGGCATAGGGAACTATCTCGTAAAAGTAGATACAGAAGTGAAGGTGGACGCTGCATTTATCCTGTCTGGAAATGCCTATGAGCGTTCCCGGAAAGGGATTGAGCTTATCAAAGAAGGATACACGCCCTTGCTCATTGCTACCGGAGAAGGTGTAAATGACAACCTCAAGGCAGTCGGCATGGACATTCCAGATGCAAAATTGGGACAAGAAGCCCTCTTGCGACTGGGAGCAGATAGCAGCGCCGTTCGGATGTTACGAGCTGGCACCAGTACATTTGAGGAATCTGAAGCCATTCTGGGCTATGCGCAGGAATTGGGCTTCAAGCGTGTAATTATCGTTTCCTCCAAGTTTCATACCCGTCGAATCCGAAAGGTGTTCCGGAAGAAATTTAAGCAGGCCGGGATTGATGTATTTATCGTAGGAGCAGAGCCACTGGAATACAAAATCGACGAATGGTGGAACTCGGAAATGGGAATGATATTCGTTAATAACGAATATATGAAGCTACTCTATTATGCCTGGAAGTATCCTGTTTGATTCACGTAAGCAGATAGAAGTTCCCATTCCAGGTAAAATAAATGTGGCAGGCAATACTTTGCCTGCCACTTCATTTATATAGAAAATGACAACACAGCTAACTTTATAGAATCAGGCTATGCGTGCGCGTGCAGCTTGCCTTTAATCATATCTACCAAATCTCCTGCGGTCTGTACGCCTTCCCATTCGTGATCGGGCAGGCTGATGCCGAAATTGGCTTCGCACATCATGACAAGCTCTACACGGTCCAGGGAATCAAGTCCCATGTCTGCTGCGAGCAAACTTTCAATTGAATAATTGCGTTCTTTAATGCCCGCAAAATCAATCAGGATGTCCCGAACACCTGTTTCTACTGAACTGGTGTCAAATGCGGCCAGAGACAATTTTGAATCAGGGAGTACCGAATCAAAATTGGTATCAAAATCATCGAAGTCCTCGTCGGAGGTATAATCATCTGCAAAGTACATATCTGTATGGGAGGCGAAATCTTCAAAATCGTGCATGGTTGTTCTCTTTTTTTAGTTTAAAATGCGAAAAGCGTGCCTCTTAACAGGCGGCTGGTTTAAACGGTAGGATTCTGATCCCAACCTGCAAAAAGCACATCCTGTAAGGTCAAAGCCCATGGGTAAACCGGTTCTGTTTTTCGGCTTTTCCAAATTGGGTGAATTATTATCTCATTTCAAAAATGCCAGCTTATAAACTATCTTCCCAGCAAGAATAAACAGACTCCTTACCTTAGGTATGGAATGTTAGGAATTTCCTGGAACCCGCATCCGAAGCGAGTCCTGATTTATTATAAATAGCTGATTATCTATCACTTACAAAAAGTTAATAGTGAGATGAAAACGATAAGAAGGAGGTTGAAGCGGGAGGGTTTTGGCAAAAAATCAAATACAACGGAACAGACTTAAGCCTGAATAACACAGGAACGTTTTACCGTTCTGTATTTTTTCCTTTGGAATGAATTAAAATTCCAGTCTTCGTTTAATCACGGTGAGATTACTTCGATTACCCGCGCCGGGGATAATTTCAGGTGGCATCGGGGTGTAATCCAGGTCGGGCGGGAGTCCCAGCGCCTGATCGATTACCACCAATTCTGTAGTTCCCAGATCTGAAACGAGCATATCTACATTGATTTCACGCTCCCTGGGCAAACCAAAATACGTCCAGAAATAGTATCGTCCCCCAGGTCCTGGAGTTGGAGAGAGTTTCAATAATTCCCCATCAATGCTTACCTGCTCCACTCCTTTTCGGTTTCGCACCCACAACTGCATGTGGCAAGCTTCCCGTTGAGATCTTAACACCAGACTGATCCTCCTTTGCCCCCGATAGGTAGTATCTTCCAGCACCCGTACATCAGGCGCCGGGATGTTGATTGCTCTGGCCGGAGACTTTAGCCGAATACGTTGTGCAAATGGATAAATTTCACTCAGGGGGCCCACTTCCGGATATGGAAAAAATTGTTGATTCCACTCATCGGTCTCTTCAAAAGAAGACACCCAAAAAGCCTGGCCCTCATCCGCATCAAGGTAATAGCTCACATGGCTTTGGAGGGGGCGATCTTCTGTATAACGGGAAAACCAGCCAGCCAGTACCAGGGCTATTCCGCCAACTGCTGCGGCAGCATAACTAAGCCCATAAGGCCGCCAGCTAGAAAGCGTGTACATCAACGGAGTCAACAAACTCAACAATAATGCGCATACCAGTACGCCAAAGGCTGGCAAATACATCCCAAAAGAAGGGAACGCCAGGGAAATAGTAGGTACGATCAATAGGATACCCGGGGCCAGGCTTACCAGATTCAGAAGGGCAAAAGACCCAGCCCGTTCGTCCAAATCCCAACCTGCCACCAGGAATATCAGCGGCCCCACCAGCGCAAATAATAAGGGGAAGACAAAAAAGTATGCAGCCGAAGGAGCACTGAAGTACACTGCAATCGCAAGGATCAACCAAATCGTATAGCCTCCAAAAGCAAGCGGAAGCGGATGCATCCTGCGGAATAAAGCCGCCAATACCCCTGAATAAATCAATACGGTTATCGCAATGAATGCAATGTAGTAGTACACATCATTATACAGGCCTCCGGAGATAAATTGCTTATAACTCGGATGCATCGCATTGATCATACTTGCAACCAACCATGCCGCGGCTATACTTCCCACCAGCAAGCCGATCTGAACAAAAAATGCATACAGCAACGCTTCTCCTTTTATTTCTCCAGCAATCAATGCCAGTAGCAGCGAACATAAATACAGCATCCCCACTAAGGCCAGGAAAGCAGCATTCCACTTCATCGGATACCACACCAGATGAAATCCGACTGTGTTGAAAAATACCATATCGGTATCACGCGGTGTTTCCAGAGAAATATTTCCAAAATGCCGGGCCAGGGCCAGCATATTACTTCCTTGCTGCTGCAAGGTTCCCAGACTGAGGCGACTGGGTGTATCGGTCATACCATGGTAATGAACCAGCCCTCCGATAAAGGCCATATTTAAACCGGGCAGATTTTCCTGTTTAAATATGGTGAAGTCCGTATCATTGGGCATCGCTTTATAGACTTCATAACTGAGGGAGTTTGCATAGGGATAAGGCGCCACTTTTGCATATTCCCGAATCAACCAACCATTCTCAGCGCTTACTTCAAATGTAAGACTCAATCCACGGTTTCCCCTCCCTTCCGAATTCAGCACCAATGCTACATCTCGAAACCAGCGATGCTCCAAAAAAGCACTGGCGCCAAACAATCCATATTCTTCCCCATCCGTAAACAGAAAAATAATATCATTAGCAGGCATAGAATCCTGCTGGATGATTCGCGCTGTTTCCAGTAAGATTGCCACCCCGGAAGCATCATCTCCTGCACCGGGAGAATTGGGTTGAGAATCGTAATGTGCCACCAGTAGTACCGCACTACCTGATTCCCTACCTTTGATCCGCGCCACAACATTATAGACATGGCTGAGAGAATTAGGAAGGAAACTCGACCCTGATACTGTTTGAGACTGCACCTCTACCTCAATACCTAATGCTTGTAGTTCACTTAAGATGTAACGCCTTACGCGACGATGGTCATTTGTACCTGAAGCGTGTGGGCGCTGCGCAATCGCCTCTACATATCGAAAGGCTCGACCAGCTGAGAACTGGTCTTGTACATCCATCTTTTGTACCGGTGCTGGCGTCCGCAAGAGATATAAACTCGATGCAGGCAGGAGGATCAGGCATACCAAGACTACTTGAGCGGCAGTACGAATGGTAATTTTCATAGGTTGAGCAAGTTTACCCCTGGAGGCAGGCGTAAAATAGAGAAAATTCCGAAACAGAAAAAATCTGCACCTGTCAAACAATGTGTAGATTTTTATGGGGTTCCAGCCAATCTATCCTCAAGCCAATTGGCCGTATTTTTTCTATAAAAAAGGTTGCCTGTCCAGCTTTCTCGAAATAGCGAATGCCGCGTTTACCAATCCAACATGGCTGTATGCCTGTGGGAAATTTCCCCATTGACTACCCGTTTCAGCATGCACATCTTCACTCAACAAGCCCAAATGATTGCGATATTTCAATAGATTATTAAACACTTCTACTGCTTCCTCGACCCTCCCCACTGTTGCCAGAGCTTCGATATACCAAAATGCGCATATCAGGAAAGTCGTCTCGGGTTCGCCAAAATCATCCTCATGCTTATACCGATAAAAGAGCCCCTCCTCCGTTTTCAAATGCTGCTCCAATACAGAAAGGTGCTTCATTGCCCGCTCGCTATGCGGATCCAGGTAATGCATCGTGATGAGTTGTAACAAACTCGCATCAAGATTAGAAGTCCCTACCGCCTGGGTATACACCCCTCTGCTTTCGTCATAACAAGCCTCAATCTGGGCGGCAGATTCTGTTGCAAGCTTTTGCGCAAGCTTTAACATTTCCTCATCTTTCAGGCGCTCCGCCATTTTAATTCCGGCTTTTGCACCCGCCCAGTGAAATAAAAATGTATAACAATGGAGTTGAGATTTATTTCGGAATTCCCACAAGCCCGCATCTGGCTCATACATGGTCTCCTCGATTTTCAACAATACCTGCATGATCAGGCTGCTCATATGGTTGCGGCGCTGGGCCCTCCCGAGTCGTTCATCAGTAAACAAAGGTAGTAGCGAAACGAGTACCTGGCCATATACATCATTTTGAATATGCTCATAGGCCTGGTTGCCCACTCGAACGGGCTTTTCCCCACGATATCCCTCCAGATCCAGTATCCGTTCGACCAACTTACTTTCTCCGGTAATAGAGTACAGCGGCTGGTAACGGTTATTTTCCATCGCAATGTTCTGGATAAACAAAGCAAATTCTTCCAATTCCGTAAAATGGCAAATGCTATTGAGCGCCTTGAGCGTATAATGTGAATCCCGAATCCAGCAATAGCGATAATCCCAGTTACGGGTGCTACCGGGCGACTCGGGCAAACTCATCGTCGTAGCAGCAATGATTGCACCGGTATCTTCGTACTGGTGGAGTTTCAGAGCCAGACCGGAACGAATGACTGACTGCTGACTAAATAAGCCAATGGCAGTTCGCTTCACCCACCGCTCCCAATAGGCGGTTGTTTTTTGAAGAAAAACATCAGTAGTTGTTTCCAATGCATCCTCCAGGGGAACTCCATAGGTAAGGGTCAGGTAGTTCGTTCGGGTCAATACAAAAGATTGTTCTTCTGCGATATAAGTAAGGGGCAAACTGGTCGTCAGGCGCACTTGCCGATCCAATCCCATATAACGCAAATGATTACTTCCGAACAGGACTTCCGGCTTCAGTCGTCCGTAGTCGCCACTGGGACGACACACAACCCGGATTCTGGGCTTTCCGGAAATAACTTCCACCTTTCGGCATAACATCAGCGGTTTATAATATCGATCATATTGATTAAAACGAGGAGCAAAATCAATTACCCGATAAGCACCATCTTCTGCCTCGAATTCCGTTACCAGTACATTGGTATTTTCAAGATAGTACTGCCTGGAGGTAAAGTTATCTGCCACAGGTTGGATCGAAAACTCTCCTCCTTTTTTTTCATCCAGCAATCCGCCAAATAAAAAGCTGCTATCAAAACGGGGCCAGCACAACCAACCCACATTTGCGTTTGTATCTACCAACGCCAGAAAAGAGCAATTCCCAATAAGACCGTAATTGTAAGTGTGTTTATCCATTTGATTGACGAGCTTTATTCATCATGATTTGATCCGCTAAAACAATTGCAGCCATTGATTCTACAATAGGGACTGCACGAGGCACCACACAGGGGTCATGCCTTCCTTTTCCTTGTACTACCACTGAATTTCCTGTAGCATCTACACTTTCCTGATCCTGCATAATCGTTGCGGTAGGCTTAAAGGCTACCCGAAAGTAAATCTCTTCTCCATTGCTGATGCCTCCCTGAACCCCTCCAGAGTGATTGGTTCGGGTTCGGACTCTTCCTTCATCCGTATAAAATGCATCATTGTGCTCAGAACCCTTCATATGCGTACCTGCGAATCCGGAACCTACTTCAAACCCCTTTACAGCAT
>CAYGTH010000137.1:0-7610 GCA_964352745.1 uncultured Bacteroidia bacterium
CTCATTCTTACTCAGGAATTCAATCATGATCAGTTGCCAGTTGACCCTACAGAAAGCATCTGATGTCAGAGAGTCTGCCTTCAAGAGAGACTCCAGATGCGCAATGGCCAGTTCTGTATCTCCCCCTAGTACCAGCAATGAACCTTTGAGTTGTTGATATTTCCTATTTCCAGGTTGCTCAATCAACAGAGAATCAAGAGAGGCTTGAGCTGCCTCGATTGCGCCTGCATCAATCCGATTGCGCATCATTCGATCAAAGTCCTCCTCTACTCCCATTGAAACTCCTATCAACTCGTCGATGCCCGAGTGAACTTCTGCCAGTGCTTGCTGCTGGTAGTCGATTCCACCATTGGTATTCATCATGGGAGGGATCACAAAGAGCAGCAAGGCAATCGCAGCCGCAATCCCAATGGCACCATACCAAATCGGCGTTTTTTTTAAGCCCTGAGTGGGAGAAAGACGTCGAACAGGTGCTTCGTATAGCGGCCTTGCTATAGCCTCCTCGTTTCCCAACTCAGGCAATTCGGGTTGTGTTTCCTGCCATGCCTCATTGATGGCAGAGAAATGAGCCAGTGCCGCTTCGGGACTTTCGTAGTCTTCCATCTGCGCTTTCCACTCCTCTAGTTCCTCTGCAAATTCTGAATCTGTTTGTTTCAACAGATCAATATGATTCTTCAATGTGTCGGACGCTGATCCGGCAAGGTATTGAATCATTTCTGTAAGTGAGATTTCTTGTTGTAGCATAATGACCTCCTTATACGTCAGTAAAATAGCTTGAAAATTCGTCAAAAGAGCCTCCCAAATTCTGGCGCAAATTGTTAAGCGCCCTGTCATACAATCCGCGTGTTTTATTCGGGGACCACCCTGTTTCTTCTGCGATCTCGGCATTTTTCATTCCTCCCAGAAAAGCCAATTCGACATACAGTCGCTGGTCAGGTCGCAGGTTTTCGATGCATTCCAGTATCAATTTGAAGTCGATGCCTAGATCGTGTTTGGAAACAAAATGTTCCACTTGTTCCGGAAGCTCTTCCATCGTTTCAGGCCGCTTCTTACGAACGTACTTATCGTACATGTGATTTTTCACTACACGCCCTAACCAGAATTTAAATGAATCCGGTTCGTGTGTCTGGAGTTTTTCCCAAAGCTTGATAAATAAGTCCTGCTTAAGATCTTTCACCTCATCCTTATCTTTCAAATAAGGAAGTGCAATCGACACTACGTATCGATCATATCGATCGAGCAGGATCTGTAGGATGCGTGTGTCCTGAGTCTCTTTATATTGAGCTACCAGGTCCGCATCACTGGGTTCGCCGTTAGAATTTCCCTGACCGTCCATATTACGGACTTTAGTAAATTTCGAGGTTTTCCGTCCTTCGAAAGATATGGAATTCCCGTCAGTAGTCAAGTTTTTCTTCTCAGCATTCGTCTTCAAATGGAATTTACCCATGCCGCTAGTGATTAAGGATTAAGCCTTTTCCTACAGAGATATAGCAATTTCGATCTGCTACGTCTCCGTCATTTTCCCAAAAGGGGATTCTCGATAATGCCTGATGTTAATCCTTAATTTCGCCTGTTACATACACAACACGAATGAAGAATCCGGTTTACATTTTTTTTTGGAAAAAAATCTCGAAGCACCAAAAATCATATTCGCCGTGATCTTTCACATCGATTGATTAGCTTTGGGAAAAGCGAAGGCACATGTTGAAGCAATTGGCACAGCATCTTCTCAGAAACTGCGCTTCGGGAACTGCCCGAATAGGGCAATTTACGTTCTTGGTCCTGGTGGGGGGAATGTTGCTCGCCGCCTGCGGGCCTCGTTCGGAGTCTACTCTTCAAGATGACTTTCAAGTCTATTCCGAGTCTACCTTTGGCCAGGATGTTTTGTCTGGAAACCGGGCAACAATTATCATTTTTTTATCGCCCGACTGTCCGCTTTGCGAAAATTATAGTCTTAACATCAAACAGTTGAAAAACGCATACCCAAGCGAAGACATTGCTTTTTATGGCATATTTCCAGGAAAAAATTACACAAATCCGGAAATTCAGGGATATATGGATCATTATAAACCGCCAATTATCCCGATACTCGATCCAGAATATGTCTTAACCGAGCAATTAGGAGCGCGGGTTACGCCTGAGGTTTTTGTGTTTGATTCAACTGGAACGCTCAGGTATCAAGGAGCGATTGACAACTGGATTCCAAAACTGGGGCAAAAACGTACGGTTGTCAATGAACATTATCTGGCTGATGTCCTTATAGCCATAGAGGCTGGCAGCGTAGTCCCGGTAGCCTATACAAAAGCGATAGGGTGTTTTATTGAGTAATGGCATGAGAAGTCGAATTCATACGATTTTATTAGGCAAAGCCTCGGTCCGAAAAATCGGAATATGGGGAAGTATCTTTAGTCTGCTGGGAATCCTCTCATGCGCATGTGGCGATCCGATTTCGCCTCCATCTGATTCGGTCACATTTGCCGAACACATTGCCCCGATCATATTTGAAAACTGTACGCCTTGTCATCGACCGGGGAGCGCAGGACCATTTTCCCTGATCAGCTATCAGGAGGTAGCCAAGCGAAAAAAAATGATCCGGCACGTAACCGAAACCCGATTCATGCCGCCCTGGCCTGCCGATCCGGACTACCGACATTTCCTAGGGGAAAAAGTACTCTCACAAGCAGAAATTGATCTGATTGGCAAATGGGTGGCACTGGATGCTCCCGAGGGAGATCCCGCTTTGCAGCCTCCGCCTCCAACCTTTACAGCAGGCTCTCTATTGGGTAAACCTGACCTTGTTTTGAAAATGGAGGACCGCTTTCCCATCCCCGGGAATAATCAGGACCTTTTTTACTTTGGAAAAATACCGTACGAAATAGACCGCGACACCTTTATCCGAGCCATTGAGTTTGTGCCGGGTAATAAAAAACTCGTTCATCACATGAACGGGCATCTGATCAGTTATGACTTCGACAAGAAAAAAGATGTATTTGAAGGGGATCGGATGATTAACCGAGAGGAAGTTCCTGTCCAGGCAGCCTATCCCATGCTGGGGCTCCCCAATGACGATGGCTCCTACCCTACGCTCACCCCTCTTGTTTGCAGCTATTTGCCGGGAGTGAGTCCTGCAATTTATCCAAAAGGGATCGGCGGATACCTGATGAAACGTAAGGGGGCATTTCTCTTTAGCGATATGCACTACGGGCCTTCTCCCATTGACACATTTGATCAATCCTATTTCAATATTTTTTTTAGTAACCAACCTCCCGCACGTCCCACCAAAGAAATCCAAATGGGAACACTCGGTATTTCTGATATTGTCCCTCCGTTGGTTATTATCCCTGACACGCTTTCAACCTTTACGACCCGGGCCGTGATTCAAAATGATATTTCCCTGCTTACCTTGAATCCTCATATGCACTTGCTGGGTAAGTCCTTTTGGGCGTATGCCCTTCCACCTGCCGGAGATACCATTCCCTTGATTCGCATCCCGGAATGGGATTTCAGGTGGCAGTATTTTTATACTTTCCCCAACATGGTGCGCCTCCCCAAGGGAACCGTCATCGAGGTCATTGCGACCTATGACAACACAAGTGAAAATCCGAATAATCCTTTTGATCCGCCCCAAACCGTAACCGGAAGAGACGGAAGTATGAAAACAACGGATGAAATGCTTCAATTCATTTTTACCTACCTCCCCTACGAACCTGGAGATGAAGACGTACAGTTAGCTGGAGAATTATCGGAATAAGAGATCAAGAATTCGCCGCTAATGACGTTTTCAGTAATTGATAATAAAACCGGATGGCCTGGTGATACTGCTCGACAGGAATGCGTTCATCCATGCCGTGCATACGCGGCAGATCTTCGCTGTTGATTTGCAAAGGAAGGAACCGAAACAATTGAGGAGAGACTTCCTGAAAATGGCGAGCATCTGTATTCCCTACCACGAGATAAGGCGTAACGACCACGTCTCCAAATACCTGCATAGCCGTTTGTTGAATCTGTCGAAACCCCAGTGATTCCGGATCAGAGACTACCGAAGGGTTCGTAATGAATTCGCTGATTTCGATCTCAACCCGATCATCGGCCACGACTTCCCGCACGTAGGCAAGTACTGACTCTGCTGTTTCGCCCGGAATAATCCGAAAATTGGCAATTGCAGAAGCCTCGCTGGGTAACACATTGGGTTTTACGCCTCCACGAATGACCGTTACCGCTGTCGTCGTTCGGATGGAAGCATTTGTAGTATGTTTCGCTTCCAGGATGGATTGGATTACCGGCCTAAACAACCAGCTATTGGCAAATACCAACTTGAATCCCGGCTCCATTTCAGGGCCTGCATAGTCAAAAAAGGTATTGATGGTGCCTCCCATTTTCGCCGGAAAAGGATTCGCTTCGAGTCGTGCAATTGCAGCACTGAGAATACCTACCGCCGTTTGCTTGGGAGGCATGGACGAATGGCCGCCTGCTCCTTTACACGTAAAACTGAGGTTGACACCACCTTTTTCAGCAATTCCTATCAGTACAGTAGGTTTTGCTACCCCAGGTACTACACCGGGAATTACAAATCCCCCTTCATCCAACACAAATTCAGCCTCCACGCCTCGTTCCTTCAGCAGATTCGCGATCATAAGGGCTCCTTCCCTGCCTCCGATTTCTTCGTCGTGGCCAAAGCCTATCCACAAACTGCGTTCAGGCTGGTGCCCGGATTCGATCAGGAGATTAATCGCTTCGAGGATTCCGACCACGCTGCTCTTGTCGTCCATCGTTCCCCTTCCCCAAATAAACTCAGTATCTACCCGCCCACTAAACGGAGGATGAATCCACTGGTCCAGGGTAGCCGAATCCGGCGGGACCACATCCATATGCCCAATCAACACCACGGGTTTGAGCTCAGGGTTAGTTCCTTTCCAGTGATACAACAGACTCAGGTCATTGACGGTTTCCCGACTGAGGGCAGCCTCTACCTGGGGGAATAGCGTATCGAGGTAAGCATGGAGATTGAACATAGCCGCTGTATCCACCCAGCCATTAGCAGAAATCGTAGGGAGTTGAATCGCTCCTGCAAGTCGATCTGCTCCTCCTCCTGGCACATCGATCTGCACAGGGGCTACTTCCGCAAGCTGGCGGGAAGAAAAAGTCATCATATTGAACAGCAATACGACGAGCAGGAAAACAAAAATGGCAATAACGGCGAGTAGGATCTTTTTCATAGGGAGAGCCTTGTTCCCCCTAAAATAGAGGATTTCCCTTATATATGCGGATTCAGGCACAAACATTCATCTATTTTCCCATCAGTTGCGTAAAAAATGAGTAGCAATTTTTGCATCCCCTAAAATATCTCTCAGGCACGTCCGTCCATGAGAGTACATGGCAACAGAGATCCATATCAACATGGCCGAACACAAGCGAGAAAAGATCGAGCAGACGGTAAACCGGGAACGGAGTCGGCTGTTTGGCTTTATCCGCAGGCGGGTCGGCATTGAAGAAGAGGCTGAAGATATCCTGCAGGATGTATTCTATCAATTGGTATCAGCCTATGACTCGATCGAATCTATCGAGAAAGTAACTTCCTGGTTATTTCAGGTCGCACGAAACAAGATTATCGATCGCAGTCGAAAAATGAAACCGGACAATTTCAGCTCGCTCAGGGTAGCAGGTTCAGCAGAGGACGATTCGCCGCTTATGCTGGCAGATATTCTTCCTGACCTGGACCAGGCACCCGATCGCCAACTCCTACGAACCGCAATTTGGGAACGATTGGAAGAGGCACTGGAAGAGTTACCCACCTCTCAACGGGAAGTATTTATCCAGCACGAGTTTGAGGATAAGAGTTTTAAGGAAATTGCAGAAGCGACCGGTCTTTCTGTGAATACTTTACTCTCCCGAAAACGATATGCGGTTTTGTACCTCCGCGAGCAATTGGAAGGATTGTACAGAGAACTGTTGGAAGTGTAGCTATCAAAGTCCTTGGCGCTAGTATCTAAGGCACTAACTATTAATTAAAGGAACAATGAAATACCGAATATCAAAATTCATCCGCTTTTTCTGGGCAGCAGCTATGTTCGTGCTGGTAGCGGGCATCATCACCATGGTGCTTTGGAACTGGCTCATTCCGGATTTATTTGCAGGGCCTTATATCAGTCTGACACAGGCAATCGGCCTCCTGGTCTTATCCAAGATATTCTTTGGAGGCATGGGAGGCGGAGGATGGAAACATCGCGGACACATGCGCAAGCATTGGCGCAAAAAATGGCAGGAAAAAATGGCGAATATGAGTGAGGACGATCGTGAGAAATTCAAGTCCCGGTTCTGCGATGGCGGCGGGAAATGGGGAAATTGGAAAAAATGGTCGGAAGACTGGGAAGTACATGAGCCGGGTGGTGATCCCGATGAATCTGAAACCCATCCGGATGATATCGGAGGAGAAGATTCGGGCCCGAAATCTATATGAAGCATACCTTGAATTTCACAATTTGGCCACCCCAGGGGACTACTCGGTTCCCTGGCGGGCAAGGCCATGGCACTCAAGAACCGCGTTCAGAATGAGTGGACCGTTGATCTCCTGGGCCTTGATCCTCATCATCATGTCCTTGAAATCGGATTCGGACCGGGGATTGCCATCTCTCAGGTTTCAGAAATTGTACGTAAAGGGTATGTCGCGGGAGTAGATCACTCACAAGTCATGACTGCGCAGGCCCGAAAGAGAAACGCGCAACAAATTAAAACAGGCAATGTGGTTTTGCATCAGTGTTCTGTAACGGATGTCCCTTACCCTGCCAGCTCTTTTGATCGCATTTTTTCCATTGATTCCAGTTTTTTTTGGCAACAACCTGTCAAGCAACTCAAACGCCTGTTCAGCCTGCTAAATCCCGGCGGCTTGCTTGCGCTCTCCGTACAACCTCGCTGGGCAAAATCTGAAAGAGAGGTAAACATAACCGGCCGGCATATGATGGAGCAGCTCCGTCGTGCGGGTTTTACAGACATTCGACTGGAAACTCATTCCATGAGCCCTGTCCCCTACCTCTGCGTGATAGGAAATTCGTGATTCGGAGCCAAAGCTTCCAGACTGGAATACCTCTTGCCCGATTCCTTAACAGATCGCTTTCCCGATTTTCCCGAAGTTGAACTCCCCTATTATACCCATCCTTCAATCGAAACAAATGGGCTGTTGATATTTGAATCTATTGATAACAAATGCCTGCCGCCCGGCACTATTTTCCGCCACCGAAAATTCAGCCTCTCTGATGCACATTATGCCTATTTGAAAGCCATATTTTCAGAAACTGACTGGCGGGGAGGGATTTTTGATGCTACTCCCGCTGATCCCGCAGGGAATTTTGATGGGGAGGTTTTGGTTTTTTTTGGGGCCTGTGCAGTAAAAGAATTGGTATATCCCGTTCCTCAAATGTGAATCGATACAACGAACTCAGAAAAAAATTCAATCCAGGATCACCTCTGTCAGCTCACCGCCTCCGGTATCAGGATTTACACAAGATGCTGAATTCGAATCCGATGTATGGCCCTATCCTTACCGTGCTCAAAGTTTAAAAACAGCCCTCCCAGCCTTGCGCTGCGGAGGGTTTTTTGTTACTTGTATTTCCTAA
>CAYGTH010000137.1:7710-15671 GCA_964352745.1 uncultured Bacteroidia bacterium
TTTTCATTTCTATTTACCTGTCCTTTTCTGGATTTGCCGCTTCGGTGGATACCCTCAGTGTATATTCGAAGGGGATGAATAAGCAGATCAAGAACATTGTCATTCTTCCCGATACTTATCAAGAAAGTGAGCAAGCATACCCTGTCGTCTACCTCCTGCATGGCGCAACAGGCGACTTCACCAATTGGGTAGTGAAAGTACCTCAGATCAAAGCCTATGCCGACCACCATGGGATGGTGATTGTATGTCCGGACGGAGGGTTTACCAGCTGGTACTTTGATAGTCCCATCGATCCCAGGATGCAGTATGAAAGCTATGTCAGTATCGAATTAGTGACTGCTGTGGACGAGCAATACAAAACACTTGCCAAGCCAGCGGGCAGAGCCATTACAGGCCTGAGTATGGGGGGACATGGCGGTTTATTCCTCGGTTTCCGCCATCAGGAGGTATTCGGAGCGGCGGGCAGCATGAGCGGTGGTGTGGATTTGCGACCCTTTCCTAATAATTGGGATATCCGGGATCGAATCGGTACACAAGGGGAACATCCGGAACGCTGGGAAGAACTTTCAGTTATCAACTTATTGTACCTGCTCGGTGATCCTGAATTTCACATCATTATCGATTGTGGCACCAGCGATTTCTTTTATCAGGTCAACAAAGCCCTTCACGAAAAGCTACTCGCTCGCAATATTCGACATGACTACATAGAGCGTCCCGGCGGCCACAATTGGGAGTATTGGCAAAATGCGGTGGGGTATCAGCTCTTATTTTTCAACACCTTCTTTCAAAGGAGAGATCAGAAATAGGATATTGGGTTTTCGCCCTCACAAATTTAGAATCTATGAGGGCGAAAATTGCCTATCGCACCTGTAATTTAGCAGACAAGTTCCGGGTACCATTTGTCAGGTTAACCACATAATTACCAGCTCCCCACCCCCCGCAGGAAAGAGGGATATCCATGGTGCCGCCCATACTATTTATTGACTGACTATATACCTGCTGCCCCGTGATGGTCATGACACGCAATTGCCAGTCTCCGGCTTCGGCAGTTGTAAATTGTACCGTTGCAGATTCCCGAGCAGGATTTGGGTATAAGAGAATTTCGGATAAGGGATCGACTTGCTCCCCCAATTGGAGTTCGACTCGATTGCTGTATTCAAATGCACCATCCAAGTCAACCTGTCTCAGCCTATACATTACAGCAGGAACATGTAATTGATTGAGCGAGTTATCAACGAAGGTATACTCAGAAATAGATTCGGCAAATCCAGCTGCCTGAACTTGATCAAGCGCTTCAAAAACCTGCCCATCCACAGAGCGTTCCACATCAAAATAAAAACTATTGATTTCCTTTGCAGTCGCCCATTTCAATTGCCCATCCCCATTTACCAATTCACCTGAGAAATACATCCACTCCACGGGCATGGAGACAGGGGAGTCATTGGTTTCCCGCCAGTCCCGATCATTCGCCTCATCAGAATCCTGAACCGGAGCGGAAGAACTCATTGCATTTTGGGTGGCATAATTGACATCATTTACATCTGTCATTTCATCAAAGGCATCGTCTAGCCCATCGCCATCTATATCTGTTCCTGAAGGGGAAATGTCAGCTGCTCCATTTTCGTCCGAATCATGCCCTTCTATCAAGTCACTCACTTCATCCCCATCGGTATCCATATCTGCAAAGTCATATTTCCCATCATCATCCGTATCAGGAGGGTCTATCGCAGTGCCTCCGATTGAGGTCCCATCTGTCCGGGATTTCACATCAAATGCATCATCGATGCCATCCGAATCTGAATCTGTACCGGAGGGAGTCGTCAGGCCTTGTGTAGGAGAAGTAGTACCGGAAGCCTGGGCTTCCATCCAATCCAAAATTCCATCATCATCCGAATCTGCATCCCGATAATCCGGCACACCGTCGCTATCAAAATCGCCCGAAAGGAAAGATTCTGGCCGATTGCTACCCAAAGCAGCTGACCCTGTAACTACGCGTGGCGTTCCTGTCTGTCCTCCTCCCGATTCATCTGAAGGATCAACCAGGTCAGCGAGACCATCCCCATCTGTATCCGTTGGAATTGAACCAAAAGTCCCCAGCATGCCATCCTCGTCCGGATCATTTACTTCGTTTCCGCTTTCAAACAGGTCTGTGATCCCGTCATTATCTGCATCAAGGTCCTGAAAATCCATATGTCCGTCCCGATCTGAATCCAGATAAGGCAAAGGACTCCCCCCGCCATAACCTGCGCCGCCATTATCGTAATTATCATACCTATCGCACCAACCATCCTGATCAACATCAGTCAGACTAAGCGGTGCTGAAAAGGTATGTGAGGCTGTCGCCCCTGAAGCCGAAGTTCCATCACCAAATGACCAGGAATAACTGCTTATACTTCCATCTGCATCTACAGAAGAAGTAGCACTGAAAGAGATGGCAAGGGGGTGGCTGCCGTTGACGACAGAGGCCATGATCACCGGAGTAGGCGGATTGTCTGCACAAGCGCCTCCAAAAGGTGCCAGATAAGCACCGTCGATGATGGTAGGAGTCGCATCATCGGGTCGCTCCCAATACACATCAAAATGGTCGCCACCGCCCCCTTCTTTATGGAGGAGTTCGATGTAATATGCTTCTCCTGACGTCAGGCTAATAGCCGATGATCGCTGAGAACTATATCTGTCCATTTGACCAACACTAGTCCAGCCAGTATGCCCGCAGATTTCGGTCATATTCGCCGGATCCTGGTCCGTACTCAAGTAAACTGAAACAGCATCATCCGCAGTTACCGTGAAATAATAATCTCCGGTAGTGGGAGCCACTACATACCCCCTAACGCGCGTCCCATAGTTACTCCCAAGATTTACTGGCCCTGAAAAACGGGTTAGCGAACTGGTCGAGGTCGGATTATCGGGGTAATTGGCAGTACTTGTTAGGCTCGAAATAGAGGTGCCACTGATACTACTCCAGTATTCCAGGTAAATCGACCCCATAACCATTGCACAGGGATCTCCATCTGAAACGAGTACGGATTGCGAATAGGTATCGGTCAGTCCCTCATTATCTGTAACCGTCAATACAACCGTATAAGTCCCGTCATCACTGTAGGTATGACTAGTCGAGCTTCCTGTACCGGAGGTCCCGTCTCCAAAATCCCAACTATAGCTGGCAATGCTTCCATCGTCAGCCGAAGCCGTTCCATCCAGGGTAATGCTCAACGTATTGTTAACAAATCCTGGTGAGATCGAATAAGCGGCAGATGGAGGACTTGTCCCCAGGCTAATCACTTCCATACTGGAACTCTGATTGCCTGAATCATCCGTTACAGTCAGGGTCACGGTGTACTGAGTTGACTCTCTGCTTAGGCAATCGACAAGTCCTGCACCGCTTTGATCCACTCCCCCCGCTTCGATCAAATCGGGAATTCCATCATTGTCCGCATCTTTATCCAGAAAATCAGGAATCCCATCCCCATCTGTATCATATTCGGGGCAGACGCCATTTACCAGACTCCCGCCGCTACATTCACTTGCATCCTGATATCGGGGAATTCCAGCATCGGTCTTATCAGCAGGGTCCTTGCAAGCGTTCGTTCCAAAATCAGACACCGTGCAGCCCAGCTCTTCCCAATCCGGAATCCCATCATTATCATCATCGAGGTCTTCGGAGTCAGCGATTCCATCTCCATCATGATCCAGGGAAGTGCAAAAAGGGATATAGCCAATAGCTGTTGACAATTCACCGGCTGCTCCCTCTGTAGCTCCGTTGGCCGGAAATTCGGTAACGCTGGCTGAATTACTAATCCCTCCACTGCCTCCCAATACCGATTGGGTAACAGATGCTGAGGAAGGAACTGCGATAAATCCCCCTCCCCCGCCGCCGCCCGGGCCTTCAGATTCATTACCAGTGATAAGTTGGCTCCCGCCTTCTCCCCCATCCGCTTTAACTGTAATACCCGTTGCGGTATTTGCTTTAATAATAATCGTTCCGCCACCGCCGCCGCCGCCTGGCGCATCATTATGTGCGGATTTAGTAGGATCTGCGTCTGCACCCGCAGCATCTATCGTTCCGATTCCCCTTACTTCATTAGTAACCAGAACAACAATTCCACCGCCTGACGCTCCTCCTGTAGCCGCACTGTTATTCCCATCTCCAGCGCCACCGCCGCCGCCCATGAAAAGTCGTTCGGAAGGATCATTGGCAACTGAGCGACCTCCTAAGCCCCCAAGTTGCCTCCGCTTATCTCCTCCCCATGAATTGTTTTCAGGTGCCAGGGTCAACGCATCCTGGTTAGAAGAACCATATGTATATCCCCCACGGCCTCCTCCTCCGGAAGTCGTAAATGTATTGCCATGCTTGATGTATCCTGAATCCAGTTGCCAGGCAGTACTCCCTGCACAAGATTGGCACATTGTTCCTTGTCCGTTCCATTCCGCTCCATTATTTCCATTCGCTCCACCGCCTCCACCGGCATTGTGTGCATTTCCGCCACCGCCTCCATTTGCTGGAGCTCCACGCCCATAGGCTGCACTGATCGCTGCGTATTCGGTTTGGTACCCTGCGATTCCTTCTCCTTTTTCGCCTCCTGAAGAAGCGGAATTATAAAAATACCCCCGCTGGTTATAGGCTGTATTATTATCCTCCACTCCTCCCCGAAAGCCTTTGCCTGCTGCGGAAATATTTCCACTTATTTCTATTACTTCTTGCGCGACAATAGCCAGCACACCTCCGCTTGATCCGTCCCATTCTTTTGCCGAAACCGAGGCCCCGCCCCCAATCGTAAGTTGGGTATATTGGGGAACCCGAATTACTTGTGCATGGCCGCTCGCTGTATACTCATGAATCAGTCCACAGGACAGTTCAATTTGATTTCCAGCAGTTCCGGCTACATAGGCAAATTCATAATTCCCAGCATTATTATAGGCTGAAATGCTTCCAAATGTAGAATCGTCATCTAATGTGATCGAAGCCCCCTGCATTTGGATGATCAGGACCAAGTCGTCACTGGCCAATGCCCCACCCGTCGACAACTCATTAATATCATTCACAATCAGGCTAATCGCACCTGTACTCGCATCATTCGCAAGCGTAGTATATTGATTTAAGACCGTATCTTCGGTTGTTAAGGTAAGAGCCCCATCCCGCCCGACAATCGGAATCATCTGGCTCGTTTCGCCAGTAGGTGTATTGGTAAGAAAGAGAATCGTAAAAGCCATCACAAAAGCGGCTCCGCCTACCCAGGCAATACGGGTTTTGAGGGAAGTTGATTGGGCCGCTCGAGGTTGAAGGCTATTTTTTTGACGCATAGGATTAACTTATCGTTTAAGCGTCGCAAAATAAATCAGCCACAAACAATACCCGCTCCAATTATTTTTTACTTATTACATTTTCCATAATGGAAAATTAAAAATACATCAACTCCTCAAATCACAACCAATTCCCTAATTACCAGCGATTTAACAATCCTTCTTATGGGTAATAAGAAAAATTCCTCCCCTGTTACGGAAGGCATTCCCCCAATACCCTACATCACTTTTAGGTAAACTTTATTCCATCCCGATCCTTACTAACTGAAACCAGTTGATCTCGAAAGCCTGGATTTTTTATTAGAAATCGCGCGAAGGGAGCAATCACTTGTTGCTCTATTTCGCGCTGCAAAGGTCTTGCGCCATATTTTTCATCAAATCCGGTAGTTGCAAGATGCGCGACCAATTCCTCGGAAAAAGTGAATTGAAGCTTCCGGCTTTTGATGCCGTCCCGCTGGGTAATTTCGCTTAATTCCCGCAAAGTAATTTCCCGAATAGTCTCCTGATCCAATGAATTGAAAGGAAGCACCATGTCAATTCGATTGAAAAATTCAGGGCGGAAAAATGCCTTAATATCTGCCGTATAGTCATGCTGCGTATCTCCCCGAAATCCGAGCGGACTTCTTCTGGTACTTCCCAAATTAGAGGTCATGATTAAGATGGAATTCCGAAAATCTGTCAGCCGTCCTGCTGCATCAATTAAAATCCCCTCATCCATTACCGTTAGCAAGGCATCAAAGATGAGCGGATGCGCCTTTTCGATTTCATCCAGCAACACAACTGTAAAAGGGTGCTCCCGGACATGTTGCACCAGTTTCCCATCTGTGCCTATGAGGCGATAGATTTGTCCCGGATGCTGGAACTCGCTCATATCCAGTCGAATGAGGGGTTCATATTGCTGGCCCATTCCGAAGAAATATGCTGATATCGCTTTAGCCATAGCCGTTTTGCCCACGCCCGTAGGTCCGGCAAACAATAGCGTCGCCAGGGGTTTATTGGGATCATTAAGACCGGCTTTGAAGATTTTGATAACCGACCCCACTTGCTCAATCACGTGAGGTTGCCCCTTGATTCGCTGGGTAAAAAACGTCCTTAATTCCTCATCCTCCAGCACCCAATCATCCCGCAATAGAAACTCCGGAATCCCTGCTTGCTGAGTAAATTGGCGAATGATATCAGCTTCGGTAATCTCAGTCCCTTCGGCTAATAAGGTAGCATCCATACATCGCTGCAAAAACCGAATAGCCTTTCCAGGGAAGCTTTCATAGCGCAGAAATCGGTCTAGCAAGGTGTAGGTCAACTGCCGGGCTGCGGGTTCAATCGATACCCCCAGATTTTTTTCGGCATATTCTGAATAATAATCGCAGAGGCGCAGGGTCATGGCGGTATCCATTTCTTCGATTCGGATCAATCGAAAATTCTCCACAAAACCCGGCATAATTCTACGCAGGGCTTCTAGTTGCTCAATTGTCAACTCTCCAATAATCCGCAAACTCCGGCGCTGGAGAGACGGAGTCAGGAATGCCGCCATTGAATCTTCGGCGCCCTCTCCCCCTATCAGGGCGAGCATCACCACATTTTCGAGCCATAATACTCCTTTGTAGCGGCTCAATTCGCCGACCATTTCTTCACAGATTTCCTGCCACTCCCCGAGATACTTGGCTCGGGCGATCATACGAGAGGGACTGGTCCGCCAGAACGTATTGCGGTTATCCGGCTTACTCCCCTTCTCCTGGGTATGGGTACGTCGGATAAATTCCTCTATGATCGCGCTTTTGCCGACCCCTGATTTACCAATCAGCAATACGTGGGTTTTCTCCTCTAACAAGACCCTTTGCAGCTGCCGTACTGCCTGTCCTCGTTCCCAGGTAGCAGCAGGCGCAGCCCGTCTCCGTTTTCCGCGCGGATAAGGTAATCGTTCTGCTATCGCCTGGAGATTCGGGGCTTCTATTTTAAATTCTTCCAATCCTTCCCCCCGGGATTTTTGCTTGGGGACTTTAACTGACAAAGTTTCTATCGAAGGGGCTCCGGGCAACAACAAGGTGTAAATCTCCCGGGGAGGCAGTGCCTGAAATACATCCCGACTATAATGCTCTACCAGTTTTTTGAGGTCTTTTTCGGTATAAAAATAGAATTGGCGATCAATCTGAGGCAGAAAACATTCGTAATAATCATACTCATTTTGCCCATACAGGGCATAGACCGGAACCTCCACCGTTTCCTGCACAGGAAACAGTTTGCCATCCACTTGATAGGAAGGCCTGATTTTAATAGTAAGCGTTTTCAGGCGAACAGACCTTAGGTCGGGTTCATAAAAATACCCATTTCGCAGGGCCTTGGTGATACAATCTGAAAAGGAAGCGCGTAATCGCCGCATATCCCGCCCCACCATTTGCAAATCGGTACCGAGCAGTTGCCCCAGGATAGCGCCATCTTCCAACGGCCAGCACAACAAAGTATAATCAAGCATCTTCATCTGTTGGCAAGGGGATTAGCTCCCGGTATGACTCGGGAAGGTTGGCATAAAACAAACTCTTGACAAACAGAGGATCTATTTCAGATTCGAGTACATGGGTTCCATCAGAGGTGGATATATTGGTTCTTGTTGACACCTTTCGTACCACTCCGCTCCTCAAATCAGTAATGTGGCACATATCTTC
>CAYGTH010000138.1:0-15597 GCA_964352745.1 uncultured Bacteroidia bacterium
ACCTGAAAGCTCCTTGTTCAGTTGATCTGGCATTCAGCCAAAATTAAGCATGGGACAGCCTAATGATGGATACGAGAAGGAAGCGGATGCTATGGCTGAAAAGGTTGTGAAACAACCCAAATCTTCAAAAAATACGCCTGCGATTCAACCCAAATGTGAAGCGTGTGAGCAGGAAGAAAAGCTTCAAAAAATGGAAAAAGAGGGTGAAGCGGTGATGGAAAAGCCCGTTTTGGGAAGTAGTGGCGATCCAATTGAGGATCAGATTCAAATGAAATCTTTCTCTCCGAATATTCAGCTTACCCCTGATTTAGAAAACAAACTAGACTGCTCAACAGGGGCAGCTAGACATCTTCGAGAAAATACCAGAAAAGATATTTATTTTAATCAAGGAAAATTTGATACAAGGTCACCAGAAGGAAACCGTCTTCTTGCCCATGAATTGACGCATGTTGTGCAACAAAGGAATGTATACCCTGTAAAAACTAATAATTTTAACATAACAGAATCATCGAAATCCAGTCTTATTCAAAGAGTTAAATGTTCCCCTAGGGGGGAGGATACAATTAAAGCGAGAACAATGAAGCCTCTTCCAAGTATAGGAAAAACTTCTTTTGTCCCCTCAAAAATGGTCCAACTCTCTGCTCAGCCAGACATAACAGAGGAATTGCATGAAAATTGGCTTGCAGAATCTAATGCCGCAGAAAAAAAAGCAACTACAGGAGCAACGAGTGATGACCGGGCTCATGGCAGGCGGTTGTGGATATTACTCAATGAACTTGCCCCAGGTAATTTTCGCAGTGAAACGGAATTAGTGAATTTCTTGCAAATGTGTCATGAAACTTCAGAAAGTGAGGATAAAACACTAATAAAGGCAGCTAGAAGGCTGAGTAAAAAGGAATTATTAGAATCTTATCCGGAAGGATTTATAAACACTTGGGCAGATAAGGTTGAACAAATTTATAATCTTGACATCTACGACCTAAGTGCTCTGTATCAAACTTACCAATTGACCCGCTCTCAAGCAAAGGGATTGACAGCGGGGATATCTAATCAGGTCTGGAACCGTGGATTGCCGCTTATAAAAAATCAAGCATTAAGACTAGCTTCACGTGAAATCGTCGGACTGGTTCTGAATTTTGCCAGAGTAATGAAATCATCCTCAGATGCAATTACTATTTATACAAAGGCTTTATTTCAGTGGTTACGTACCAGTCATCATTACTCATTTATTAAACATTTTCAAAGTATAGGAAGAAGTACAATCAACTCAGTTCGTCGGGGAGACTTCATTGTTACCCCTGAGAACTTTAAATTAATTCAAGTGCAGTCAAAAAGGTTTCACGATCGAATTAAAGTTTATGATCGTGCCTCCTCTACCCCCAATGATCTCAAGAGAGCATTTCATGCTTTGAATATCAATCTTAGTGATGGCAAGTTTAAACATAAAACTCTGGGAAACCTTACCTATAGCTGGCCCTCTGAAGGCATAGAAGGATACTTGAAGGAAATTAAAGAAGTGGATGCTCTTATTGCTGCTGCTTCGACAAAAAATACTATCAAAAGAGCTTTTATCTGGGCACATGAGGGTGGTTTTTTTAGTGCAGCTGGCCGAGAAATATGGAAGAGCATCAAGCAGAATGGCTGGTTAATCCTAGCTATGGCAGTGGGGATAATTGTTGCTCAGTTTATTCCTGGCCTTAACATTGCCTTAGATATTGTTTTAATTATAGAATTTGGATTAAGTGCCATAGCAGCAGGAATTGATTTGGCCAGTAGTCTTAAAGATGCTGGTTCAGCAAAATCTGTCCTTGATTTAGAACGAGCTTCTGCCCGATTAGCCCAAGTCCTTGTTGGCACAGCTGCTGATATTATGATGTGGGCGCTAACTTTTGGTGCAGGAAAATTTGTAGGTAGGGTTGCCAAGTATCGCAGGGGAGATAAATTCATTAAAAAACATGGAAATAGTGAAGATGCTCGTAAAGCCCTTTCTGATTCCAAAGGAGATGCAGCTAAAGCAGAGCGGGTTTTAAGTAAAAAGAAGGACCAAACCGTTGGCCAAAAAAGTGCAAATTTACCCAAGTTACCAAAGGAACTAGCAGGCGCTTGTAAAATAGGTAGTATTAACTGTGGGAAAATCCCCTCAGAGTTAGCCAAGGAAGCAGGCTCCTATCCAAGCCCAAGAGGATATACTGTACCAAAACCGACAGGGCCTTTCAAAATTAGAAAATCTACCTGGTCCGGGGTTAGCAGGTCGACCAGCACCCTTAGAAGAATTGTTTTAACCAACCCTTCTAGATGGTTTCCAGAATTTAAGAGAGCATTGGCTAAAGCTAACGGAGGTATGAAAAATGTTAATCAAGCAATTCAAAATGGTACTACAAACAAGCTAGCTTGGCCGACTGATAGGTATGGTATCCCTTGGCAGGTTCATCATAATAAGCCAGTATTTTTTGGCGGAAATAACAGAATTGACAACTTAATTCCGCTGCCAGAAAGGGTTCATAGAGAATTCACAAATTATTGGAATGGATTACATAGGAGTTTTAAAAAACGTTTTTCAAAGGCTGAGTGGGAAAAAATCTATTCTCTTGATACTAAAGATGTAACTGGAAGTAACGCAGGAAGGCGAACAAAAAAACGATAAAATAAGGAGCTTAATTTAATATGAAAGCTAAGATAGATACATTATTAAAAACTTTATCGTCAGGAGATGATTTTGAGAAAATAGAATCGGCTTTTGAGTTGGCTAAATTCAATTTATGGAGTGGGGTAGATTTTTTATTAGCAACTTTAAATCATCCAAATTGGGAAAGGAGGTCTGATGCAATAAATTATTTAGGGCAGATAGGTGTTTTTAAGGCAATAGATCCAATAGGAGATTTGATAACCAAAGATACATTTGACGAAGTCAGGAGAGAAGGGATTCATGCCTTACAAGTCATGGGATATACTGAAGGAGTTTCCCATATACTGAAAGCGCTAAAGGATGACGCCTTTGTATGTAGAGAAGATGCCAGAATAGCTGTTTATCGATTACTTGGAGAAGAAGTACTTCCCTTACTTGATCCTGAGGAAGAAATGCTAATAGAGGATGATTATGAGAGAAAACAATACTATCTGAGCAATGCTGAAATAGTAAATGATTGGTGGAGTAATAATTATGCTAATTATTCACCTGGAAAAGTATATTTTTTTGGAAATTTAATTACGCCCATAATTTTTTTAAATAAGATTTCTCACTTAGAACTTTATGAGTCAGATGCATATTGGGCTCAATTGGAAGTTTGGACAGGGCAATATTTTGGAGAACCTTCAAAGCAGATGATGGAGGCATGGAAAAGCTGGATAACTGAAAATAGTGATAAATATATCCCTGGAGTAAGGTATTTTTGGGGACATTTAGTGAGGTTGTAAAATGTTTTTATTTGATATATCCAAATATTAGAAGCCGCTTTTGTAATTCCTGAATCCTAAAGTAGAATCTGACAGAAAACTACAAAAACTTGGACATTAGCAGGCCTTGGTTTCATGGATAAATATTCCTTGATTTTGGTATGATTTTTCGGAACTTGTTCGAGAAATAGGTCGTTACTGTCAATTTTGGTAAAATCAGGACATAGCATCCCATCAAGGAAGGTTCTCTAAAATGACAGCAACCTAAAAAGTTGAGACCTACAGCAGAAGACTGGTTCCTCTTCACACCAACTTATCCTTCAAGGCCTTCCGCACCGCCTCCGCCCGGCTGTTCACCTGCATTTTCTTGTAGATATTTTTGATATGGGTTTGGACGGTATTGCCGCTGACAAATAGTTTTTCGGCGATGTCGCGGTAATTGAGGCCTTCGCAGAGGAGTCCAAGTATTTCCGTTTCGCGGGGCGTGAGGGGGGAATCGACACTGCGCTTAAAGGAACCCAGGACTTTTCGGGCAATATTAGCGCTCATAGGCGCACCGCCCGCCTTTACTTCCTCAATGGCTTTGAGCAATGAATTAGGCGGCGTGTTTTTGATCAGGTATCCCGTTGCACCGACACATAGAGATTCAAATACGGAATGGTCATCTTCCTGTATCGTAAGCATAATGATGTCGATCGCTCAACGAAAGGGGGTCTTCCGAATCATGTCGATACGTGATAAAATCATCAGTTTGAGGATTCCATTTGTTCAGTCCGCCAAATGTCCCAAACCACAAGTTTCCCGCTTGATCCCGGGTAATCGCTGTTACCAGGCTATGGGCCAGAGATCCGGAATCTCCGGCTTTCGGCATATAGCTGCGTCGCTCGCCCCTTAGGGGGTTGATTCGGAATAATCCGGCGGAGTAGGTGCCGATCCAAAGGCTGTCCGGAGCGGCATGAAATACAGAGGTAATGGAAGCCGACTGCGGATCCTCGGGTTTCCAGTTTTGATGGTCAAATAAATCAAAGCCGAGATCCACATTCGGCAACCATTTTTGTACACCAGCCAGATCGCAGCCCAGCCATTTGATGCCGGAGGGGCTTTCATAAAGAAACCGAATTTCATTCGATGCGAGGCCCTCCACTTTGTTTGGGTCATGAAGAATCTGTTCAAAGCGCAGCTTTCCTGGGTCTGATGTGTCAGATTCTACCAGCCGGTTGAGCCCTCCCCCAAGCGAAGGAATCCATAAAGTTCCTGATTGGTCTCGCAGGATTCGAGATATATATTTGCCAGAAAGGCTGCCCGCAATATCCGGTTCCGGCTGAATGAATTGAATGGAAGTAGCCGCATAGGCTGCTTCAGGGTCCAGGACGATACGGAATAATCCCCCCGACAATCCCGCCCATATGATCGTATCGGTGGCAGGGTCACCATACAGGTATTTGACGGGTATATTGACTTGAGTTTCGGAAAGGAGTCCAGTACCTGCAATGTGCATATATTCCGCACTTCCATCTCCCTTGCCAGAAGGCCGCATCCGATCCAGCCCTGCTTCAGTTCCAATCCAGTAGGTACCTCCTTTGTCTTGATAGACCGTATTGACCAGCGGACTTTTCAAGCTATTGGTATCACCTGGAATATGGCGGTAATGCACAAAGCGGTGATGTTCCTGATCATAAGCCTCCAGGCCTCCCCAGGTGCCCACCCAGATTTCTCCGGCCTTATCTTCATATACACAAATGGCATAATCATGTATCAGCGAACCCGGATCATCGGGGTCATGACGATTTCGCTGAAATCTATCGGTAAGCGGATCAAATATATTCAAGCCCCCGCCAAAAGTTCCTACCCATATTTTTCCCGCTCTGTCCTCGTACAGGGCAGTAACGCCATTTCCGCCCAGGGAATAGGGATTATCCGGTTCGTGTATAAAATTGCGAAAGTCATAGCCATCAAACCGGCTCAGCCCCGCTCCTGTTCCGAACCACATAAACCCCGAACGATCTTCGAGGATGGCATAGATGCTGTTACTGGCCAATCCATTTTCCACCTGAAGGGGAGGGAAAAGATTTTGACTTTTGAGGGGAAAGATCAAAAAACACAAAAGCAGAAAAATCCAACTCTCGATTATTCGGAGTCGAGTATGGCTGCATGAAATATGATGTAATTTCAGTTTCCCCATATCAGCAAGCGTGTTTCCCGGCTTATGCTAATATACGGAAAATGAAATAATTAGCGGAAAACTTCAATTCCTTAGATTCTCTTTTCCTGAAGAACTTTTTCGCTTGTTCCCTTAAATCCTGTATGTTGCTCCCTCCTTTTGATAAAGAAACAATTCTATGAAAACAATCAGATGGGGCATCATCGGTGTTGGCGATGTTACGGAAGTAAAAAGCGGCCCGGCCCTTCAAAAAATAGTAGGTTCGGAACTGGTAGCCGTGATGCGCAGAAGTGCCGATAAAGCAAAAGATTATGCTGAGCGACATGGCGTACCCCGTTGGTACAGCGATGGGGATGCCCTGATCAATGATCCGGAAGTGGATGCGGTCTATATCGCAACGCCCCCTTCCAGCCACATGGAATACACCCTCAAAGTAGCGGCTGCGGGCAAGCCCGTATTGGTTGAAAAGCCGATGGCCCTGACGACAGCAGATTGCCAGAAGATGGTGGATGCCTGCAAGGCTGCCGGTGTGCCGCTCTACGTGGCCTATTACCGACGGAAACTACCGCGATTTGAAAAGATGCGGGAACTGATCCAGTCGGGGGCGATCGGTACGCCGCGCGCTGTGTCGATCCGGCATTTTCTGGCCCAGGGCAGCATGCCCGGACAGGCCTGGAAGATTGACCCTGCCATCAATGGAGGTGGCTTTTTTGTCGATATGCAAGCTCATGCCCTCGACTGGATGGACTATGTATTTGGTCCTGTAACACAGGTACACGGATTTGCGGTCAATCAGGCTGGCGCTTACGCTGCCGAAGATGCCGTTACCATTTCCCTCGGCTTTGCCAATCAGGTAATTGCCAGTGGCGTGTATGCCTACAGCACCGGCCATCAGGAAGAATCCGTAACCGTCTATGGCAGCGAAGGCTCCGTATCGATGGGATTTTTCCGTGCCAGTCCCATTACCCTCATCAATGGGGAAGGCGAACAAACACTCGACATCCCCGATCCCCAGCACGTACATCAGCCCTTATTCCAAACCATTATGGATGAATTGCAGGGCGGTGCGGCTTCACCGAGTACAGGAGCGTCTGCCCTTCGTACGACACGCGTGATTGAGCAGGTTTTGGGAGGGAGTGGGAAATGAGTTTGGAGGATATATTTGACTCCCCCTACCATACAAGCAACAGCCGGATTCCTGAAGAGATCCGGCTGTTGCAATAATAGACCCTTCGATAGTCCTTAAAACTCAATCTTGATTTCCGCCACATTAAAGGAGCCCACTACTCCATACCCGCCTTCTACATTGCTGGGAATTACGACAGGCTCGGTCGGCAAAAAGGCACTCTCGATTCCGTCCAATCGACTTTCGCTTTGTAATTGTAGTTTTTCCTGAAAACGGGCGTAGGCTTCCGTCATCGCTACTACCCGGACATTGACGTCCAGATACTCATAATACTTCTCCCGCTGAAGGTCAACAGAATATCCACAACAGCCCGGCAATTGAATCCAGGCATAGAGGATGCCTCTCGTGCCATCGATTTCTTCATCAGAAACAGGCCCTCTTTCGCCATAGACAATACCATCCACAGACCGTACGATCTCCGTAGTCGCCCACTCCCATCTGTAGAAAGTATCTACCTGCGGGGAGAATTCGCTATTAATCGATTGAATCGATGCGCCAAAGTTATAAAAGTTGTTTTCGCCGGCGGGATCGTCCACCCGGATTTTCACAGCCGTCCATTTGTCTTGATACCCATCATCAAAATCGCGGGTGATAATGGAATCTTTCACTACGCTCCCATCAATCAAAATCGGCACCGCTGGCAAGGTCGTTTCAGCCGAAGCTGTGCCATAAGTAGGGTGGGTCACCACAAATCGATAGGTCTCTCCCGCTTTTGGCAGGTCAATGTTTGTTGAGGGAATATATTTTGCGGTTTGCCTTTCCTCGGTATAATACACCGTGGTATCGGGTAGTCCGGGGCCCAGTGGGTATGAAAAGAAATAAACCGTATCGACTAAGAGGGTATCGACAAAGGTCATCTCATCAATCAGGGTTCCATCCCGGAAGAGTTCTACTTTTGAGTCCCGAATGAGGATTTCGTCTATGTCAATGTTTTCCAGGGTACCAAAACTCCGGGTCAGATAGAGGTCGATGGGTTCTCCTGGTGTCAGGAAGGAATTGAGCGTGAGCTTAGGCTCATGCCTGGGAAAGGGAATCTCCAGGTCTGTGCTACAACCCGCCAGTACAACCAGCAAGGCAAGGATCAGGGATTTTATATAGGAATGCAACATGGTCTATTTGAATTTGAATTGGTAACTCACAGAAGGGATGATGGGAAATAGCGTAATCTTTTTCAGCTTGGTTTCAGAACGTATGAAGGTGCCTGTGTTCGGATCATAAACCTGTCTCCGGTCGATGTAATAAGCAAAGGGATTGAGACGGCTATAGGTATTATAAATCCCAATAGACCAGGTACGTTCCCCCCATTTTTTGGGTTTGGTGAAGTTGACCCCGAGGTCGAGGCGATGGTAGGGCTGCATCCGAAAGCTGTTTCGCCCTTCTTCAAATACCTGTCCGCCCTGACCAAAACTACCGATATCCGTAAATACCTGGCGAAAAGGACTCCACACAGCAGGGCCATTGGCAGGGTCAAACCCTCCTTGAAATCCGTTGCCTCCACCGAGTGGATCCGATATGGTAGCAAATCCTCCCGTCGGAAAGGAAATAGCATTTCCTGTTCCAAATACCCAGGTACCTGCCACCGAAATCCGATCATTGAACTGGTGGGTTACCACCAAGCTCACATCGTGTCGGCGGTCATATTTATAGGGATACACCAGTCCACCATTGATGTTATCAAATTGACGATTGTTCCACGACAAGGTATAACCAAACCAACCTGTCGTTTTACCCTGTTTTTTCTGGAGTAACAATTCCGCTCCATAGGTCTCCCCTACCCCGCCGGTCTCAACTGTTTCTTCCCAGGTACCGCCCTGTACACCGCCAAAGAAAAAGTTATTTCCCTCTTTGAACGTAATCAGGCCGTCCATCTTTTTGTAATAGCCTTCGAGACTGAATTCAAATTTATCATTGAATAAAGCCCAGGAAACACCCGCTGCGGTCTGCCAGGAAAACTGAGCAGGCACATTCTCTGTTGCCGGTACCCAGAGGTCAATCGGCAGTCCGATTCCCGAGTTGGTCAGCAGGTGAATGAACTGGTTCATGTGTACATAGGAAGCCTTAAGCGACACATCGTTCGACAAAGCATATCGAGCCGAAACACGAGGCTGAACGGAAAAATACGATTTCTCATTCAAGAGGTAATGTACAGCATACACCCCCAGGTTCGCGCTGAATGAACGCCCGATTTTCAGGTTATCCTCTATATAGATCGCACTTTCGAGGCTTCTGTCCAGGCTCGTTACGATGCTGGTATCCAGTGTACTTTCAGACGTCCGCTGGCTGATGCCGACTGTGCCGGGCTCAAACGTGTGGTAAGTCGATTGCAGTCCAAATTTGATTTCGTGATTGGGACTCGGATAATAATCAAAATCTATTTTCATGCCCCAATCCCGGATACGAGAGATATAATCCAGCCCGAAGGTTTCACTATAGGTACTGTCTGGTTCGCGATAAATTGCCTCTCCATCTGCCTTCGTTCGTAACTGATACCGGGAAAAAGTCGCAGTTACATTGCTAAACAGATTATTGGACCAAACGTGGTTCCAACGCAGAGCAGCTACGCGGTTTCCCCAGCCGAGACTCAGGCCAAATTCTTCTTCATACTCCGGTTCTGCGTATCCTCCTTTTCCAGAAAATCGGTCATCACCACTGTACATACTCAGGTAGAGGCGATCTTTATCCGAGAAAATATGATTGATCTTCGCATTGAGGTCGTAGAAATAGTAGCCTACTGTCGCTTCGCCTTCACTTGCAATACGGGAAAGCGGACGGGTCAGCAAGTCGATATACGTACGTCTTCCGGAGACGATAAAGGAGGTTTTACCTTTATTGATCGGTCCTTGGACGGATAATTTGGAAGAGATAATGCCGATGCTGCCTTCTGCTTCAAATTCATTCATATTCCCTTCTTTCATGCGAATATCCAGCACCGAGGAAAGTCGGCCTCCATAACGGGCCGGAAAACCGCCTTTGTACAGTTTGACTGTGCTCAGGGCATCTGCATTAAAGACAGAGAAAAATCCGCCCAAATGACTCACATAATAGAGGGGAACGCCATCGAGCAGGATGAGGTTTTGATCCGGTCCCCCTCCGCGTACGTACAATCCTGTTGAGCCTTCACTCCCCGATTGTACCCCCGGCATGAGCTGTACCGCTTTAATTACATCTACCTCGCCCAGCAAGGCTGGCATGAGTTTGATCTGATTAATGGGAATACTTACGGCACTCATTTCGGTATTATCTACCGCCCGATCGAGCTCTTCCGCGACAATCTCCACTTCATCTAATGAATAGGGCTTGAGATCGACATTAAAATTAAGATCCTTGTTGAGCATCAAAGGCATGCGCTCAAGGGCAAAGCCTGCATAGGAAAACCGAAGGATGATAGAATCTTCGGGTAAACTCAGGCTGAAAAAACCAAAGGAGTTAGTGAGGGTTCCTTTTCCGGATTTTTCATCAAATACGGGTGCACTGATGAGAGATTCGCCGCTTGCGGCATCCCGGAGATAGCCGCTGATTGTATAGGAATCTTGAGCTATTCCCGCAAAAGAACAGCTCCAAAGGACTGAAAACAAGATCAGTCTCCATAAAATAGTAGATGCTTTCATGTAATTGTGAGGGGTAATCGTTTACATATAATGAGTTATCCAATAGACGTATATTTCTCAAAAAGGCTGCTTCTATCAAGTAAGTAATTCAGGGTAGAAAGAATTACCTCTCTTCGAATAAAGTATAGCATCAGATAGCCCACAGCTAAGACACCCAGGTACCCATATCCCCTTACCCTTGCTTCATTTATTTATCAAAAAGTAACATCTCGCCCCCTTGATCATGATTAATTCTTCTTTTTCACCTCCTGATTAGTATAAATCCAGGTTGGCCTGCTCTATATGAATAAGCACATGAACTTTCATGTAGAGAGTTATATTAGTAGTAGTTAGTAGTTCCGGCATGCTGTCATCTTGATGACAGCATGCTTTTGGTTGAGGGCCTACCTTGCCGTCTCATTTATTCAGCAGCATGGTTCAAATCTCCCAAGACGCTCTCAAATGTCTTTGCCAAAAACGGAGAAATCCCGCCCCTAAGACAAATTCAAAACCGCATTGCCCTCGAAGCCAAACGCATGCTCGCTTACTCCAATAAAGCCTACCTCCACAATATCACGCAGATTTCGATTGATTTTCCGGTAGCACCGGAGTTGGAAGTCGCTGTTGTCTAGCCCCTTATCCAGTAAATCCCGCAGGTTGAACAGCTATTCATTTCTCTCAACCTGCGGGGGTAACTGCTTAGCAGCCTGCTATAGCCGGATTCCGACCCGGCTATAGCAGGCTGCCTTCGCTCTGGCGAATAGGATTGGCGGATCGGAATCCGCCAATAGCCCTTGCAGGGCTAAGAAGTAATAAAGTGAGGCTTATTTTCCCAGGTAATAAGTCAGCGTTGTCTGTATCGAATATTCATTTACCCGGGTTGGTTCCTGAAAAATAAACTGTGGATTAGTGTGTTTGATGTATCTCAGATCCCACGAAAACTTGCGGGTAGCAACTCCCACCATACCTAAAAACCCAACTTCTAATTCAGGGGTAGCCAATAAAATCCGAACAGCATTATATACAGGATCTCTTGATTCCCGTTCGGGAAGATCACCTAATAGAAGTGCTCCCGAAAAACCAAGTCCAAAAAATGGAGTCACTGATTTCCCGGTTATTCTGTATTGATAGATAAGATTTGAACGAATCTGCTGCACTTCTATCCCGGTTTCAATATCAGGGCTCCATTGAGCTTGTATGCGCCTGTTTTCATACAGCAGTTCCCAGTTTACCGCATTACGTCCTCTGTTTCGCGGTAATACAAATTGAGCTGAGATTCCTGCTGTGTATCCAAGACTAGCTCCGTAGTTAATTGCTTGTAATTCAGCAGCAGTTCCGTTCCCGAATCCTATTCTGTCCAGGGATCCTCCTGCCAATATTCCCAGGCGTATCTTAGCAGTTTCTTTTTTACTGACAAACACTTTCTTATCTGGCGCAACGCATTCATGGTATCGATTGATGAGGCGCATGATATGAAACTGGGAATACTCCAGGTTCTCAACATCTTTCAATCGGATATTTTCACATGCGCCCATTAGGTCCAATAATTGAATCCGAAACTGGGAGTTGGTTTTGGCAACATTGCCGACCCCCAGTCCTTCCCCTTTCACTAAAAAGGTATGATAGGTCAGTTCTTGTATTTCCTGGTCTCCACTCTGAATAAACAGGTGTTCTTTCCGTAGGGTATCCCGAAGTTCAAATAGGCTAATCGGACCTATTATCCTTGCCCTCAAAAAGCCGCTAAAATATTGCATGGTAGGCACTGGAGTAACATTGAGGCTTCCCTCTTTAACGGGGCTGTTATCTATATTCATATTAACCGCCCGATAGTGCTCAATCACAGGTTCCAATATGCCAAATCCCTGAATATTAGTAGCTGAATAGATAGATGGACTAGCTGTGGCACCTTCCTTAAAGGTGATTCGAATGGGGTTTTTTCGCCAATCCTGATTATCAACAAATCCCCGAATTGTATCTCCGGTTGGTTCGATTATATATCCTGCTGTATAATTCTCCTGGGCAAGCAGTAGCGAGGGGCACGCCATACTCAATAAAAAACAAAGAAGTACAAGTGCTAAGGATTTCATGTAGGAATGTATTAGAGGTTTCAAAACAGATAAACAAAATAGATCCACCACCCGGCCATCAAACGGCTGGGGCTTCGGCATCACATAAAAGCTGCTTGTGAATTTCGATACGCAATGATGAAACAAGCAGAAGACTTATTATTTATTGAAAAATGGCGGATATCAAATTGAGAAGCAGGATTAATCAGTCGACTCCGGGTTGATATTCATCCCTTCAACCCCAAAGTACAGATCGGAAGTATTGAGCTGAATTCCCAGGGATGGAAGTTCCAACTCCTGATCCATTCCAATTGCGGCCTGAATGCGCCAGGTACCATCTGGGGTTCGGGAAAAGACCTCCACCTGAGCCTTATCCTGGTTGACCAATAGATATTCCCGCAAGCTACTCAACTGGCGATATGCCAGAAATTTCTCGCCACGGTCGAGCGATTCTGTACTTTCTGACAGGACTTCTACGATGAGTATCGGATTGGTAATGGCTTGAGGCTCTTTTTCATCTCGCTCTACCGGCCCACACACAACTGACACATCGGGATAACATCTCCGCTTAGCCCGATTAATTGCCACTTTCACATCGCTACTGTATGTTTGGCAAGGTTTTCCTGCGGCTCTCAAAGCATTATGTAAAGCAGTACTTACGTTTACAGCAATTGCTCCATGCTCTGGTGCCCCGCCAGCCATTGCCACGATAAATCCATCGTAAAATTCATATCTCACATCGGACCCGGCATCCAGGTGAATGTAGCTCTCCAGGGTATATGTATCTAATGCTTTTACGCCCATCTTCGATCTTTTCAACCCTTAAGTTACTGATTTGACCTTTTAATTTCAAATTCCAACAAATAGAATTCCTGCTCTGAAGGGGCTTGCGAATCCACGGACAAATCGCGATCAAATAAGCGATTGAGGTTATTCCCTGCCAGGTCTTCCAGAATGGAAGCTACCCGAATCTGATAGGTTCCCACCTGCCAGAAATCGTGGGGGATCAATTGCCAGGAGTTTTCGCCTGCTACCAGCGAAACGGTTCCTGCCACCTGCTCATGCTCAGCATTTAGGACCTCAATGCTCCGCATCGCCAGGGCCTGATCCATCGGTTCCCAAAACACTATCTCTAACGCCTCTTTGGTTCCGGCAGCAGGTAACGTAAGGTGCCAATTCTGAATGAGCGGCCGTTCCCGATCGGCAGAAGAGATATACACTTGTTGTTGGGTATGCTGATTCAATGGATAACCGGCAGCACTTTTCCAGGCAGAATCAACCCGGATACGAATCTGCTGCCCTGGCGCTAGCACTGCCCCAAACCTTTCCCGGGACATCAAGGCCCTTTTGACCCGGCCAGGGTCCAGCCAAAGCGTAACCCGACAACGCGTTTCGTCCCAGAGTTCAGGCTGGAGGCGTACAAAAGGCTCCGAAATCCGATTACCTCCTGCATCCAGCAGATACACCCGGTCATAGACCTGGCCTTCCTGCATCGGCTCAGAAAAGTGCAGGTAAATTTTTAGCAGGTTGGCAGGAACCGTATCTGTACCCGGATATAGGCCCAGCAGTTGAGGCGAGAGCCGGTCAACAGGGGGCTGGAGTCGAAACGGGAGCAACACCCTGTCTTGAAAAACCGCCAGGTAGGGGATGTTTTCGCGGAAAGGCAGGAGCGGACGAAACCGGATTTCAGATGCCGAATAAGTGTAGGTACCGAGAATGGATCGTTTTTGTTGAGCTTCTGCCAAGGATTGAACGCCGATATATACCTGCAAACAGGTAGCTGCTTGAATCGTTCCGGACTGCAAGGCCTCATTCAATTCAGAATCATCAAACCGAACCCGCAATACGGTAAGATCCGCATCCTTTAGCACCTCAAACATCGGCTGCGCCTCTACCCGAAACAGGCAAGAAAAACTGAGCAGTAACATGATTCGGATATACAGCATAGCGCTATAGAAATGGGGCTACCAGAGTAGCCCCATGATCTTATGATTACAATCTCCCGCTACTTGCCGTATGCAGGTTCAAATCACCATTAGCCATGCGTTGCAGCAGCAGGATTTTCTCATCACTGAGCTTGTCCATTTGCACCACATTCACATAAGGCAGGGAGATAAATTCGATACCTGCAGTTGCTGAGTTTCCTTCTACCGGCTCAGTCAGGTAGTCTTCATAGTGTTCAATTGCAGCAGGATCAATCTTCATCAACGCGCGGCTGCTATTCGCCAATAAGATATACGACTTCCCATTTTTGGAATAACTAACGATATCGAGCGGCGTATTCCGGTTGCCTAGTTCTGCGACGGTTTTGCCTTTGCTGTGTGCTCCGGGCTTCATTTCGTCCAGTGGGAAAATGACCAAGGGCGTGCAGGTGTAGCTCGCTACGAGGTGTGTTTTTCCGTGGAGTTCATACGGCATAAATGTTTTGATCGGGGAATGTGTTTCATACTTTCCGTGAGCTGCGTGATAGATTTCGAGTGAGGAATGGGTTTGCTCAGCTTCAAATGGAAAGGGGATCGTCCGAAAGGTGGAACTGAATTCTTCATTTGACAAACCCGAAACCATGACCTGTCCTTCGTAGTAAGCCAAATCAGAAATCGCCCACTTCCGCAATGCGCGTCCGCGTCGGTCTTTTGCCTCTGCATCAACCGCTTTATTCAACCCAATCCGGGAATAACTCACTGCATCAAGGGCTACATGCTCAAATGTTTCTCCCCGGGTCCGTAGTAAGATTGGGCTCCCGTCATTGGCATGAACCGCGAGATACACCACCTTTGAAACCGGGTTTACGGCCAAATCGTGAATCACAATGGCATCAACAGTTGTTCCAAGTAAGGCAGCGATTTGCGCATCTACCTGATTCATTTTGATATCTGTGGCATCGGCTGATGGGCTTTCATCCTTGGTATCTAAGGCAAAAATCTCGGCGCGGCGCGAATCTCCGATAAACAGAATTCCTTCAGGGCCAAAGGCAAGTGCATTGACAGATTGGATTTCCGGATTGCCCACTACAAATCCAGCTTTGAGGTCAATAGGTTCATGATCCGCGAAGGCAAAACCAGCCATCAGCAGACATGCAAAGAGGAGCGTTAGTCGTTTCATAAGGTAAATGGGTTTTTAAGTAAAAAGGTACATCGAGGTGAATACTCAACTTAGGAATACAATCTGTTGACATTTTGAATATCAGCATAGCAGTCTCATCAC
>CAYGTH010000139.1:0-5230 GCA_964352745.1 uncultured Bacteroidia bacterium
ACTTCCGTTTTCATAAATAAGCAGTGAGGCTGATGATATCCGGTTCCCCTGTGAGATACCCCAGTGAAATAAGGAATAAATCTGAGGAAATAACGGTAGCGAGGTAATGATTGGGTTTTTTTAGGTTAAAAAAGCCATGTCCCTGGCCTTCATACAGACGCAATTCGCAGCGACTGCCAATGGTTTCCATTTGCATTTTATAGGCCTCCGCAGTAGCTACCGGAATCAAATCATCTTCTGTTCCCAAAAACACAATCGTCGGAGGCGCACCCGGAGCGATGTTGTGAATCGGTGAAATCGTTTTATAGCCCAGTTCCCCGCCGCAGCGATCAAATGCGTAGCCGTTGGGTCCATTGTCAAATACGGGATTGAATAAGACCAGCGCATTGGGCTTTGGAGAAATGGCGAGATCGTCCTGTGGATCATCAAGGCCGGGTACCAGCCCCGCTGCTGCTGCCAAATGCCCGCCTGCCGAGCCGCCAGAGCCGATAATGTTGTCAGGATTTATCCCCAGCGAATCCGCATGCTGACGCAGGAATCGAATTGCAGACTTCGCATCGGCTACGGCTTCAAAGGGACTGGTGCCATGCCGATTCAATACCCGGTAATCCGCCAGCACAGTGATGATTCCTCGTTTGGCAAAGTATTGCGCATGGGTCCGAAACTGTCCGGTTGAGCCGCCTTTCCATCCACCGCCATAGAAAAATATCATGGCAGGTAAGGGCGCTTCCTGTTTATTGGGTGGCTGAAAGATTTCCAGTTCTAACGAAACGGTATCGATTGTTTTATAGACGTATTGCTTCGAGGGCAATTCCTCGGCTTGGGCATCCTGCGCTTTTGCCTGTGCAGCAATTCCGAGTAATAGGGCAAGGGGAATGACGAAATAGAATCGGTTCATAAGAGTAGGGTCAGGGGTGACAGGTAAGAGTTAAAAGTTAAGGTTCTTTGACAATTTTAGCGGAGATGCCCGCTGGCAAAAAGAAGCAGGCGAATAAATTCGCCTATACGGGCTTGTAGCGGCGGATTTATCCGCCGACACATAACATGGGAGTCACCACCCGTAGAAATTGTCACAGGACCAAAGTTAGGGGTTAAGAGGTATAATGTTAGTTGAATTTCCCAATTCGTAAATCCAAACTCATTTCTTCCGTTCTTTCCTCATTTTTTTGATTTTTTCATCATATACCCTGATCGCTCGGTCGTCCCAAAATTTGTGAATTTCCGGGGATTCGGGAATTCGCCCCTGATCATTGGTTTCTACAATCCAGGTTTCGACGAGGCTTCGCATATGGGCCAGTCGTTCCCAATGAGCGGGATCCGTAGCGAGGTTATGAATTTCATAGGGATCGGCCTCCAGGTCATAGAGTTCCTCTACGGGTCGGGTCGGAGCGAGTAAATAAGCCTGTGCCGGAGTGAGTTTTCCTTCGGCATGTAATTCGCGCATCAGGGGAATCATGGGATAGGTGAATTCTTTATAGCGGTTGGTTTGGAGGAAAGGCCGATCGGGATAAAAATTGCGAATGTACCGGTAGCGCCCATCACGCACAGTCCGAATGCGATCCACGGTTTCATCTCCCCTGTCTCTTCCGCCAAATACATGATTGCGGGCAGGTGCAGCATGTTCGCCTAAAAAGACCCGGCCTTGCATCAATAAAGGAGGATTTACGCCTGCGAGATCGAGCGTCGTTGCGCTGATGTCGATAGAAGCGAGCATACGGTTGTTGACCGTTCCCGGCTGGAAATCAGCAGGTGCCGGAATGTCTTTAGGCCAGCGAATAATCAGGGGAATTCGCAGGCCGCTATCATACGGCCACTGCTTGCCACGCATCATCGCCCGGCCGTGGTCGCCCATGAAGATCACGACTGTATTATCCGCTAATCCATCAGATTCCAGTTTATCCAGGACATAGCCGACTTTCTTGTCCAGCGACATCACGGTGTTCAGGTATTGCGCCCAGTCCTTGCGCGCTTCCGGATGATCGGGGTAATAAGGCGGCATGAGCACCTTGCCCGGATCAGCGGTTTCTGCGATATGCAAATGGGAGTCATTCCAGGCATTCCCGCGATGCGTCTCTGAAAAATTGATCTGTGCGTAAAAAGGCTCATGTCCCTTGAGATCAGCCCAGACATCTGTGTCAAACGGCTCCCCTTCATAATGAAAATTCCAGTCGGTCTTTCCGGTGCCTTTGTAAAAAGGTTCTTTTTTGTTGTCTGTCAGGTGTCGGATATTGGCAGTGAAGTAGCCCGCTTCTCGTAGCCAGTCTGTGATGACTTTTACCCCTTCCGGTAGCGGGTAATTGTCATCCCGATGTGAACGGTGATTGTGCGCGCCGATACTCGTTTGATACATGCCTGTCATAAATGCAGACCGGCTGGGTGAACACACAGGAGCAGTCGTGAAGGCGTGGGTATAGCGTACGCCCTCGGCTGCGAGTTGGTCCAGGTTAGGCGTTTTTACGCCGGGATGTCCATAACAAGCCAAATCCTGGCCGAGATCCTCCCCGATTATCCAGAGAATATTGAGTTGGGGCGAATTCTCCGATTGACCCATAAGGGAGGGGACTGCAAATGCCAGACAAGCGGCCAACAGTACGCAGATTCGTGAGTAAGTAGTGTTCATGAAAATTAGGATAAAAGATAGGTTGCTGTGGGAAAATAGGAATTTTTTGGGAAGACTTTGTCTGGGGCAGGTTGGGAGAGGCAGAAAACGATTGTCAGTCTTCCCGTTTTTTGAATTCCCTTACTTTTTCGCTAATTGATAATAAATATAGATCCCAATGATCCGCAAAACACTACTCGTACATCCGCAGGACAATGTCATGGCCGCCCTCACTGATCTGCCGGCAGGCGAAATCATTGCTCACCATAACGATTCGATCGAATTGCAGGAGCCGATTCAGGCTAAACATAAATTCTCTTTACAGGCCTTATCGCCCGGAGATCAGGTATTCATGTATGGGGTTTTGGTAGGGACGGTGACGGCTCCGATTCTAAAAGGAGGTGCTATTACCGTGAATAATATTCGCCATGCTTCCAGTGATTATCAGGTAGGGGAGCGCAAAACGGCCTGGCAAAAGCCCGATGTGTCTGAATTTGAAGGGACGACATTCATGGGCTACCACCGCAGCAACGGAAAAGTTGGTACCCAGAATATCTGGCTGGTCATTCCGCTGGTGTTTTGTGAAAATCGCAATATCGCTGTGATCCGGCAGGCTTTGGTGCATTCATTAGGCTATGATACGAGGCAGCAATACCAATTGGATATTCCGGGACTGGTGGAGGCGTATCGGGCCGGGAAAGGAGAAGCGGAAGTATTAGCAACTGACATCATTCTTTCGCGGGAGGAATCGGTAAGGAATCGGGTTTTTCCTAATGTAGATGGAATTAAATTCCTGACCCATGAAATGGGTTGCGGCGGAACCCGTCAGGATTCCGGTGCGCTGTGTCGGTTATTGGCGGGCTATATCGTTCATCCGAATGTAGCTGGAGCAACGGTCCTGAGCCTGGGCTGCCAAAATGCGCAGGCGACCTTGTTGCAGGAAGCTATTCGTGAATTTGAACCTGAATTTGATAAGCCGTTGTATATCCTGGAGCAACAGGAAAGTAAGTCCGAGCCGGACTTTATCGCAACAGCGGTCAAGCAGACATTTGCGGGTTTGATGCAAGCCAATCAATTGACCCGAAAGCCTGCTCCCTTATCCAAACTGGTGCTCGGCCTGGAATGTGGAGGATCGGACGGCTTCTCCGGAATTTCTGCGAATCCGACTTTGGGCTATACTTCTGATTTGTTGGTAGCGCTTGGCGGGACACCCATTCTCTCCGAATTCCCCGAACTCAATGGCGTGGAGCAGGAATTAGCAGACCGATGTGTGGAGGTCCAGACTGCTGAGAAATTTGTGCACCTCATGCGTACCTATAACCAGCGGGCGGTGGAAGCGGGTTCCGGCTTCGATGCGAATCCTTCTCCCGGGAATATTAAAGACGGTCTGATAACAGATGCAATCAAATCGGCAGGAGCTGCCAAAAAAGGAGGCACTTCACCCGTTACAGATGTGCTGGACTACACAGAGCAGGCAACGAAACCCGGCCTCAATCTCCTCTGCACACCGGGCAATGATGTAGAATCGACCACCGGTCTTGCGGGTTCGGGCGCAAATATCATTCTCTTTACAACGGGCCTGGGAACGCCAACAGGCAATCCCGTGGCACCTGTCCTCAAGGTCTCTTCCAATACGAAACTCTACGACCGGATGCGGGACATTATCGACTTTAATACCGGCGCCATTATCGAAGGTGAAACGACGATTGAGGCCTGTGGGCGTGAATTGCTGTGGCTGATCATTGAGGTTGCCAGCGGCCGTACTCAGGCAAAAGCCACCCTGCTCGGGCAGGATGATTTCATTCCCTGGAAACGTGGGGTCTCTTTATAGCATTTTAACAGCCGAATAGTTAATCAGGCAACAAAGGCATCCGACACCTTAGTTTATCGTATATTAGAGACAATGAATTCGATTACACTCGACATACCCCAATCCCGCTCCTGGACGGATGATGATTTATTTGCCTTTTGTGCAGCTAATCGCAGATTGAGAATTGAACGAGATTCCACAGGTTTTATCACGATTATGTCGCCTTCAGGAGGGTTAAGTAGCTTCTATATTTCTTTGATTAATGCCGAATTGGTCATCTGGAATCGTACCCAAAAGTCGGGGATGACTTTTGAGTCATCCGCAGGTTTTTTGCTGCCTGATGGAAGCATGAAGGCACCAGATATTGCCTTTGTATTGAAAGCGAGTTGGAACACACTCAGTCGTAAAGAGAAGGAGCAATTCCCGCCGCTTTGTCCTGATTTTGTGGTCGAAGTGAGATCAGCCACAGATCGACTGCTCCCATTGAAGGGAAAAATGGAAAGCTGGATTAAAAACGGCTGCCAACTTGCCTGGTTAATTGATCCCAAAGAAGAGAAATCCTATATCTATCGCCCCGGCCAGAAAACCAACTTAATCACGGGGTTTGATCAATCTCTTTTGGGCGAAGATGTCCTTCCTGGTTTTTCATTTGATCTGTCCTGTTTGCTGGAAGAATGATTTGTGCCGAGATTTTCCGATATTGAACGCACTTATATCAATGAATATGGGGGAAGTTGCAATCACAAGAAAATATACCATCCAATCCTATCTTGAATTGGAAAAAAAATCCAAAGAGAAATTTGAATTCCACGATGGGAATA
>CAYGTH010000139.1:5330-7241 GCA_964352745.1 uncultured Bacteroidia bacterium
TATCTTGAATTGGAAAAAAAATCCAAAGAGAAATTTGAATTCCACGATGGGAATATACTGGCTATGGCTGGAGGTTCTCCTGAGCATTCCCTCATTTCGGCTAATATTACTGCTGAATTACGCGGTCTGCTGAAAAGCAATAAGGGTACTTGCAAGGCATATAATAGTGATGTAAAAGTGGCCGTGGAAGAAGCTGGAAGATATTATTATCCAGATGCTTCTGTTGTATGTGGGGAAACTTTGTTAAGTGCCCTCAATCCACAGGCTATTCTCAATCCATTGTTAATCGTAGAAGTGTTTTCTGAAAGTACCGAAAGGTTTGATCGAGGAGAAAAGTTTTTCTATTACCGCCAAATTCCCTCTCTTAAAGAATATTTGGTCGTTAACCAAACTCAACCAATTGTGGAGGTCTATTATCGGGAGAATGAGAACGTTTGGCAATTCCGGACTGTGGTGGGGCTGGAAAATACGATTTCCCTTCAGTCAATTTCAGGAGAAATCCTGATGAAAGAGGTGTATTACAATGTGAAAGACCTCAAGCTGATTCCCTAGCAAATTTTATACTGAAATTTCTTCGCCTTCATGGATAGCCCGATCGGAATCCGACAATAGCTGTCTGCTAGCCGGCTGCGGGTTGTTCAAAAATTACCTACCTTTTTCCGTATGCAATACCTTCCCTTGAAACACCTGGGCACCGGCTATGATTCTATAAAAATACATGCCCGCGGGTAAGTTTTTCATCTCAACTTGGAGCTGTACAGCGCCGCGATTGATCTGTTCGTGGTGGTGTTTGTGAACCAACTGCCCGTGTGCGTCAAAGAGGTCCAGGCGGATCGGATGGGGTTCTTTCAGAAAAAATTCGAGGAATAATGTCTCTTTAACAGGAATAGGCCGCACGACTAATTCGGGCAGGGCAGAAACCTGGACCTCAATCACATTACTCAGAAATTCCCGGCCATCGAGGTCCAGTTGTCGGAGACGGATTTCATATCGGTCAGGCGTATTGTTGGGAATGTTGAATTGATAACTGAGTTGAGTTTCGCTATTTCCAGCAGCCGATACAAATCCTGCCATTTCAAAGGCAGTACTGCCTTGTATCGAACGCATTTGTACTTCAAATCGATCTGTATTGACCTCTTGTTGCGTTTCCCAGGCTACCAGGATATCGTTCCCTTTTGCATGTGCCTCCAATTGAGTCAGGTTTGCCGGGAGGACTGTATTCTGGATGTTTATCGTAAATGTAGGGGTTCCAAACCAGCCCCCTGCACCATCTGCTACACTAAAGTTGAAGGCGTCTGTAGCCGCTGCATTGCCATTGTGCTGATAGCTGAGGAAACCATTGTCGATGTCTGCCTGGGTAAAGGTATTCCCCAGATTGAGTGCTACTCCATTCAGATAAAGCGTCCCGCTTACAGGTATTGACAATAGGGTGAATACCAGATCGATGGGTGCGTGATCGGGATCTGTAATTTCGAGTAGTAAATCGGTGATTTGACCGGTGGCAGCAGAGAGAATATTCAGGGGATTGTTGGTCAGGAGTGAAGGTGGCTGATTGGCAGAAGGGTTTGTGCTAAGTAGGCAGATTTCCAGCCCCCAGTTTTGTAATTCGCCAATATCTCCATTATTGAGATCTTCTATTTCCAATACCCAGTTGCCATCAGGATTTTCGCCATTGAAGTCTGTTAGTGCTTCGACGGGTTGGTACGCATTTCCATTTGTTGGGGGACAGGGAATTGCACCAGCCGCTGCCGTATCGTCAAATTGAATGTCAAAATCGTCATTATCCGTACATACCTGATTCATGAGTTCTACTTCCGTTCCTGCCGGACTGATTAGGCTGAATTCCAGATCAGCCATCCAACTATGGGTGCCTTCGAGCAGTACGACATTCACATCAGAAATAAAGCCGCC
>CAYGTH010000139.1:7341-15384 GCA_964352745.1 uncultured Bacteroidia bacterium
GAAAGAGTGGGGGAGAGGGAAACGCCGGTAGCTCCATTGGCGGGAGCGGCGGCTGTAAGCAGTGCGGGTACATCGGAAAGAGTAAGCGTGATGTCAACACTCTTGGTGCCAGTGGTGCTGGTGCCGCTTATCGTCAGAGTGGAGGTGCCGGGCGTGCCTGATCCATCATTTGTCAAGGTCAGGATACTCGCGTTGCCGGGGATAATGGGATTTGCACTAAATACCGGCGTAATGCCTGTCGGCGTCCCTGTAACACTGAGGGTAACCGGATCTGCAAAGCTCAAAAATGCGCCGATATCAACGGTTGCACTGCCATTACTGCCGCCACATACGGTTTGGGCAGTGGGAGTTGCAACGATACTAAAGTCAGGGATTGTTGGGGCAACGATTTCAAAATCGGTATCGGAGATGTCGTAGAAGATATTGCCTGAGCATACGACCTTGACACGCGCAGTTGCCGTGATGTTGTTGGGAACGGTAATCGGCTGCGCTCCATCATTTGGGACATTCGTCGCCAGTACAATCGGATACGTATACCCTCCATCCGTTGAGAGAAGAATGTCAACATTTGCGCAACTCACAGGGGCTGCATCTGTATTGGCGACATCCCAGGTTACTATTTCGGTACCGGTTGCAGTCCATGTCAAAAATGTATTGGGAGAAAGTACCAGAAATGGCCCGGCAGTATTTGAAAACGTCAGGAGCACATCATCTTCACCGGTGCAAGCTCCGCCAGCTACATTGTCCCGAACCGTAACTCGAAAGTCCATCGTCCTGCTGACACTGGGAAGCACTTCCCATACCGGAACAACATTATTCACCAGGTCTGCCAAACGGGGAAAGTAACGAACCGGATCAGTGGTTGGGTCAAAAGTCCGAAAATTGGGGCCGGCTACGGAAGTGGCGGCAGGGGGCATCACCGCCACATCGTTATTAAACTGCTCCCAGCAATACGTCAATACATCCGGATCGGGATCGATGGCAGATGCTGTTAAGGCAAATGGAGTAGATACGGGTAAGGTATAGTCGAGACCTCCGGCGGCTACCGGGGCGGTATTGGCGAGGGCAGTAACGACAGGACAAGTGCTGCTGGTACCAGCTGTAATATTCGCCTGAATTTCCTGTATACTAATGGCGTGGAAATAATCATCGCTGTTATTCTGCACATTCGGCGCACAAATCCCTGCATATCCCATGATGGTGGAGGCACTCCCGGGTTCGTAGGAAGCCGCACTCCGGTTGCAGGCATTATTTTGAGTATGATTGCCGCCAAACTGGTGGCCCATTTCATGGCAGACATAGTCGATGTCAAAAGGGTCTCCCACAGGAGCCGGAAGGCCGGTTACCCCACGTGCCTTGTTTGTATTGTTACAAGGAGAATTGAGGAAGGCAACGCCACCACCACCTGTACTGAATACATGGCCGATGTCATAGTTGCCGCTGCCAATGATGGCGTCTACAGTCGTTTGATTTTCGAGGAGCATAGTTCCGCCATCGTTGTTGGTGTAAGGGTCGGTAGCGGCGTCCAATTGAATCAGGAGGTCATTATTGGCGACCATTTCCATACGGACGGCAACTTCACGTTCGTACACGCCATTGACGCGATTCATCGAAGTGGTAAATGCTGCCATAACGGATGCAACCGTACCCCCATGGAAAGTTGCGTATTCGCCCGTACAGGCCAAAGCCAGTCGATAGGTTCGCAATTGACAATCTCCCGCCATGATAACCATTCCGGTTGAAGTGCCAGGATTGATGGATTCTCCGAGTTGATTTTCCAGCGAGGCATCGATGGGGGGTAATTCTTCTATGGGCGAAGACAGGATTTTGTGGAAATCCCGTTTGAAATAGGAGAGATAGTGTATTGGGTTTTCGGAGGAATAAGGATCTATAAAGATGCTGCCGCCGCTTCGCAGGATCATGGCGTGAAAGCCTTTGGGGGTTATATCCAGTCGAACTGTAGCAGTACCGTCTTCGATTCCCTGGCCGATGTAGGTTTTGATCTCTGGGAATTTGGCAGATAAAGCAGGTGCCATAATGGGCGATTCCACGATTGAAAAAGTCTGGAAACTCCCATCAGGAAAGGGGAGACTCAGTAGAGCAGGGCTTGCCTGAGAACCTTCCAATGGTGCAGTAGCCAGCAGGATTTTTAAGTCCTTTATATCCGCGCGTAGGGTTCGGTAGCTATCAGGAACGATTTGCCGTTTGCCAACTACTTTGATGTCAGATTCGGGAAGATCTGTCCAGATTTGAAAGGGGTCGGATGTGAAGTTGCCTTGTGCAGAGAGAGAAGGAGGGAATAGAAAAAAGCAACAGCAGAGCAGGATTGCGGGGATATAACAGGTATTCATCAGAAGCGTAGGGTTGTATATTGTCAGAAATATTGAACAATTATACAAATTCTTACCCTTATTTTTGAGATATTTGTTGAATTATTATAACAAACCCGCTATTCCATTTGACAATATCTCTTGCCACAAACTCATTTTTTGACAATCTGGAGGCGAAATAATCTCATTTGGAGGTGCATTTTGAATTGATAGTTCCCACCATCCAACATCGCAGAAACGACCCTTTTTAAATCCAACATTATGATAAATTCCTACAGGTTTAAAGCCCATTTTCTCATGGAATCGTACACTTGTTTCGTTAGGGAGCGAAATTCCAATAAGCGTATTCAGGTAGCCTTGAAGTTTCAGGAGTTCAATGAGGGTGGAATACAAGGCTCGGGCAATTCCCTTTCCGCGCCAGGCTTCCTTGACATACACAGAGAGTTCCCGATTCCATTGATAGGCTTGCCGGGATCGGTGCGCACTGGCATAGGCATAGCCAACGACCTGATCTTCATACGTACAGACGAGCCAGGGCGCTTCTGCCAGGACAGTCTGAGCCCGTTGCCAAAAGGCAGATGCAGTTGGAACTTCCGTTTCAAATGAAACATAGGAGTGTTCCACAAAAGGCCCGTAAATCGCCAGCATGGCGGGAACGTCGGCCTGAGTTGCCAGGCGGATGGTGTAGAGAGGATGCATAAATAAGCGGTTAGAAACCCAGTAAGTTGAAGGTATATGCGGGATGAATAAAGCCTCATTTCATCTGGTTGATCACACAGGAAACCTGTACACATGATCTCCGATTTTGAAATGATAATCCATAACCCCGGGCCAGCGAGGGGGCATCAAACCTCTTTCCCAGTTTTTTAACTGTTGAATCAGATCCTGAACGACCTCAGGTTTTCGTCTGGCTTGGTTGATACGTTCAAATTTGTCCAGATTTAGTTCGTAAAGCAAGGTGTCCCCATCCAGTTCATTGAGTATGAGTTTCCATGCCCCACTTCTAATAGATTTATTGTAGCCTGACCGCCAGAACAAGGCCTCATGTGGGAGGTCCTTGCGTGCTCCGGAGAGGAATGGTAGTAGGTTGACGCCATCGTAGGGGCGATCATTCGGCAACTTTGTGTCAGTGATGGCTGCGGCAGTAGCGAATAAGTCCATAAGGCTCACGGGGGACTCATAAGTCATGTTTGGTGCGATTGTTCCCGGCCAGCTCATCAGCATGGGAACATTCATCCCTCCCTCAAACGCTGACATTTTACCTCCTTTGAGAGGCGCATTGTCGGTGCCGAGGGTGTAAGTCGCGCCGCCATTATCACTGGCAAAACAAATCAGGGTATTATCTGTCAGGCCCTGCGAGTGCACTTGTTTTACAATTTGTCCTACGGCCTGGTCGAGCGAATAAATCATCGCGCAATAAATGCGTTTGTAGGGATCCGCTATGTGAGCAAAGCGATCGTAATCCGTCTGTTTAGCCTGAAAGGGAGAATGGGGTGCGCTGAAGGGAAGGTAGAGAAAGAATGGTTGGTCGCGGTTTTGTTCGATGAACTGCACCGCCTCATTTGCCAGTTCCTCTGTAAGGTAGCCGCTGCCAGAAACAATACTGTCATTGCATCGCAGTGCGCAGGTCCCATTTCTGCCTTGACTCCAAAGATGCTTGTCTGAAAACTCGTCTATCCGTTGGTTTACAATACCAACAGCAGTGGAGTCGGCATAAAGGGAAAAGGCTTCATAAAAACCATAGTGGTCGTCAAACCCAAATTGGCTGGGTTGGGAAGCTGGCTCATGGCCAAGGTGCCATTTGCCGAGGGCAGCCGTAGCATATCCCTGCTTTTTGAGGATCTCTGCCAGGGAGAGTTCTTCTGGTGGGAGGCCTTGCTTCCGGATGTCCCGAGCACGCGGGTATCTGGCTTTTGAATCCCGTACGTGAAAATTGTTGGTAGAGATGAAATGGCGAAACACATAGTATTCCAGCCGATTGCGAGGATAGCGATCATGCATCTGGAATTCGTAGCCAAAGCGCTGCTGGTAGCGACCCGTGAGTAGGGCGGCTCGGGCAGGACTGCATATCGGTGCGGTGGTGTAGGCTGCTGAAAAGTGGGCGCCAGACTTACCCAGTGCATCAATATTTGGCGTCTCTAGCCAGGTGCCGCCATAAAGGGATACATCCAGCTTGCTCAGATCATCTGCCAGGATGAAAATGATATTGGGTTGCTGCGCATCAGGATTTTTGGCTTCAATATTTGCCAGAAAAGCCAGCTTTCTGTTGATTTTATCTTCATCGAAAGCAATGGCAAAGTCGGAACTGCTGAGTGGCCAAAACAGGAAGCACAAAGTAGCGATTGCGCCCAAAAAAAGAAGGCCGAAACGAATTTTCTTCATCATAAAAATTTGAAGCCAAGTAGGTAGGCTAATCTTCTCCCTTTTGTATATGCCGCTTCCCCCCAAACACCGGAAAGTATTTTTCCCCGGCATACACAATCCCCAACACAGCGAGACAAGTTGTCAGTTTCCACAAAAAAGCCAGGGCAAAGCCATCTGTAGGCCCGATTTGCGCATTGAAAAAATAGGCCCCGACAAATACTGCCGAATAGAGCAGGAGTCGAGTCATGCGGTAGGGAATGGGATAATATCGCTGCCCGACGAAATAGACGAGCACACACATAGTCGCGAATCCGAGTAAAACTCCCCAGGCGCTGCCCATATACCCCATTGTCGGAATCGTCAGGATATTCACCAAAACCACCACAATGGCCCCTGCGCCAGTAAATAGTATCGCATACCGGACCTGCTTGGTAATCTTGAACCAGATCGAAAGATTGAGATAGGCACCATTAAAGACATAGGCGAGTAGGAGAATCGGCACTACTTCCAGCGACGACCAGTAATCGGCGCCGATAAAGGAGAATTTGAAAAAGCCAAAGACATTGACTTCAAAAGAGGCAATCTCTTTGGCAAAGGAGGCGATAAACAAAAATCCCGTCAGGGCCGCAAGCATGAAGTAATGAAAGATCCTCGCGAATGTTTCCGGGGAGTCTTTTTGACCGGATTCTTTAAAGAAAAAGGGCTCGACAGCATACCGGAAGGCCTGAGTTGCCAATCCGATGAGCATAACCAATTTATAACTCGCGGCATACAGGCCAACCATTTCATCGCCAGTCTGGGGTACACCTTTGTAGAGTTGGCCATCTTCCCAAAAGGCGGGAATCAAAATTCGATCCAATGTCTGGGTGGAAATTCCCGCTAATCCCGCAATTACAATGAAGAATCCATAGTGAATCATGGATTGTAACTGATCCCGATCCGGACGTATAGTAGTAGGTAGATTGCCCCACATCGCCATGCCGAGTCGTAAAGTGGAGGCGATCAGATTCGCGATGAAAACATATTGTATATCTCTGGCAATCAGGAACAGAAAAGCAAAATTTAGTGCGACGGTCAGGCCGATATTGATGAGGTTGATCGTCGCAAACCGAATTGCTTTTTCTTCATAGCGCAGGCGTGCCATGGGAAGGGCTGCAAGGGTATCCAGAAAGATGATCAGTACGGTAAATAGGACCAGATGGGCATGTTCGGAATAACCAATCCATTCTGCAATCACCTGGTACCCGGTTCCGGCAATGAGCAGGAATGCAATGTCAAGGAAAAGGACCCAAATAAATGCCTGGTCGTAGATTTTCTGGACGGGTTTTCCGTCTTGTGCGAATCGAAAAAAAGTGGTCTCCATCCCGAATGTCAAGGCCACATTGACCATGGCAACCCAGGAATATAAATAACTAAGGACTCCATATACGCCCTGTACAAACAGTCGGGTATAGAGAGGAGTGAGGACCAAATTGAGCAGTCTGCCGAGGACGGAACTGATTCCGTAGATAGCCGTTTGGCCGGCCAGTTTTTTTAGTACGCCCATACAAGTGACGAATCTCCGAAGGAATCAGGAGGAAAGCAACCTTTTGATTCTGCTTATGCCTGAGAAATTGTCAATAAGAAATGGAAGCAACTCACCTGATTCGTTATGCAAAGACTTGCAATAAGCATTGAAAAATCAAACGATTCGACGAACCGTATAAATACGGAAATAATATAGACTGCTGAAATATAGTGGCTTTTGTATAGGGAAATAAGTATCTTTAATTGTTTCCCTCGTTTTGATTTGAGTAGCGCCCGGACTCTCTTTGTTGATAACAAAGTTGAAGTCCTACTCCCAACATGGTGTAATTGTCTGATCCTTCCTGTTGTTAATCAGGGGGTATTAATCTGAAGAACAACAATTGCATTATTTAGACTGAAACCTGTGAAACGCCTTTTGAAAACGTTCAGCCATGAAACATCCCAGGATCCTTTTGATCAAATGGAATGTTGCCACATTCAGGCAAATTAGTGCGGGTGCTTGCGAGTCTTACCGCATATTATCCGTCCCCGAGGACCGGTCTCCGCTTGCATTTGCGTCGGAGATGCTCCCCGAGATTTTGTATATCCCTGACTTTCAAATGCCGGAAGACCTGGTATTAATGAAGTCCTTACGCAAGACCTGTCCTGATTCCCTTATTTTTTGTCAATGTGCTAAAAATGATTCATCTGTAATTTTGGCTGCTTTTCGGGCCGGAGCTGCGGATGTTTTTACGGGGCCTGTTACGAGTGAAGGCTTCCGGGAATCGATGATCCGGTTGGGGAAATGTCAGCGAAAGCAAGCCAGGGCCTGGTTACAGCCGATCAGTCGATTTTGGAAATCGTTAAAGGGGACTTCAGTACCTGTTCCGGTGGAGAATAGACCTGCGGCTTTATTGAGTTTGCAGGCCGATCCTGATGTGCTTGAGTTAGAGGATAATCTGCTCAATCGCGCGGGAAAGTGGGTTCGGGAAAAATCCTATTTTGGAGAAGAAGTCAAACCGAACTGGCAGCATACTACTGGTTTGGGGGGGCGTTTTCTAGGCGATTTTGAACTCTATTCAAATGGACAAAAGGTAAAAAAGTTGGGCGGAAAAAAAGCGAAGTCTATACTCGCCTATCTCTTGTTTTATCATCGAAAACGGATCGCCCGGGAGGTGTTAATGGATTTGTTTTGGCCAAACTCTACTCCGGAAAGTGCTCGAAATAGCCTGAACGTAGCCTTGCACGGACTCCGTAAGGCACTTCATGCAACGAATCCTAATCTTGACCATATTTTGTTTCGGGATGAATGTTACCAGATCAATCCTGACCTGAGCATTAGCCTGGATGTGGATGAATTTCTGGAACGGTGGAGGGCTGGCCGAAGCAAAGAGGATCAGGAGGGACGGGCAGCAGCTGTATATGAATACAAGCAAGCGATTTCCTGCTATCAGGGGATCTTCCTGGCAGACAGTCCCTATGAGGTATGGATCAGAGAAGAGCGAGAGAATCTCAAGGAAATTTATCTGGTCATGCTGGAGCGGTTGAGTGAATACTTTGAGGAGACAGATCCGGCAATGGCCATTGGATACAGTAAATCCATTCTCGAATCAGATAATTGCCGTGAAAATATCTATCGTCGCCTCATGGCCTGTTATCATCGAATGGGGCAGCGCTCCCGGGCGATTCGGCAGTTTCATCGATGCCGAAGTACCCTTCGTAGCGAACTAGAAGTTGAGCCTACCCAGGCTACCTTCGAGTTGTATGAAACGATTCGCCACACGTAACACTGGCTTCCAGCCGCCGCTCTTCTGGATTGGTAATCCCTAACCCGTTTTCTGTC